>NZ_CP147917.1:1920041-2240048 GCF_039645965.1 Sulfurimonas sp. HSL3-2 | reverse complement strand
CTGTGATGAATGAAGATTATTGAAAAAAATATGATAATCTGACATATTTTTTCATATAGAAGCATTTTAAATATATAATATTTCAAAAGTTTTGTGAATTTAGGGAAGTGATGATAAATATTTTAGGAATCGATCCGGGTACAAGAAATATGGGATATGCGATCATCTCTTTAGACAAAGGCAAGATCGCTTTGGTCGAAGCGGGACTCGTAAAGATGAAAGCAGAAGACCTGCAGTTTCAAGTCCCGCAGATGGCTGAAGCGATAGAACAGTTGTTCACCGCACATAAGATAGATGAAGTCGCAGTCGAGAGTATGTTCTATGCGCATAATCCTAAGACGGTCATAAAGCTTGCTCAGTTTCGCGGGGCATTGATGATGAAACTTATTCAGGAGTTCGGTACGTTTGCTGAGTACACTCCGCTGCAGATCAAAAAAGCGCTTACTGGAAAAGCCAAAGCGGACAAAGAACAGGTCTCTTTTATGGTCAAACGTCTTTTAAATATAAAAAAAGAGATCAAGCCGCTTGATATCACCGATGCGATTGCCGTAGCCATTACACATTCACAAAGAGTAAGGCTCGCTTCGCAAAATTAAGTTTTAATAGCAAAAGTAGTAAAATTGCATTTGAAATCAATATAAGGTATTCAAATGAGCGTAGAGCAAGAATTAAAAGAGCGCAGTTCAAACAAATGTGAACTATGCGCAAGCGAAGAGAACTTATCTGTTTTAGAAGTATCTCCTTCAGACGGAAGTGCAGAACAATCAATCCTGGTCTGTTCTACATGTAAAGGTCAAATCGAGAGCGGTGAACTGGACGAGACACATTTCAACTGTCTAAACGACAGCATGTGGAGCGAAGTGCCTGCTGTTAAAGTGATGTCATACAGACTTTTAAGCACTCTAGGACGTCAAGATCTGTTAGATATGATGTATCTTGAAGATGAAGAAAAAGCGTGGGCAGAAGCTGGACTAAGCAGCGGTGAAGATGTTATCGTTAAAGATGCAAACGGTGTTGTTTTAAAAGCGGGTGACAGTGTAGTCATCTTAAAAGACCTGGATGTTAAAGGTGCAGGCTTTACTGCAAAGCGCGGAACAACAGTTAGAAACATATCTATCCCTGCAGATGTCGAAGGTCATATCGAGGGTCGCGTTAATGGTGCGAAGATCTATCTTAAAACAGAATTTTTGAAAAAAGCATAAAACCGTAGCAGTTATGAACTCTGTTATATTTGTTTGTCTTGGAAATATCTGCCGTTCTCCTCTTGCGGAGGGTGTGGCTAAAAAAATAGTAGAAAACAGAGACTTACATGTAAGAGTGTCCTCTGCCGGAACCGGCAGCTGGCATGTCGGAGAGACACCGTGTGCCAACTCGGTAAAAGTAGCTCAGAAGAACGGGATCAATATATCATCTTTTACTGCGTCACAGATAACAAAAAAAGAGCTTGAAGAGTTTGAGTATGTTATCGCCTTGGATCAGAGTAACTACAATGATCTAAAACGTCTTGGCGCAAACAATCTGCATAAACTAGGATCATTCGGTTATAACGGTGAAGATGTTCCCGATCCATATTTCTTTGACGGCTTTGAAGGTTTTGACAGAGTCTATGAGATGATAGAGAGTTGTGTTACTACTATGTTTGAAGAGTTAGCCTGAAAAAGGCAGCTCTTCATATTTGATGCTGTCACATATAACAAACAGCGCAGAGTCTTTAGCACTTCTTATCGAGCTGTAATCTCCATAACAAAAAACAAACTTGTTATCTTCAAAAACAATACTTATCCCTTCAGTCATATCAAGGTAAGCCAGTTTACTGTTATCTATCAGATTTGCTTCACTGACGTTCGATAGTTCAAAAGAGAGATCTATCCAGTCAAAACCCAGTGCGCTGTCTTGAACACTTAACCTTACTTCGATAACTGTCGGGGATTGAACTGTTATACTTTTTACTTCCGAATCGACAAATCTTTCAAAACGGGATAGAAAACTTTCTATCTCATTTTTGCTTAGCGGCCTCATCCTATTGACAACCGACACACTCCATAGAGCGATCCTCTACATCGTTTGCAGTCTCAGGTGATTGAGAGCGTAAGTAGTATGTAGATTTAAGTCCCATCTTCCATGCTAGCATATAGATGTCGTTAAGGTACTTAGCGCTTGCTTTATCAAGCGTTATAAAGATATTCAAGCTTTGACCCTGGTCGATCCATTTTTGACGTATTGAGGCTGCTTTAATGAGTATACGCTGGTCAAGTTCATAAGCTGATGTATAGTAGCTCCAAGTTTCAGGCGAAAGATTTGGAACAACGACCGGAATAAGTCCGCTTAAGTTCTCTTCAAACCACTTGCGTTTAAATACAGGCTCGATAGCTTGAGTCGTACCTGTAAGGATTGAGATAGAACTTGTAGGTGCTACAGCCATTAAGTATCCATTTCTCATTCCTTGAGTTTTTACTTTTTTACGTAGTTCATCCCATTCATAAGCAGGTGCAAAAAGTCCGCCGCGGTCGACAAGGTTTCTGACCTCTGCATTTGCATGGTCATGAGGCATTATTCCTCTGCTCCATTTTGACCCTTCGAACTCTACATACTTTCCTTTTTCCAGTGCCAGGTCAGATGATGCAGAGATAGCGTTATAACTAACCGCTTCCATGATCTCATCTATCTTATCAAAGTGCTCTTGGCTTCCCCATACGATTTTTTGCTCCGCTAACATCTGTGCTTCACCCATAACACCAAGACCGATAGAACGGCTTCTCATGTTTGTGCGTTTTACTTTCTCTAACGGATAGAAGTTCAGATCGATAACGTTATCGAGTGCACGGATCGCAGTCGGAACAATACGATCTATATCTGCTTTTGTATTGATACGTGAAAGGTTCACAGATGCCAAGTTACAAACAGCAGTCGCGCCGTCCACTTTTTCTTTTTCAACGATATATATCTTTTGTCCGCCGAGAGAGTCAAGAGCTGTTATTTTTTTAGCCTCTTTTTCTATTCCGCTGTCGACTTTGACTAACTCATCCTCTTCGTATGTTACAAAGTTTCCGTCTTCAAAGATCACTTTTATAAGGTAACGATTCGGTTCAGTATTTTGGAAGATCTCAGTACAAAGGTTTGAACTTCTGATAATGCCGTAATGGTCATTTGGATTTGCACGGTTAGCATTGTCTTTAAAACAAAGAAAAGGTGAACCTGATTCAAAATAACTAAGAAGGATCTTCTTCCATAGGTCTTTTGCTTTTACACGCTCTTTGATGATAGACTCATCTTGTTCTAACTCTAAGTAACGTTTTTCAAACGCTTCACCGTGTAGGTTAGTTAATTCTTTACAATCGTATGGATCAAAAAGAGTCCAGATGCCGTCTTGCTCTACACGTTTCATATAAAGGTCGTTTATCCAAAGTGCAGGGAAAAGATCATGCGCACGACGACGCTCTTCGCCTGAGTTTTTCTTAAGATCGAGGAAATCATGAATATCAATATGCCAAGGTTCAAGATAAACAGCGATAGCCCCTTTTCTTGTTCCTAACTGGTCAACTGCAATAGCGATATCGTTTGTTATTTTTAAAAACGGTACTGTTCCGCCGGCTGCATTTTTATGTCCGTCGATTGATGAACCCATAGAACGAACCTGTGTCCAATCCCAACCGATACCGCCGCCGAATTTAGAAAGCAGTGCCATCTCTTTATATGAGTCAAAGATCCCTTCTATATTATCAGGAGATGATCCGATATAACAAGAACTTAACTGGTGTCTTGTCGTACGTGCATTAGAAAGTGTAGGTGTTGCAAGCATCACTTCGAACTGCGAGATCATGTCATAGAACTTGATCGCCCATCCGTGTTTATCCTCTTCATTTTGTGCCAAGAACATAGCTATTGCCATAAACATATGTTGAGGAAGCTCTATCGGCTCCCCTTTTCTGTCTTTGATTAGATATCTGTCATAAAGAGTTTTAATACCAAGGTAGTTAAACTCTAGATCACGTTCAGGAACTATATGCTTTTCCAGTCTTTCAAGATCATACATATCCTTTAAGCCTTTAAGGATACGTCCCTCTTTCTCACCACGTTCAAAATATTTTTCAAGTGAGCAGTAACCTGTGAAACCGTTTACTTGATGATATAAGTTAAATAAGAAAAGTCTTGCAGCGACAAATGTCCAGTTTGGAGCATCGATGTCTATCTTGTCAACAGCTGTCTTGATAAGCGTCTTTTGTATAGCTTCGGATGTGATCCCGTCACGGAACTGTATCTGAGCATCTACTTCAAGTTCGCTTTGCGATACATTAGCAAGACCTTTAATGGCTGCTGATGTATATTTTTGTATTTTGGTAATATCGAGGGGTTCTTGGCGACCGTTTCTCTTGATGACTGTAATCATAATATATCCTGCTGTTTATAAATTTTTATAATTAATCTTTGAATACTCTAGCAAATATTTTATCAACATTTTTCGTATAATAATCATAATTGAAACATTCTCTTATCTGTTCTTCACTTAAAGAGTTACGTAACTCCTCATCTGCTAAAAGATGGTTCAAATATAGACTTTCACCCGCTTCATTTGTAGTAGGTTTTCCTTGCTGGATCTCTTCCCAGACTTTCATCGCATTACGTTGCACTATCTTGTATGCATCTTCGCGAGACACACCTTTTAAAGGAAGCTCAAGAAGTACACGCTGAGAAAATACTAACCCGCCTGTTAGGTTTAAGTTTTTCATCATGTTCTCCGGATATACCGTTAGGTTAGCTATAACGTTATTCATACGGTGAAGCATAAAGTCCGTTGTGATGAATGAGTCCGGAAGCCAGAAACGCTCTGTAGATGAGTGAGAGATATCACGCTCATGCCATAACGCTACGTTTTCCATTGCCGGTATTGCATACGCACGGATCATACGAGCTAGCCCTGTTATGTTTTCTGTTAGGATCGGATTACGTTTGTGAGGCATTGCAGATGAACCTTTTTGTCCTTTTGCAAAATACTCTTCACACTCATAAACTTCAGTACGCTGCCAATGACGAACCTGAACTGCAAACTTCTCGATCGAACTAGCCATCAACGCTAACGATGTTGCAAGGCGTGCATATCTATCACGTTGTATAACCTGGTTAGAAGCAGGAGCCGGTTTTAGTCCCAGTTCCTCACATGTTATCTCTTCAAGCTCTAACGGTGCGTGAGCGAAGTTACCCATTGCCCCGCTTACTTGACCGACAGAGATCACTTCTAAAGTCTCTTCAAGGTTTGTAAGGTGGCGTGCCATCTCATCATACCAAACAGCTAAAACAAGACCGAATGTTATAGGCTCTCCATGGATACCGTGAGAACGTCCTACCATTAAAGTCATCTTGTGTTCCATCGCTCTTTTTTTGATAGAGCCCATGATCATCTTCACATCTTCAATGATCAACTCTAGTGAAGATTTCATTTGAAGTGCTACGGCAGTATCAACCGTATCTGAACTTGTCATCCCGTAGTGGAACCATCTGCTCTCATCACCAAGAGTTTCTGAAACACTTGTAGTAAATGCAATAAGGTCGTGGCGTGTTACTGCTTCTATCTCATCTATTCTTTTAATATCAAAACCGGCATTTTTAACTATCTTGTCTGCATCATCTTGAGGTATCTTACCTAGTTTTGCCCAAGCTTTGACAACAGCCTTTTCTACATCTAGCCATGCTTGATATTTTGCCTGCATCGTCCATTTTGAACTCATCTCTTCACGTGCATAACGTTCTACCATATATCCAACCTTATTTATGTTAATATTTCGAAATAATTAAGTCTTTTATGTTATCAAACATTGACTTTTAAAGGGATTAATTTTGCCGTTTATCATCAAGAAATTTCATTTAGAGGAAAAGCAAAAAGCTTTTCTTTTTCTCATCCGTGAGATCGGATGCTCACAGAGTGAAGCACAACGTTTTATTGCTCGTGGAAGATTATTTTCTAATGGTGATCTTGTTCTCAAAGATAAAGAAGAGATATCGGGCGATATCGAGTTTATAACTTTTGAGCCTATCACTAAAGGTTTAAAACCGACATTTGAAACAGAAGAGTTTGTTCTTTTTGATAAACCGAGCGGAATGCTTATCCATCCTCAAAACAGATATACGCCATACTCATTAATAGATGAAGTAAAGTATCAGTATGGGATGGATGCTAACATAACTCACCGTATCGATATGGAGACAAGTGGTCTGGTTTTATGTGCAAAGAATAAAGAAAGCGAAAGAGATATCAAGATGATGTTTCAAGAGAGAGACATGCAAAAAAGATATCTTGCTTTAGTATATGGAAGGTTTGAAAAGGAGCTTACATGTAAAGAGCCTTTGAAAGTAAATAAAGATGCAACATCCGGTGTTCTTCGTTCTATAGTCAAAGTAGATCTATCCGGTAAAAGTTCAGAGACATTTTTTAAGCCTATTGAATATTTTGAAGATCTAGATATGACGCTTGTCGAGTGCTATCCACACACAGGAAGACAACATCAGATCAGAGTTCATCTGTTTCACGTGAAACATCCGATTGTCGGTGATCCACTTTATGGTGTAGAAGAAGAGATCACGACGAAGTATCTCGATAGAGAACTAAAAGGTAAAGAGCGCATAATATCAACAGGAGCATCAAGATTACTTTTACATGCATATGAACTTTCGTTTATATATAAAGGTAAAGAGTATAAAATTAAAAGCAATGTTGATTTTGCAAAAGAGTGCTTGGAATCTATCTTAAAAAAAGAGATTTAAAAGCACTATCTACATTATTGTAGTTTTATGAAAATTGACAATGTTTCATGTGAAACATTCCAAAAAGTCCATGCAGAATAAAATCTATGTGAATAACTTTTCAAAGAGTTTAAGGTTGTGAAAATAACAGCCGCCGTTATTATTCTTAAGTTCTCTTGAATCTCCCAAAATAGGGCTTTCTAGCTAGTGTGAATATTCTCATCTTTAAGAATAATTTTATATAAAACGATGCTTATAAAAGGTGTAAATTATAAGAGATCCCTATCTTTGGGACATAGTTTTTTCACATTTTAGAACACAGTGTGAATTCTACACACATTGGTAAAAAAGTAGAAGAATTTTACAAAATTAATTTTATTTAAGTCAGTGAATATGCTATGAAGTTTTTTTGTTTAGTATAAGATTACTATGATAATATTACAACCATAAACGGTCTCCCTGGAGTGTTGACCGTTTTACTCCGATCAAACTTCATTGTAGCGTTTTATAATCTTTTTGATTCTGTTTTTGAGATTACGAAGAGCGTCAGTTATATCTTTACCTTCTGCAGTCAGATTTTCAAAGTCGCCGTTAAATTGAGCTTTTGCTATCCACCCTATTTTATCATGGTATTTTATACCGACAAAACGAACATCGCCAAAATGTTCTTTACAAAGATCATATATCTGTTTAATACGATCTGACGTTGTCTTTTTTGATTGTTTTTGTGACAAATCTTTTCCTTTATAGTATTTAGGCGTTTACCACCCAAATAAAATTATATGAAAAGATTATATCGGTTTGATTACTTTTTTGTTGAAGATTTAAGCAGTTGAACTTATTTTTCCTCTTTTAACGCTGCGTAGATAAATCCGCCGACACCAATGCCTACTACGAGAATCAAGAATATTACCTGCCCGATATCGGCAACAGTCAATCCTTCTTTCACCATACAATATCCTTTATAATTAAACACTCCTGAAAGAAGTATATACAAAATGCTATTTACTTATATGATTATTATGCTTGATCCAGCTGTTTTTCTTTAAGCTGTCCGCAGGCTGCACTGATGTCTATACCTTTAGAGTCACGGATGGTACATAACAGGCCGTGGTTTACAAGATACTCTTGGAATTTGACCATGTCTTCTCTGCTAGGACGTTTATAGTCAGTCCCCGGATATGGATTGAAGTAGATAAGGTTTACTTTTGCTTTTATACCGCTAAGAAGCTTTACAAGTTTTTTTGCAGATGCTATATCGTCGTTTTTATCTTTTATGACGAGATACTCGAACATGACTCTTTTTCTTGTATCGATAGGAAAGCGTTTGACCGCTTCTATTATAGAAGAGATATTATTGGCTTTATTCATCGGTATCAGTTCAGTTCTAAGCTCATCATCGACAGCATGAAGAGATATGGCTATATGGACGCCTAGATCCATCTCACCTAGTTTGTCTATTTTACTGCTTAGACCGCTTGTAGAGACTGTCTGGCGTTTACCTGAGATAGCAAGACCCTCTTCGTCTTGAAAGATCTTGATGGCTTTTGTAAGGTTATCAAGATTATCAAGAGGTTCACCCATACCCATATAGACGATGTTGACTCTTCTGTTGTGTGCATGATTGTTGTCTTTTTTAACAGCTAAGACCTGTGCTACTATCTCACCCGCTGTAAGATCTCTTGTAAATCCGCCTTTTGCAGTAAGACAAAAACTGCACCCTACTTTACAGCCTACCTGACTTGAGACACAAACCGTGTATTTTGCCTCTTGGACGAGTTTTCCATCTTCATAGATGTCGTCTTTCATCTTCAGCCATACGGTCTCTACCGTTTTACCGTCTTGTAGTTCAAAAAGATACTTGATAGTTCCGTCTGTAGAGATCTCTTTTTTTACGATCTTCAAAGGATTGATCACATAGTTTTGCGCCAGTTCTTCACGAAGTGCTTTTGGGATGTTTTGCATCTCATCAAAACTGTCCACATAGTTATGGTATATCCAGCCAAATATCTGCTTTGCACGAAAAGCAGGTTTTATCTTTTGTGCCAACTCTTCTTTAGTAAAATCTAGTAGTGACGGTTTCATTTTTGTGTTAGTTCTTTGATTCGATTTTTTACATGTATAGCAAGTAGCTCTTTTGCTTTTTCATGATTTTTTACAAACTCTTCGTGAGCATTTTTATCCGTATAGTTAGTGACACAAAACACTCCGCCTGCAGGAATATTAAACTCTTGTGCAACTTTTAAGACAGAGAAGAACTCCATGTTCTCAATGCCTATGCCCAGTTTTAAAAACTTTTTTGCTAGTTCGGCATTGGTACTTATATAGTTTGACGAGTTGACGATAACATCTTTTTTGTTAGTAGTGTTAGTCGAGATCACATTGTCTAGCGGCGTATATACGTCATCATTTAAAAATGCTAACTCTACGTTAGCTGCTGTTTTTGATTCTATGATGTCGAAGATATTTGCATCTCCGTAACTTCCTGCAGTTCCTACAAAAAGCAGAAACTCAGGCTTGTCAAAAAGACAGAGCCTGGTTATGTTCATGGCCGTTTCTATCAGTCCTACTCCCATAGGAGTCGCAAAATCAAAGTTCTCGTTGTTCCCTGCGCAGATGATCATAGGCGAACCGGAATACCGTTTTTATGAAGATAGTGTTTAAGCTCCATAATATCTATCTCTTTATAGTGAAAGATACTTGCGGCAAGTGCAGCGTCTGCACCGTGTTCAAATGCCTCTTTGATATGTTCCATCGTCCCTGCTCCGCCGCTTGCGATAACAGGTACGTTAACCGCTTTACTAATCTGCTCAGTGATGTTAAGCTCAAATCCCGCTTTTGTACCGTCTGTATCCATCGAGGTGAGAAGTATCTCTCCGCTTCCGCGGTCTACGACCTCTTTCGCCCATTCTACAGCGTCTATGCCCGTGTCTACACGTCCGCCGTTTAGATAAACGTGGTATTTATCACCCGTTTTTTTAACGTCGATCGCAGTTACGATACATTGTGAACCAAATCTTTTAGCGCCCTCGTCTATGAGTTCGGGACGTTTTACAGCTGCAGAGTTTACGCTGACTTTGTCACATCCGACGTTTAAAAGTTTATAGATGTCGTCAAGCTTTCTGATTCCGCCGCCTACAGTCAGAGGGATAAATATCTCACGTGCTACCTGCGCAACGATATCCACGATAGTATCGCGGTTGTCGCTTGATGCTGTTATATCTAAAAATGTCAATTCGTCCGCACCCTCTTCATTGTAGCGGCGTGCTACTTCGACGGGGTCTCCTGCATCTTTTAAACCGACGAAATTCACGCCTTTTACGACGCGGCCGTCTTTAACATCTAGACATGGAATGATACGTTTTGCAAAGTAGTCCATTGAAAGCTTTCTCTATATTTTTATAAGTCTGACATTTTATCCATATTATTCTTATGAGTATATATAACTTATGATTTACCGATTTGCATTATGTATAATGATAAATATTAAGGAATGAATAGATACTATATAGGTATAATTATTTAAAATATCGCTAGACGTAACAGGTTATTATCTATTTATAAGTCTAAATGAGATAGACTATCGTTATGAATAACGAACGCATTGAAGCCAAAAAGAAGTTTGGTCAGAATTTTTTAAAAGATGAAAGCGTTCTTAGAAAAATTGTCGAAGCGATGCCCAAAAATGATCGAAAGATCGTAGAGATTGGGCCTGGCTTAGGTGATTTGACTAAATTTTTAGTTAATGTCAAAAGTGTAGAAGCTTTTGAGGTCGATACCGATTTATGTAAGAGACTTGAACGCACGTTTAAAGATGAGATCGCTACCAAGCGACTCCACATTAATTGTGGGGATGTTTTAGAAGCTTGGCAGAGCACGCTTGTTGATGAGCCGTATGATCTGGTAGCAAACCTACCATATTATATAGCAACGAACATCATACTTAAAGCACTCGCAGATCCTATGTGTAAGTCTCTTCTTGTTATGGTCCAGCGTGAAGTCGCATTGAAATTTGCGGCTAACGTTGGAGATAAAGTTTTTAGCGGACTTAGTGTGATAACTCAGAGTGTGGGGACTGCTTCCATCGTCATCGATGTACCCCCTTCTGCCTTTGACCCTATGCCAAAAGTGGATTCTGCTGTTATGCTTATAGAAAAGCACGCAGACAGAAGCGATAAAGATTTTGAAGATATGTTAAAAGTTGCCTTTGCGCAGCCTAGAAAGACACTTCTTAAAAATCTTTCATCACGCTATGACAAGCAAAGACTTTTAGAGATTTTTGAAGAAATGAATCTCTCAGTAACAATTCGACCCCATCAGCTCAGCACTACCGACTATCACCAACTCTATAAAAAAATATAAGGAGTTTGGATGAGTGAAGCCAGTGAAGGTGCACAGGCAGTAATGCCTGAGCAAAACAATAAAAAACCAAACAATAATCAAAACAGAAGACCAAATAATCAAAACCGTAATAGAAATGCTAAGAGCAATCCAAATGCTCCTCAAAGCCGCAATAACGCAAATAGTGGCGCTAACAGCAATAATAACCGCAACCGCCGTCGTAACGCACCTGCCCCGATAGACACGACTTTAAAAGAGTTTGTCACAAAAAATCAAGATATTCATAAGCAGCGTTTAAATCCTCACTATAAACTAAATCTTAACAGTACAGATAAAGTTCGTATTACTCCACTTGGAGGTCTGGGTGAGATCGGTGGAAACATCACTGTATTTGAAACGGAAAAAGAGGCGATCCTTATCGATGTAGGGATGAGTTTCCCTGATGAAGATATGCATGGTGTGGATATCTTAGTTCCTGATTTTTCATACATAAGAGAGATAAGAAACAAGATCGTTGCTGTTATCATAACGCACGCCCATGAAGATCATATCGGTGCGGTTCCGTACCTGTTTAAAGAGATGCAATTTCCTATCTACGGGACTCCGCTTCCTCTTGCGATGATAGGAAACAAATTTGACGAGCATCACTTAAAAGAGTTCAGAAGATATTTCAATCCTGTTGAAAAGCGTAAAGTCTACGAGATAGGAAACGATTTCAAGATTGAGTGGATGCACATGACTCACTCTATTATCGATTCATCATCTTTAGCGATCACTACAGATGCCGGGACGATCATTCATACGGGTGACTTTAAGATAGATCATACTCCAGTTGACGGCTACACGGCGGACCTGCACCGTCTTGCATCTTACGGCGAGAAGGGTGTTTTATGTCTGTTAAGTGATTCTACGAACTCGTATAATACGACACCGACACCGAGTGAACTTACAGTAGCACCTGGTTTTGACCGTATCTTCGCTAAGGCAGAGGGACGTATCATCATGTCAACGTTCAGCTCGAACATTCACCGTGTTTATCAAGCTATCCAGTACGGTATCAAGCATGGACGTAAAGTATGTGTCATCGGTCGTTCTATGGAGAGAAACTTAGAAGTTTGTATGCAGTACGATTACATCAAACTTCCAAAAAATATCTTCGTCGATGCGGATGAAGTAACTCGTATGAACGATAAAGATGTTCTTATCGTGACTACAGGTTCTCAAGGTGAGCCGAGCAGTGCGCTTTTTAGAATGTCTATCGGTGAGCACAGACATATCAAGATAAAACCGACAGATCTTATCGTACTTTCTGCTCGTGCTATCCCTGGTAACGAAGGATCTATCTCTGCTATGCTTAACCACCTGCAGCGCGCAGGTGCTAAAGTGGCAGCTGATAGAGACATCCACGTTTCAGGTCACGCGAGTATGGAAGAGCAAAAACTTATGCTTCGTCTTGTGAATCCTAAGTTCTTTTTACCGGTTCACGGTGAGTACAATCACATCATGAAACATAAAGAGACTGCTATTATGTGTGGCGTTCCTGAGCGTAATATCCTTCTTATGAATGACGGTGACTGTATAGAGGTCGGTCCGAAGTTTATGCGTAAAGCAAAAACTGTTAAAACGGGAAAAACATATATCGATAACCAAAACAACCATCAGATCGAAGACGATATCGTTATGGATCGTCAAAAACTTGCTCAAGAGGGTATCGTAATGATAATCGCTCAGGTAAACGAGAGCAATTCGAAGATGATAGCAAAACCGAGAGTCACGACTTTTGGTCTGGTAGCAGACAAACAGGATAAAGCTTTTGCACTTGAGATGGAAGATGTTTTAGAGCATTTCCTTATCAACATGAAAGAGGGCTTGATTCAAAATCCGAGAGCTTTAGAAAACGACTTACGCCAAGTTGTTAGAAAGCATATTTACCGTAAAATGAAAAAATATCCATTGATCGTTCCTACTGTATTTATAATGTAAGGGTAAAAAATGGCAAGTGAAAAAGAGTTTGAAGAAGCTGTAAGACTGATCATTCAAAGTGTAGGTGAAGACCCTTCAAGAGAGGGCCTTCTAAAGACACCTGAGCGTGTTCGCAAAGCATATGAGTTTATGTACGGCGGATATAAAGAGGATGCAAACGAGATACTTAACTCGGCTCTTTTTACAAGTTCAAATGATGAGATGGTGGTCATAAAAGATATAGAGCTTTACTCTACATGTGAACACCATCTTCTTCCTATCATCGGGCGTGCTCATGTGGCTTATATACCTGATGGGAAGGTCGTAGGACTTTCTAAGATCCCTCGCGTTGTCAATGTGTTCGCACGTCGTATGCAGATCCAAGAGCAGCTCACAGAGCAGATAGCGGATGCGATCATGCAGACTATCAAGCCTAAAGGCGTGGCAGTCGTTATCCAGGCACGCCATATGTGTATGGAGATGCGCGGAGTCGAGAAGATAAACTCGACGACGACTTCAAGCGCTTTGCGCGGACTTTTCAAAAGCGATGAAAAAACTCGTGCGGAGTTCTTTTCTCTTATCAACGCACCGGTTGGAAATCGCTACTAAAAGTGCTGACTCATGCCTTTTAAATCACTCAAATCAAAACTTGCTTCAAAAACTTTCTCGACCTCTTTTGGAGAGGTCATTAAGATAAATGCTAATGTCATCACGGCAAGAGGCTTGCAAGTAAGCATCGGAGATATGGTAAAAATAGTCTCAAGCAGTTCAGATCTGCATACTACGGGAATGGTCACGGAGATAGACGATACTGTTTTTTACATAACTCCTTTTAGTTTTGTCGAGGGATTTTGTTCACAAGACAAAGTGTATCAAAACTCAAACGGAATGAATATCCCTGTGAGTGAAGCATTACTAGGGCGTGTCGTCGACCCTTTTATGAAGCCCATAGACGGCAAGGGGCACATACAGTCAGACAGATTAAACCCAATTATCAAAGCACCAATAGAAGCGATGAAGCGCGGGATGATAAATGAGGTGTTCGGCGTCGGCGTAAAGACTATAGATAGCTTTTTGACATGCGGAAAAGGTCAGAAGCTCGGTATCTTCGCAGGAAGCGGTGTCGGTAAGTCGACATTGATGGGGATGATCGTTAGAGGAAGTCAGGCGCCTATAAAAGTCGTAGCCCTTATCGGTGAGCGTGGACGTGAGGTCCCTGAATTTATAGAGAAAAACCTCGGTGGAAACTTGGAAAACACGGTGATCGTCGTAGCGACTTCGGATGATTCTCCCCTGATGCGTAAGTACGGGGCATTTTCGGCGATGAGTGTTGCCGAGTACTTTAAAGAGATGGGACATGATGTACTTTTTATCATGGATTCCGTCACACGTTTTGCAATGGCTCAGCGTGAGATAGGACTAGCCCTTGGCGAGCCTCCAACGTCAAAGGGTTATCCGCCGTCATCTTTAACGCTGCTGCCGCAGCTGATGGAAAGAGCTGGAAAAGAGGAAGGCAAGGGTTCGATTACTGCTTTTTTTACAGTTTTGATAGAGGGGGATGATATGAGTGATCCGATCGCCGATCAGTCACGTTCTATTCTTGACGGGCATATCGTACTTTCCCGTGAACTGACAGACTTTGGTATCTATCCTCCTATAAACATCCTGAATTCTGCCTCGAGGGTTATGACGGATATCATAGATGAAGAACATTTTAAAGCGGCTATCAAGTTCAGACGTCTTTATACGCTTCTTCGTGAAAATGAGACGCTGATACGCATCGGTGCTTATACAAAGGGAAGTGATAAAGAGTTGGATGAGGCTATCAATAAAAAAGAGGCTATGGAAGCCTTTATGAGTCAAAAAGCTTCTAACCAAAGTGATTTTAACGCGAGTGTCCAAGAGCTTATTGAACTGATGAAGTAATGGATTATAAGTAGATATTGTCCAGCATCAGCTGAACGGATGTCCTTCCGTTAAAAACATTTTTGTTGACTGTGTAGCTGCATGTTATCTTTTTATCTTCGGGAACCTCTAAGACTTGTCTAAACGCCACGATCTCTATGGTTTGTCTGTCGTAGGGTTTTACCCTGACATTTAATCTGCTGTGAGATCTGTCTGCACCGAAAAGCCTTACCTGTAGAAGTTCTGCATCTTTGATAAGAAATCTTGGACGTGGATTTCCCTCGCCGTAAGGTTCGAACTTCTCTAGGATATCAAGCAGCTCAAAGTTGATCGCTTCACTTGCAAGCTCGCCTAGGATATCCTCTTTTGGTATAAAATCATTTGGATCTATATTTTGAGCTTCTCTGTTTATAGCGGCTTTAAACTCATCTATATTGCTTACATGTAAGCTAAGCCCGGCTGCCATTTTATGACCGCCAAACTTTGTCAAAAGCCCTTTTTGAGAGTTTATAAGCGAGAAGATATCTACATCTCCTATGCTTCTTGCACTCCCTTTTGCGGTGTCGGCATGGATATTTAATACGATTGCAGGTTTTTTAAATCTATTTACCAGTCTTGATGCGACGATACCCACGACTCCCTCATGCCAGTTTTCACCTGCTACTACGATGACTTTGTCTTCGCTGTTTACATGTAAGCATGCGATCTCTGTGGTATCTGCTTCCGTTGCTTTTCGTATGTTGTTTAGATTGTTGAGTATCTCAAACTGCTTAGCAGCTGTTTCAAGAGTCTCTGCCGTTAAAAACTCTAAAGCTATGGATGCGTCTTCAAGCCTTCCTGCCGAGTTGATGCGCGGTGCAATGCTAAAAGCGATATCTTCGGAGGAGAGGGAGCTTTTGTTTAAAAACTCTCTGATTATGACGGATGAGGGGCGAGAAGAAAATGCCATCTGCTTGAGCCCCTCTTTTACGATCGCGCGGTTTATGTCATAAAGCGGCATAACGTCAGCTATCACGGCAAGGGCGACAAGGTCTAGATACTGTCTCATGTCCACATCTACCTCAAGCTCTTTTTTTACAAGCCCTAAAAGCAGCCAGGCTACTTCTGCACCGCAGATCTCTTTAAACGGGTAGACACACTCGTCAAGCTTTGGATTGACTATTGCATAGGCGTCAGGAAGCTCGTCAGAAGGTGTATGATGGTCTGTGATGATAAGGTCGATCTCTCTCTCTTTACAGATATCTGCCGCCTCTACGGCTGTTATACCGTTATCCACGGTTATAACAAGATCAGCATCGACTCTTTGGAGGACATTCGCATTTACGCCGTATCCGTCGCGAAATCTGTTTGGTATGATGGCTGTCAGCGGGTAGTTTATCTCTCTGAAAAAAAGCACCATTATAGATGTAGAGGTGACACCGTCGACATCATAGTCGCCTACAAGCGTAATACGTTCTTTGTTTTTGATGGCATGTGCAATTCGCTGTGCAGCTTTTTTGGAGTTTTTTAAAAGTGCAGGAGAGGGAATGTCTTTTAATTTTTTATGATCAGAAAAACGACTTGCCAGCAGCTGATAGAGTTTATCGGCTGTTAGCAGGGGGATATCAGGAAATATGTTCAAGAGTCGCTTTTACAAATGCTAAGATAGTAGGGTTTGGAGTCTGTAGACGTGATGTGAACTCAGGGTGGAACTGTACGCCTAAGAACCATGGATGGTCTTTTACCTCTACCGTCTCTATCAGACCGTTTGATTCACCTGTGACTATCATACCAGCATCTTCAAGTGCTTTACGGTATGTAGGGTTTGCTTCATAACGGTGGCGGTGACGCTCGAATATGATCTTTTCACCGTTGTATGCATCACGAAGGATCGATCCCTCTTTTGTTTCACACGGATACTCTCCAAGACGAAGTGTTCCGCCCATCGGAGATGTATGAGTACGCAGCTGCTGGCTTCCGCTTTGATCTAAAAAGTTGTCTATCAGATAGATCATCGGATATGGTGTGTTCTCATCAAACTCTGTAGAGTTCGCACCCTCATAGCCAAGTACGTTTCTAGCATACT
The DNA here is from genome assembly GCF_039645965.1 of Sulfurimonas sp. HSL3-2. Taxonomy (GTDB): domain Bacteria; phylum Campylobacterota; class Campylobacteria; order Campylobacterales; family Sulfurimonadaceae; genus Hydrocurvibacter; species Hydrocurvibacter mobilis. The sequence goes on along the minus strand of NZ_CP147917.1, from coordinate 2,223,040 downwards.
CTACAAGTGTCAGCTGCATACCAAGACAGATACCAAGATACGGTATCTTGTTAGTACGTGCATAGTTGATGGCTTGAATTTTACCCTCTACACCACGGTTACCGAAACCGCCCGCAACAAGAATAGAATCACACTCTGCTAACAGTGCTTCAGCACCTTTTTCTTCTATCTCTTCACTGTCGACCCATAAAATGTCAACGCGAGTATCAAGATGAGCACCTGAGTGGATCAGTGATTCTGTAAGAGATTTATACGACTCTTTTAACTGGAGGTATTTCCCTACAAAACCAAGAACGATACGGTTTTTAGGCTGTACGATCTTCTTAACAAGATCGTCCCATTTTTCCATATCTGGGTTCAGTTCGCCTAGACCTAGTTCTTTTGCTATAGGGTTTAGGATGTTTTGTCTTAAAAACGACATCGGAACATCATAGATAGTCGCAGCATCAAGTGCTTCAACGACACTGTCTTGACTGACGTCACAGCTCATTGCAAGTTTTTTCTTGAACGTCTTAGGAAGAGCGTTTTCACTTCTTGCGATGATCATATGCGGAGTGATACCGATACGGCGAAGTTCTTGGACAGAGTGCTGAGTCGGTTTACTTTTGAGCTCGCCTGCCGCTTTGATGAAAGGGATAAGTGCGACATGCGCAAAGAAAGTACCTTCGACCTCTTCATCATGTTTCATCTGACGGATCGCTTCCATAAACGGAAGACCTTCGATATCTCCGACAGTCCCTCCAAGCTCTACGATAAGGACATCACGACCTTCTCCCGCTTTTTTGATACGGTTTACTATCTCGCCTACGATATGAGGAACGACCTGGATAGTCTGACCTAAATATCCGCCGCTTCTTTCACGTTCGATTACAGAAAGATAGACCTGCCCGGTCGTAAAGTTACTTGTTTTAAGGAATGATGTATCTAGAAATCTTTCATAGTTACCGATATCAAGGTCGGTCTCTGCACCGTCTCTGGTAACGAAGACCTCACCGTGCTCCAGTGGACTCATAGTCCCCGGATCGACGTTAATGTATGGATCTATCTTCAACATCCCTACATTTATGCCGGAGTGTTTAAGCAGCGTTCCGATACTAGCCGCAGTAATACCTTTACCTAGTGAGCTTAAAACCCCTCCGGTCACAAAAATGTACTTAGTCATCAAAATATCTCCATAATCTGTTATTTAGATGAAATTATATACTATTATGGCTTAGAAAATCAGAAAAGAGTTTTATGGAATCGGTATTATTTTATATAGTTTTTATTTTAGGTGTCTCTACGGTCTTAAATTTAGTGTTAAAACGTATAGGCGTATCGCAGATTATCGGTTATATTATGACAGGGACTATAGTAGTTTATCTTTTTGACCTCAAAGATATACTCGATTCCAATATGCTCGAACATATCGGCGAGTTCGGTATTGTTTTTTTGATGTTTACCATAGGGCTGGAGATATCGCTGGCAAAGATGAACACGATGAAGCAGCTTATCTTTGTTAACGGGCCTTTGCAAGTTTTATTTACGGCATTTACAGCATATATGATACTCCACTACCTTCTTCATCAGGATCTAAAGTCTTCGTTGATCATTGCCCTTGCCGTTTCTCTTTCATCTACGGCAATAGTGTTAAGTTATCTAAAAAGCTCGAAAGATATCTACAGTATCTATGGACGTAAATCAACGGGAATACTGATATTCCAAGATATCGCAGTGATCCCGATACTGATCTTGATCGGGATACTCTCAAACGAAAGCGATAAAGAGCTCTCAACGATCATTCTTCATACAGTTGTGAGTGCTTTCATCGTCCTTGGATTTATGTTCGTCATCGGTAAGCGTTTTATGGCTTGGCTGCTTCATTTCTCGGCTTCATCGGAGGTCGATGAACTGTTTATGGCGTCAGTCCTGTTTATCGTCATCAGTGCATCTCTGCTTGCAAATTTTATGGGATTTACCTATTCACTGGGTGCATTTGTTGCAGGTATGGTCATCGCCGAGACAAGATACCATCATAAGGTCGAGTCGGACATCGCACCGTTTAAAGATATACTGCTCGGTATCTTTTTTGTGGTCGTTGGTATGAAAGTAGATATAGGGTTTTTCCTAGATAATGTCGGTTTGATACTGGGGATATTCTCTGCAATACTGGTCATAAAGACTTTAGTGGCATTTATCGTACTGAGATTTACGAGTGACAGTTCAAATGCACTTAAAACGGCTCTTGCACTTTCTCAAGTGGGGGAGTTCTCGTTTGTTATCTTTGCCATTGCAAGTATGAACGGCATACTGGATAAGCACCTGACACAGCTTCTGGTTTTGATAGTCATTCTATCTATGATCATTACACCCTTCTTTATCGCTCAGGTCAAGACTATCGCGTCGTTTATCATAAAAGAGAAGTCACAGGTTCCCGAAGTTATAGCGATGGATAAAAAAGTAGATCACATCATAGTGTGTGGGTACAGTATCGTCGGAAAGTTTGTCGCGAAGTATCTAGATGGTTACAATGTCCCGTATATCATCATAGACAACAATCCGAAATATGTACTAAAAGCTCTTAGAGACGGGAAAGAAGCATATCTTGGAGATATGTCAAAACGTCCCATACTGGATGCTCTAAGTGTTAAAGACTCTTCTGCAGTTATCGTCACGCTTGATAATATGGAGAAAAAACGTTTGATCTGCGAGGCTGTCTTAAAGGAGAGCAGAAACATAAATCTGATCGTCAAAGTAGTCTCTCTTCAAGAGAAGGAAAGATTAAAAGATCTGGATATATCTATGATGGTAGATGGAAAACAGGAGGTCGCAAGAGTGCTTGTAGAAAAGACGATGACCTGCCAGTTAAAAATATAGGGGACAAAAGAGCTGATCTCTGACACAAAGTGTCAAGCTTTAGTGCCATAGCGGCTAGCGTAGCTAAAAGAATTAACTTCTTTTAGCGTTATAGTTGATTAGTTCCCGCGTGAACCCGGTTTTATAGCTTCGCTTCCATCTTTACAAAGAGGACATGCATCAGGTGCATACATCTCGAATGTAAAGTCTGCAAGTGCGAAGAACGGGATATCTTGAGGCAGTTTACAGTTTGGTTTTGTCACAACATCGCTGTGCTCACGTTTACAAAAACCGCGGTTCGCCAGTGCTGCGACACCTACGATCTTCCCGCCGAGAGATTCAACCACTGCTGCAGCTTCCATCGCTGAACCGCCTGTTGTTATGATATCTTCACACATAAGGACTTTTTCACCTTCGCTTACTTCAAAACCGCGGCGGATGCTCATCTCTCCGTTAACGCGTTCAGCAAAGATGTATCTGCAGTCAAGTGCCTGAGCAAGAGCGTATCCTGCGATCAGTCCGCCAAGTGCAGGTGCACAGACCGTATCTATCTCTAAACCGCTCTCTTTTATCTGTTTAGCCAGTGCTGTAGCTAAAAGATTTGCAGTCTTAGGGTCTTCTAAGACCTTTGCTGATTGTAAATAAAACTGGGAGTGATTTCCAGAGCTTAGTTTGAAGTGGCCCTCTAAAAGAGCATTTGCGTCCATATAGATTTTTTTGACATCCATTTGAAGTTCCTAATAATTAATTTGTGAAAATAAGCACCAACGGTGCGTAGGCTCTCTGCCGAGGACCTCGGTACCCTTTTAAGGGGTGGAACTCAGCGTTAGCGCAGTCAAAGTGACTTTGTTGCTTTGGCGTTAAACTTTAAGGATCTCCGCTTCTTTGTTTTTCAGAATCGAGTCTATTTCAGCGATATATTTATCTGTAAGTTTTTGAACATTGTCTTGAGCAGATTTTGATTCATCAACTGTGATCTCTTTATCTTTTTCAAGTTTTTTGATCTTATCGTTTGCATTACGTCTGTCATTTCTAACAGCAACTTTTGCATTTTCACCCATAACTTTCATCTGTTTTGCGCTCTCTTGACGTTGTTCAACTGTCATAGGCGGGAAAAACAGTTTGATAGTATCACCGTCATTGTTCGGATTTACACCGATGTTTGCTTTTGCGATAGCGCTGTCTATTGCTCCTAAAAGGTTCTTTTCCCAAGGATTGATAACGATAGTAGTAGCATCAGTAGCTAAAACAGAACCGACTTGGTCAAGAGAAGTCATTGTGCCGTAGTAATCTATTTTAACGTTATCTAGAACTTGAACAGTTACTTTACCAGTACGAAGTGTTTTGAAATCATGCATCATGTGTTCGATGCTTTTTTTCATTTTAGTTTCACATTCATTAAATATTTCGTTTAACATAGGTTCCCTTTAGAAGATGATTGTATTGATAAAATTGTATCGAAATGGTTTTAAAAAAGAGTTGAGTGCAAGAGATATCTTGCACTTTATTTTGTAGAGTTTGTTTCTTTTACTGCAGCAGGCGCAACAGGAGCTTCGATAACATTGCTTTCTTTTACCGTATCGACTACCGATTCGCTTTTAGCTTGAGAGTAAAAATACCCAAGAGCGATAGTGTTTACTAAAAATAGAAAACCGATGACAAAAGTAGCTTTAGCTAAAAAGCTACCCGGTCCTTTAGCTCCAAAAACAGACTCGTTTGAGCCGCTGTATGCACCTAGTCCAATACTAGAACTTTTTTGTAAAAGTACAACGATCACGATTGCAACCACGAGTACAATCTGAACAATAAGCAAAAAGCTTGTAGTCATATAAATTCCTCTGCTATCTTTGGCTTATTAAAAGCATTGATAGAATATATAAAAGTTGCGAATTATATCCAAATATATTAAAGATGCAAAATATAAAGTTCTAATTGGCTATAATTCACGTAATTTTAATTAAAAGAGAATGTATGAAAAGTATCAAAACTGTATCGATTCTATTGGTATTGCTTTTAGCGGCTTTTGTATATTACAGCTTACATGTAAGCCCAGAAACAGATGAGAAGGCAGTTGCTGCAGATGAGTCTAAATCAAGACCGCTGGTAGCTCTTAGTACTTACGCTCTTTACGATGCTGCGAAAAATATTGCAGGTGAGAGTATAGAGTGTTTCTGCGTTCTACCATATGGCGTAGAGGTTCATGATTTCGAACCTACTCCAAAGATCATGGCAAGACTTCATGACGCGGACCTTGTCGTTTTCAGCGGTGCAGGACTTCAGCCTTGGACTCATACTTTTGAAGATGAGAAAAATGGGCTGGATATGAGCGAGTACATGAAACTTTTAGATGCTGCACACCATGATGATGACGAGGAAGAAGCAGGTCATCAGCATGAGTCGCAGTTCGATCCTCATTACTGGCTTGACACGGACAATATGATAGCAGCCGTCAATGTTCTAAAAGAGAAGTTTACAAAGTTATTGCCGGCGAACAAAGAGCTGTACAGTGCAAACGCAGAGGCATACATCGCAAAACTAAAAACGATAGATACTCAGTACAGACAAAAGATGCTTACATGTAAGATAGACACGATAGTGGTCGATCATAACGCATTTTCCTATCTGGCTCAAAAATACGGTTTTCATGTCGAGTCTATCAGCGGGCTTTCTCCTGATGCAGAACCGAGTGCAAAAGTGATGGGAAGTATCATCGATAAAGTAAAAGAAAACAATATCACTACGATATTTTTTGAGTCGTTTGCAAGTGACAAAGTCATAAATGCTATAGCGACAGACGCAAAAGTAAAGGTAGATTTTCTTCAACCTATTGCCAACATAACAAAAGATGAACTACAAAACGGCAGTACCTACTATTCATTGATGATGCAAAACCTGGAGAAGATATCAAAGGCGAGAGAGTGCCGATGAAGTTTGAAGTACCCATCTTTGATGTCTCATCAGTTGGGTTTAGGGTGAACTCGCAGAATATACTGGAGTCGCTTTCATTGAAGATCTTTTCCGGCGAATATGATGCTATCATCGGGCCAAACGGCGGCGGAAAGACTACTCTTATCCGTCTGCTTTTAGGTCTTGAAAAACCGACAAGCGGAACTATCAAGATATTCGGCAAAAGAATAGAAGATTTTAAAAACTGGGACAAGATAGGTTATGTTCCGCAGCGCGCTTCACATGTGGATATCAGTTTTCCTGCCACAGTGCTTGACGTCGTCAAGATGGGGAGAACGGCAAAAAGAGGTTTTTTTACAAGATACTCTAAAGAGGATGCCGCTTGCGTGGAAGATGCCATGAAGAAGATGGATGTCCTTGATATAAAAGACAAGATGATAGGTACGCTTTCAGGCGGACAAAGACAAAGAGTGATGATAGCACGTGCGCTTGCTTCAAAACCAGAAGTACTGATCCTCGATGAACCGAACACCGGAGTCGATGTAAAATCTCAGCAGAGGTTTTACGAACTTCTTAGAAACCTGAATAAAGAGGAAAAGATAACTATTATCTTTATCACTCACGATGTCGGAGTGATCGCAGACGACATCAAAAGACTTTTTACGGTAAACAGAAGACTGCTTACATGTAACGATCCTAAAGAAGCGATAAGCTGTGAAGATATGAGTAAGCTCTACGGCGTGGATGCACATCTTCTTTATCACCATCACCACCATCATTAAGGTTTACAAGTAATGTTTGAATACGATTTTATGCAAAGAGCGTTTATAGCCGGCTTTATTATTGCGACACTTGCGTCCATCAGCGGTTCGTTTGTCGTACTCAAACGCTATTCTATGATGACCGAGACGTTAGCGCACTCTGCACTTGTCGGTGTAGCCGTAGGACTTTTTGCAGGGCTTTCTCCACTTTGGATGGCTGTCGTGATGGCGATATTCAGTGCATGGCTGATAGAGTATCTAAGAAGTACGTTTCATCTTTATTCAGACGCGATACTTGCGATCTTTCTTTCAGGCGGACTGGCACTTGCTATCATTATAGTGTCGCTCGGCGGAGCGTTTAACAACTCGCTCTTTAGCTATCTCTTTGGTTCGATTCTGGCTGTGAGTGACGAGGATCTGGTCACTATGGCGATATTCGGTTCCATCGCGCTTGTTTTGTTGTTAGGATTTTCCAAAGAGCTTTTCTTTATATCCTATGATGAAGAGGTCGCACAAACAAGCGGCATAAAAGTAAAGATGCTGAACTATCTGCTTGTCACCATAGTCGCAGTGATCATCGCACTCTCTATCAGAGTCGTCGGTACACTTCTTATCGGTGCACTTATGGTGATCCCAAGTATTGCCGCACTTCAGTACAGACAGGGATTTTTAAAGACGGTTTTGATCTCTTTAGCTTTTGCACTTCTTTCAGTAGTGATCGGTATGACGCTTTCATACTATTATTCACTTCCGTCAGGTGCTACCATAGTCATGTGTGTGATCCTATTTTTTGTTATATCGTTGGTCGTAAATAAGAGATGAAAGTTAGTCAAGAGTTTTCAAAGTACGCGCGAGAGTATCCTAAGTTCAACCAGATACAAGAGGAAGTCGCAAAAAAGCTTATAACATCCCTTACACCCACAGGGCACTTCGCATGTAAGCCTAAAAAGATTTTGGATCTTGGATGCGGAAGCGGGGCGGTCTATAATCTTATCGACTGGGAACTGGAAAAGTTTATCGGCGTCGATTTCTCTCACAAGATGTTAGAACTTCATCCAAAAGCTGCAAACGTCAGCTGTATCCTTGGAGACTTTAACGATACAGCCCTTTTTGAGAGTCTTTTAAAAGAGGATTTTGACTATATAGTATCGGCTTCTGCATTACAGTGGGCAGAGGATTTAGAGGAGGTGTTTAAAAACATCGCAAGATTTGATCTTCCATTCTCACTGGCTATCTTTACATCAGGGACATTCGCTGCTATAAACAAGACGGCAAAGATAGATCCGATAACGCCTTCAAAAGAGAAAGTCATAGAACTGGCAAAACAATACCTGCCCGCTGATATAGAGGTAGTGAACTACTCGCTAGAGTTTGAAAGTGTCCGTGATATGTTCAGGTATATTAAAAAAAGCGGGGTCAGTGCAGGGCGCAATGTGCTTGACTACAAACAGACTAAAAAACTTATGGATGAATATCCGTTAAATTATCTAGAGTTTGAAGTCGTTTATATAAACTCTTTCTCTAAAGCGTAAAGAGTATATCTTATATGTTTGAAGTTTTCTGAAAGATCTGCATCTACCAGTTTATAGATCTCTTCTAAGACGCGGGACGATTCCTGTGCTCTTTTAAAGTTTGCAGTTATTATGTTTTGCAAAGTCTCTCTGTTCATCTCTGATGAGGTCGAGGGACGCAGGACATCGTTTACGCTGTCTCTTCCGTTTAGTAACGGTTTAAGATCATCTACTCTGGCCAGATGGCGTAGCTCTTTTAGTTTTAAAGAGAGCTCTTTGTTGTTGTCTCTGTATCTTGCGATATCTTCGACGACACGTATTCCCTCTTTTAAACGGTTGAGATTTGCATCACACACCCGAAAAAGATCGGGTGTAAGTTCATTAGTCATCGCTTGAACCGAAGATGCCAAAAAGTTGTAAAAGCGTTATAAATAGATTAAAGAAATCCAAGTATAAAGCGATCGCACCGTCCATAGGTGTTTCATAGGCACCGTTGATTACGTTTTGCGTATCATGGATGACCATTACACTGATAACAAGCAGGAACGCAGCTTGGATAAACAAGAATATAGCCGGACTGTGTATAAAAAATACATTTATCAATGAAAATGCAAGAATAACAAAGAACGCTATGATCAACGGCTTACTATATGTAGTAAAGTCTTTTGTAGTTTTAACTGCAAAAAAGCTCAGTGCTCCAAAAAGAGCAGATGTCATTAAAAATGCATTTGCGACTAAAGTTCCGCCGCCGTTCATTCCAAGTATATGACTTAAAAGTGGGGTTATGATAACACCGCTGGCAAACGTAAACGCAAAAAGTGCGATCATATTGATACCCGGTTTATTTTTAACCATATTTAAACCAAACATTCCAAATAGCATCCAAGGGATAGCTATAAACCAATAGTTAGCTGCAACTGCACCTGCAAATGGAATACCTACATACGCTCCGACCGCTGCTGCAAGCATAGATGCCGCAAACAGTTTGTACGTTTCTTTTACAAAAGAGACAGTCTGTGCTTCAGTACGACGCGCAGTTTCAAATCCAAATGAAGTAGATCTTGCATAATCTCTATCATATAATCCCATATTTTTCTCCTATATATTATGTGCTGTATTATATTATAGTTTTTTGTACACATAATTAACAATGTGAATATATACTAAATAAATGAACAAAAAGTTAACGAAAATAGATATGGCTTTAGGTCTCATAATATACAAATTTCAAAAAATTTGAAAAAAAATGAAAATTCTTTCAAAAAGCTCTTGACATTCATTTTATTTTCCCCTATAATTCCCGTCCACAAACGATGAGACCTAAAGTTTAGGCCTTGAGAGACGAAAGTTTTTCTAGTTTGAGATCATTGAAAACTAAGCAAGTAAATGACAAGATAACTAACGAAAGTTAGCAGTTTTTGAGTTTACTTAAATAACTAATAACACAACCGTCTATTCATATATTATATATATGTTTAGATACATACATAAAAGACCATTATCTTCGGATAGTGGCGAAGCCAATGATTTTTCAATCTTGGGCAAAGATTAGACAAACCAATTATGGAGAGTTTGATCCTGGCTCAGAGTGAACGCTGGCGGCGTGCTTAACACATGCAAGTCGAACGGTAACAGGAAGAGCTTGCTCTTTGCTGACGAGTGGCGCACGGGTGAGTAATATATAGTTAATGTGCCCCAAAGACCGGGATAGCCACTGGAAACGGTGATTAATACTGGATACACCTTTTAAGCTCAAGCTTAATCGGGAAATGTCTTTTCGCTTTGGGATCAGACTATATCCTATCAGCTAGTTGGTGAGGTAAGAGCTCACCAAGGCGATGACGGGTAGCGGGTTTGAGAGGATGATCCGCCACACTGGTACTGAGACACGGACCAGACTCCTACGGGAGGCAGCAGTGAGGAATATTGCACAATGGGGGAAACCCTGATGCAGCAACGCCGCGTGGAGGATGACGCATTTCGGTGTGTAAACTCCTTTTATTAGGGAAGAAAATGACGGTACCTAATGAATAAGCACCGGCTAACTCCGTGCCAGCAGCCGCGGTAATACGGAGGGTGCAAGCGTTACTCGGAATCACTGGGCGTAAAGGACGCGTAGGCGGGTTGCCAAGTCAGGTGTGAAATCCTACAGCTTAACTGTAGAACTGCACTTGAAACTGGTAACCTAGAGTATGGGAGGGGGAGATGGAATTAGTGGTGTAGGGGTAAAATCCGTAGATATCACTAGGAATACCGAAAGCGAAGGCGATCTCCTGGAACATAACTGACGCTAAGGCGTGAAAGCGTGGGGAGCAAACAGGATTAGATACCCTGGTAGTCCACGCCCTAAACGATGTTCACTAGTCGTCGGGATGCTTGTCATCTCGGTGATGCACTTAACAGATTAAGTGAACCGCCTGGGGAGTACGGTCGCAAGATTAAAACTCAAAGGAATAGACGGGGACCCGCACAAGTGGTGGAGCATGTGGTTTAATTCGAAGATACGCGAAAAACCTTACCTGGCCTTGACATTGATAGAATTCTGTAGAGATACGGAAGTGCCTTTCGGGGAACTTGAAAACAGGTGCTGCACGGCTGTCGTCAGCTCGTGTCGTGAGATGTTGGGTTAAGTCCCGCAACGAGCGCAACCCTCGTCGTTAGTTGCTAACAGTTCGGCTGAGCACTCTAACGAGACTGCCTTCGTAAGGAGGAGGAAGGTGAGGACGACGTCAAGTCATCATGGCCCTTACGGCCAGGGCTACACACGTGCTACAATGGGGCGTACAGAGAGTTGCGATACCGCGAGGTGGAGCCAATCTCTTAAAGCGTCTCTCAGTTCGGATTGTTCTCTGCAACTCGAGAGCATGAAGCTGGAATCACTAGTAATCGTAGATCAGCATTGCTACGGTGAATACGTTCCCGGGTCTTGTACTCACCGCCCGTCACACCATGGGAGTTGATTTCACCCGAAATCGGGAAGCTAACCTTCGGGGGGCTACCGCTTACGGTGGAATTAGCGACTGGGGTGAAGTCGTAACAAGGTAACCGTAGGAGAACCTGCGGTTGGATCACCTCCTTTCTAGAGTAAGCATTAAGATTCGTTTCTTAGATGCAATACAAAGAAAATCTCACACGAGATGTTAGTTATTAAGTTGTTTACTTGCTTAGTCCTGAGTGATCAGGCTATATTATGATTACTTGATGGGGAATTAGCTCAGCTGGGAGAGCGACTGCCTTGCACGCAGTAGGTCAGCGGTTCGATCCCGCTATTCTCCACCATCTTTTCATTATGAAGTTTAACACCAGACCTAGATGTAGGTTTAGTGTTAGACTTTTAAGTCTAAGAAGTTCATTAAATTATTATTGTTAAAGTCAACTAAAGTAAAGAAATAGAAGCGATTCTATGGATTGAAATTACAACTACAACAGATCACTGTCTTATGTTAAGTAAGGCAGTGAGCGCACGATCTAGAAATAGATCAACTTAGAAAAAAGATATTAAGGGCCATAGGTGGATGCCTTGGCTGGTAGAGGCGATGAAGGACGTATTAGGCTGCGAAAAGCCTCGGGGAGCTGCCAAAGAGCTTTGATCCGGGGATATCCGAATGGGGCAACCCAGCATGGCGCGAGTCATGTTACCCTACGGGGGGCGAACTTGGGGAAGTGAAACATCTCAGTACCCAAAGGAAGAGAAATCAAACGAGATTCCCATAGTAGCGGCGAGCGAAATGGGATTAGGACAAACCAAGTGCTTGCACTTGGGGTTGCGGACTGCATACGGCATTTGAGTCGATAGATGAGCACTTTGGAAAGAGTGGCCATAGAGGGTGATAGCCCCATAATCGAAATCGACGATAAGCTAGCAGGATCCAGAGTAGGTCGGGACACGTGTTATCTTGACTGAAGCAGGGGGGACCACCCTCCAATCCTAAATACTACTACCAGACCGATAGTGAACCAGTACCGTGAGGGAAAGGTGAAAAGAACTGCGGTGAGCAGAGTGAAATAGAACCTGAAACCTATGGCTTACAATCATTCGGAGCACTATTATATATAAGTGTGACGGACTGCCTTTTGCATAATGAGCCTGCGAGTTGTGGTATCTGGCAAGGTTAAGCGAACGCGAAGCCGTAGCGAAAGCGAGTCTTAATAGGGCGACATAGTCAGATGCTGCAGACCCGAAACTGAGTGATCTATCCATGAGCAGGTTGAAGCTGGTGTAAGAGCCAGTGGAGACCGAACCCATTGACGTTGAAAAGTCTCGGGATGACTTGTGGATAGGGGTGAAAGGCCAATCAAACTCAGTGATAGCTGGTTCTCTCCGAAATATATTTAGGTATAGCCTCGAGCATTAGCATACAGGGGTAGAGCACTGACAGGGCTAGGGCTGCCTACCGCGGTACCAAACCCTATCAAACTCCGAATACTGTATGTGCAACCTCGGGAGTCAGGCGGTGGGTGATAAAATCAATCGTCAAGAGGGGAACAACCCAGACTAGCAGCTAAGGTCCCAAAGTTACATCTGAGTGGAAAAGGATGTGGAGTTGCTGTGACAACCAGGAGGTTGGCTTAGAAGCAGCCATCCTTTAAAGAAAGCGTAACAGCTCACTGGTCTAGCGATTCTGCGCCGAAAATATAACGGGGCTAAGATGTACACCGAAGCTCTAGATTCATAGTTTACTATGAGTGGTAGGAGAGCGTTCCAAGCAGCGTAGAAGCCATACCGGTAAGGAGTGGTGGAGCGCTTGGAAGTGAGCATGCAGGCATGAGTAGCGATAAAAGGGATGAGAATTCCCTTCGCCGTAAACCCAAGGTTTCCTACGCGATGCTCGTCATCGTAGGGTTAGTCGGGACCTAAGTCGAGTCCGAAAGGGGTAGACGATGGCAAATCGGTTAATATTCCGATACCGACGGTTGTTCATTTGAGTGATGGGGGGACGCATAGAGTTAAACGAGCTCACTGATGGAATAGTGGGTCGAAGGACGTAGGAAGTAGCATAGGCAAATCCGTGCTGCAATATTCCGAGATCTTACAGGCAATTCAATCTCTTCGGAGAGCGAGTTGAATCGTTGATACTGTCGTGCCGAGAAAAGCCTCTAAGCGAGAACAGCCGTTGCCCGTACCGTAAACCGACACAGGTGGGTGAGATGAGTATTCTAAGGCGCGTGGAAGAACCCTGGTTAAGGAACTCTGCAAACTAGCACCGTATCTTCGGTATAAGGTGTGCCTTTATTGTGAAGAGATTTACTCTTGGAGCAAGAAAAGGTCGCAGCAAAGTGTCCCTCCCGACTGTTTACCAAAAACACAGCACTCTGCTAACTCGTAAGAGGATGTATAGGGTGTGACGCCTGCCCGGTGCTTGAATGTTAAAAGGATTTGTTAGCTCTGCGAAGCATTGAATTGAAGCACAAGTAAACGGCGGCCGTAACTATAACGGTCCTAAGGTAGCGAAATTCCTTGTCGGTTAAATACCGACCTGCATGAATGGCGTAACGAGATGGGAGCTGTCTCAACCAGGGATCCAGTGAAATTGTAGTGGAGGTGAAAATTCCTCCTACCCGCGGAAAGACGGAAAGACCCCGTGCACCTTTACTATAGCTTGACATTGCTATTGGGATATTCATGTGCAGGATAGGTGGGAGCCGTTGATGTAGATACGCCAGTGTCTACGGAGGCATCGTTGAGATACCACCCTTGAATATTCTGATAGCTAACTTGGTACGATTATCTCGTGCGAGGACAATGTCTGGTGGGTAGTTTGACTGGGGCGGTCGCCTCCTAAAAAGTAACGGAGGCTTACAAAGTTCGGCTCAGGTGGGTTGGAAATCCACCGTAGAGTATAATGGCATAAGCCGGACTGACTGTGAGACATACACGTCGAGCAGAGTCGAAAGACGGTCATAGTGATCCGGTGGTTCTGTGTGGAAGGGCCATCGCTCAAAGGATAAAAGGTACGCCGGGGATAACAGGCTGATCTCCCCCAAGAGCTCACATCGACGGGGAGGTTTGGCACCTCGATGTCGGCTCATCGCATCCTGGGGCTGGAGCAGGTCCCAAGGGTATGGCTGTTCGCCATTTAAAGCGGTACGCGAGCTGGGTTCAGAACGTCGTGAGACAGTTCGGTCCCTATCTTCCGTGGGCGTAGGAAAGTTGAGGAGAGCTGACCCTAGTACGAGAGGACCGGGTTGGACGTGCCACTGGTGCACCAGTTGTTCTGCCAAGAGCATCGCTGGGTAGCTACGCACGGATGTGATAACCGCTGAAAGCATCTAAGCGGGAAGCCAACTCCAAGATGAACTTTCCCTGAAGTACGCTTGAAGACTACAAGCTTGATAGGCTGGATGTGTACGCAGAGTAATCTGTTTAGCTGACCAGTACTAATAGTACGTTCGTCTTTTTTTTAGCTCACTGCCTTACTTAGTGTAAGCAAAGTGGTCTGTTGTTGTAATACGACCTGTTGACTTTAACAATACTAAACCCCCTGTAAATCCATAGCAATTGGATATAAGCGCATCTAGGTGCTTTTATATCCGATTGTCTAGGTGGCTATAGAGAGAGGGAAACGCCTGGCCCCATTCCGAACCCAGAAGCTAAGCCTCCCATCGCTGATAATACTGCACCTTTCAGGTGTGGAAACGTAGGTCGCCGCCTAGTTATCGGATTTACTACTTCATATTTCAATCACTTTTAAATCTTATAATTAACAATATAAATCTTAAATACATTATTATTTTATTTTTTTATACTTATTTCTAATGAATACCATTTAATTAACTGTGGATTTGATACAATACAGTTATTAAAACTTATGGAATAACGATGAAAGAATATATAAAAAATCAGATCAGATCTTCATATGAGACAAAGCAGAAAATATATGAGAACGAAGCACTTATAGATATAATTGAAAAAGTCGCTTCTAAGTGTGTGGAGATCTATAAAAACGGTAAAAAGACTATCATCGCCGGTAACGGTGGAAGTGCTGCAGATGCTCAGCATATTGCAGCAGAACTTGTTGGACGTTACGGTTTTGACAGGCCTTCTTTGCCATCGCTTGCACTTACTACCGATACATCTAACCTTACGGCGATCGGTAATGATTACGGGTATGATAAAGTCTTTTCTCGTCAGTTAGAAGGTATGGGACAAGAGGGTGATATTTTTATCGGTATCTCTACATCTGGGAACTCTGTAAATATTATTAATGCATTTGAGAGTGCAAAAGAGAAAGGGATCATGACTGTTGCATTAACAGGTCGTGATGGAGGAAAAATGGCCCAGATGGCTGACATAGCTATAGTGGTGCCGTCAAATGACACTCCGCGTATTCAAGAATCACACATCTTAATCGGTCATATTCTATGTGATATTATTGAAAAAGAGATCTTTTCGGATGGTGTAAAGTAATCTATGGCTAATAAAGCACTTTTTCTTGATCGTGATGGAGTTATAAACAAAGAGATTAATTATCTGCACAAGATAGAGGATTTTGAGTTTATAGAGGGGATATTTGATCTTTGCCGTTATTTTCAAGAGAAAGGTTATCTGATTATAGTCGTTACTAATCAATCAGGAATCGCTAGAGGTTATTATTCACATGAACAGTTTGATATTCTGACATCATGGATGACAGCAGAGTTTGCAAAAAATAATATAATAGTAGATAAAGTTTATTATTGTCCTCATCATCCAGATATAAGTGGTGTGTGTGAATGCAGAAAACCGGATATAGGGATGTTTATTGAGGCGCAAAAAGAGTTTGATATCGATTTGAAAAACTCTATAATGGTCGGAGATAACGAAAGGGACATCGAAGCTGCTTTAAAAGCTGGAGTAGAGAGTACATACTTTTTTGATGAATATAACGAAGTCACAGATTCAAAAGCTGTAAAAATAGTTCATAAATTGGAAGAGATATACAGATGAAGATACTAAACACCGGTGGTACATTTAACAAGCGTTATAATGAGTTAAACGGACATATGGAAGTACCGTTTGATAATGATGCTCTAGATGTGATGATGAGCAGTTTTATAGAGTCTATCGATATGGCCGGAGTACTTTATAAAGATAGTCTGGAATTTACCACGGAAGATAGAAAGATGCTTGCAAATATCATCCATGCAGATGAAGAGAAAGTCTTTATAATTATTCATGGGACAGATACGATGGAGCTTACTGCCGAATTCTTAGAAACAGTATTTGACGACAGGATCATCATATTGACAGGAGCGATGAAACCGTTTGAGATAGATAAGGTAGAAGCGAGTGTGAATTTCGGTATGGCTGTGGGATATGCGAAGTGCTGTAAACAAAACGGTGTCTATATCTGCATGAACGGAGAGATACTCCCATATAAAGAGTTATCGAAAAACAGATCTCTCGGAAAGTTTGAAATTGTCTGATAAAGTAGGTTGTACGCACTGTCATCTTGAATTCAACAAAGATGTGATGATAGTCGACGGTGAGAAATATTTTTGCTGTAAGGGATGCCAGGGTGTCTATCATCTGCTTAAAGACCAAGGACTTGAAAATTTTTATGACAAGGTCGGTAATACTGCACTGACTCCGCCTACTAAGCAGTATGAAGATTCAGCAAATTTCAACTCCCCCGCCTTTTATGATAAGTTTGTAACTGTCAATGATGACGGTTTTAGTGAAGTCTCTTTGATCATAGAGGGAATACACTGTGCTGCATGTGTCTGGTTGAATGAAAAAGCCCTGCATAAGATGGAGGGTGTGATCAGTGCTGATATCAATTATACAAACAATAAAGCTAAGATAGTTTGGGCAGATGATGTCTTGAAGCTCTCCTCTATCATAGACATGATACGTGCCATTGGTTATAACGCTTTCCCTTATGATGCAACCCTACAGGAAGTTAGAGCAAATAAAGAACGACAGGATTATTACCTGCGCATGGCAGTTGCAATATTTGCTACGATGAACGTTATGTGGATTGCGGTTGCTCAGTATGCAGGATATTTTACCGGCATAACGCAGGATATAAAAACGATTTTAAATATTGCAGAGGGTTTCCTTGCTACTCCTGTCCTTTTTTACAGTGGATGGATCTTTTTCAGGGGTGCATACTTCGGGATCAAGACAAAAGCTGTAAATATGGATATCTTAGTCGCTACAGGTGCGACTTTAACATATCTATACTCAATTTATATCACGATATTTGAGCGTGGTGAAGCATATTTTGACTCTGTAACTATGATCATTACCTTTGTCTTGATAGGAAAGTTCTTAGAGATCCTTAGCAAGAAAAGTGTTGCAGATACTTTAGATATTATGAGCAATCATATCCCTAGCAGTATAAAAGTGATTGAAGAGGGTAAGATCGTATCAAAAAATATTAACGATGTTCAAGTCGCTGATATCATCGTAGTCGGTTCAGGTGAGAGAGTTGCACTTGATGGTGAAGTAGTAAGCGGAGAGGGTAACTTTGACGAGTCGAATCTGACAGGTGAAAGTGAGCCGATCTATAAACAAAGCGGCGATAAGATAATAAGCGGAACTATCAGTATAGATGCAGATATCAAGTACAAAGCGACGAAAGACTTTGCCCATTCTACATTATCTAACCTTGTCTCTCTTTTAGAAGGGGCGATGAGTAAAAAGCCTCGCATTCAACAGCTGGCAAATACTCTGTCCGAATATTTTTCGGCGATAATCTTGATACTGGCATTTGTCACATTTATTGTCTGGTGGTTTTGGCCACATAGTTTTGAAACATCTTTTATGGTCGGTATCTCAGTGGTCATCATAGCTTGTCCGTGTGCACTGGCACTGGCAACTCCGGTAGCTACATTGGTCGGACTAGGGATAGCGTCAAAACGAGGGATTCTTTTTAAACAGGCTGCACAGTTGGAGACCATGGCAAAAGCTACCACGCTTGTTTTAGATAAGACGGGAACGATCACTCAAGGCAGACCCAAAGTCGTTAAAGAACATGTCCATAGTGAGTTTGAGAAGTCTTTTCTTTACTCTTTAGTTCAAAACTCTAAACACCCTGTAGCTAAAGGTGTCAGCGAGTTTATATATGAAGAGAATATAGATCATATAGAACTTGATAGTGTCAAACAGATTCCGGCACTTGGAATAAGTGCTATATTGAACGGCAAAAAAGTAATAGGCGGTAATGCAAAGTTGATGCAAAGGGAAGGCTTAGAAGTGGATGCAAAAGGTGAATACAGTGAGTTTTACTTTGCATATGACGGAGTTGTCGTCGCCAAGTATGAACTCTTCGATGTTCCAAGAGATGATGCGAAAGAAAGCATTAAAGCCATAAAAGCTCAAGGTATAGAAGTGATCATGCTGACGGGTGATCATAAGAGAAGCGCACTAAAGATCGCAGAAGATGTAGGTATAGACACAGTAGAATCGGAACTGACTCCAGAGGGAAAATCATCATATATCGATGCTCTGCACAAAAATGGAAAAGTCGTTGTTATGGCAGGGGACGGTGTGAATGACATACTCGCACTTGCGACTTCTGATATCGGTATTGCAATGGGCAATGGCAGTGATATTGCAATAGATGTGAGTGATGTCGTACTGCTTAATGATTCATTGAAAAGTCTTAACGATGCATTTAAAGTATCTAAAAAGACATATTTTATGATAAAACAAAACTTGGCTATCTCTCTTTTATATAATGCGATAACTATTCCGCTTGCAATGGCCGGCTATATCATACCATTAATAGCCGCTATCTCTATGTCGTTTAGTTCACTGCTTGTCGTGGGTAATTCCATGAGAATACGTTTTGGTTTTCGAGATAAATAAAAAGGAGAATGGATGGATTCTTGGGTAATAGCAATGATGCTCGGCGTTTCAATATTTTTAGGCGGTATTGCACTCGTAGCTTTTTTATGGGGCATAAAAAGTGGACAGTTCGATGATGAAGAGAAGTTTTTAAATGCCGTCAAGTTCGACGGAGAAGAGGAACTTAACGACGCTGTATCACAGCAAAAAAAGCGTGACGAGCTAAAAAAGAAGCACTACACGCCTGAGTGATATATTACTTTAGAGTAGCTATATATTCAGATACAGCACTTATCTGCTCATCCGTTAATGTCTTGACCTTTGGAGTCATGATCTTCCCAAGACCTGTTGTATTCCTTGAACCGTCTTTATAGCCGTTAAGCGCTTCAATAGTCTTTGCTTTATCCCATCCTGCTATGGGTGCTGCTTTGTTGAGAGCCGCTTTTTTGCCATCATCACCATGACAGTTTTGGCAGTTTTGTGCATAAATAGACGCTCCGTCTTCTGCAAACATTGATATCGATACGCTTACAAGTAAAAAAATAGCTTTGTTCATATCACACTCCTAATCTTTTTTAACGATTATAATCAGTTTGTGATGAAAAGTAAAGTGATGAAGTTTATAGAAAGAAGTTTTCTACCTAAGAAGACCTTAGGTAGAAGGTAGTAAAAAATTATTTACCGATAGTTTTTGCGAATGCTTCTAGCTCAGCGTCAGTGTATGCTTTAGCTTGACCAGCCATTGCACCTTTTGCTGGAGAGTGTCCGAAACCTGGAACATCTCTATAACCTTTAAGAGCTTTTGTAATCTCAGCATGAGTCATATCTTTAACGATTTTAGATTGACCTAGAGCTTTTTTCTCAAAGCTTGCACCATGACAACCAGCACATTTAGCTGGATCAACAGCAGCAGCCATTAAAGTTGAAGCAACAGCAGCAGCTATTACAGAAGCAGTAACGATTTTTTTCATATTCTTTTCTCCAAAGATTAAAATTTTCACACCTATTATAATATTTTAACTCTTAAATGACTGTTAATGAGGGATTTGGTATCATTTGTCTTAAATTTATTATAAAGAGTGTGAAGATGCGATACATTGACGATGAATTAACAAATAAAACTATTTTAATTACAGGCGGGGCAGGATTTATCGGCTCTAACTTGGCATTTTACTTTCAAAATAATCATCCGGATGCGAAAGTCGTAGTTCTGGACAGTTTCAGAAGCGGAGAGACTCTTTCAAACGGAAACCTAAAAAGTTTTGGACATTTTAAAAATTTGATAGGTTTTACGGGTGAGGTGATCAGCGGAGACATTAACGATAAAGAGCTTTTAAAAGACCTAGAAAAAAATTACAAATTTGATTATATATTTCACGAAGCTGCTATATCTGATACGACCGCGTTAGAACAAGATCTTATGATAAAAACCAATGTAAATGCATATAAAGACCTGCTTGATCTTGCTGTCGCTCATAATGCAAATATGATCTATGCTTCATCTGCAGCGACTTACGGTGATGCTGCTTCTCCTCAGCGCGTAGGACGCGAAGCACCTCAGAATGTATATGGATTTTCTAAGCTCAGTATGGATTATCTAAGCCGTGAGTATATGGCTAAAACAAATATTTCTATTGTGGGACTGAGATATTTCAATGTCTACGGTCCGAGAGAGTATTTTAAAAATACGACGGCTTCTATGGTACTGCAGTTCGGTCATCAGATACTTGCAGGAAAAAATCCGCGTCTTTTTGAAGGAAGCGACAAGATACTTCGCGACTTTATCTTCATCGAAGATATCATTCAGGCGAATATAAAAGCGATGCAGCCTAAAAAAAGCGGAATCTACAATGTCGGTACGGGAAAAGCAAGAAGTTTTCAGGATATCGTGGATATCCTGCAGCGAGAACTGGGAACTGCATTGGAGTGTGAATATATTCCTAATCCGTTTGTGGGAAGATACCAGTTCCATACGGAAGCGGATATCGAAGAGACAAGAGAAGGCTTGGGCTACGAGCCGGCTTACGAGATGGAAGACGGGATAAAAGCGTATATCTCAGAGATCGAACGTTTATATCAAACGGAAGTGAAAAAATAGATGGAAATTTTAAAAAGTGCAAAACCGAATATCTTAGTCATCGGTGATCTGATGCTTGACCACTATCTGTGGGGAAGCTGTGAACGTATCTCTCCTGAAGCACCTGTACAGGTCGTCGATATCGCAAAAGAGACGACAGTTTTGGGTGGGGCCGGTAATGTTATCAATAACCTTGTTACACTTGGTGCTAACGTAAGTGTTAGCAGTGTTATCGGAGATGACAGCAACGGAAAAGAGCTTACTGCAATGCTTCAAAGCATCGGTGTGAAAACAGATGACCTAGTTTTACAAACAGGACGTAAAACGAGTAAGAAGAGTCGTGTTATAGCAGTGTCGCAGCAAGTCCTCCGTTATGACAAAGAGAGTAAAGATGCGATCGATGAGAGATCTACAAGCAAGATACTCGCTTCTTTAGAAAAATCTATCTCTTTATATGATGCGATAATACTTTCTGATTACGGGAAGGGAGTGTTGACTTCGTCTCTTTGTCAGGGTGTGATCAAAATAGCTAGGGAAATGGGTAAAAAAGTTTTAGTCGATCCGAAAGGGAGCGATTACGCAAAGTATAAAGGTGCATACCTTTTAACCCCAAATAAAAAAGAGGCAGCTCTTGCTACAAAGATAGATATAAACAGTGATGAAGCTTTAAAAGATGCACTTTTAAAACTTAAAAACGAGTGTGAACTCAATATTTCGATGATCACTTTGAGTGAAGACGGTATAGCGATATTTGATGACAGTGTAAAAAAATTTCCTACTGTCGCAAAAGAGGTCTATGATGTCACCGGTGCGGGTGATACTGTAATAGCGTCTATCGCATATTCGCTAAGTGCGGGTAAAACTATAGGTGAAAGCTGTAAGTTTGCAAACCTGGCAGCGGGAGTAGTAGTAGGAAAGATCGGTTCTGCTACGGTCACTCTTGATGAGATAGAGGAGTATGAGGCGGCTCTGCATAAAAGTAGTTCTGATGCACATATAAAAAGTTTTGAAGATATAGACAAGATTGTCTCACGCTGTAAGATGAACGGTAAAAAGATCGTTTTTACAAACGGCTGTTTTGATATCTTACATGTAGGACACGTGAAGTATCTGCAGGTCGCAAAAAGTTTTGGAGATGTACTTATAGTCGGACTCAATTCAGATGAATCGGTCCGTCGTCTAAAAGGTGAAAGTCGTCCTGTAAATATGGCTGAAGACAGAGCTTATATATTGGCAGCACTTGAGGCAGTTGATTATGTAGTTCCTTTTACTGAAGACACTCCGTATGAGCTTATAAAGATGATATCTCCTGATGTCTTGGTAAAGGGTGGAGATTACGAAGGAAAAGATGTAGTTGGAACTGAATTTGCTGGTGAACTGAGATTAGTCGATTTTGTCGATGGCAAAAGTACGACAAAGACAATTCAAAAGATACAAGGCAAATTATGTTAAAAAAACTTGGATTACTCAGTGTGAGTGTAGCTGCTGCATTTGCTATGCATGGCGTTGATATCAATATAAATGACAAAGACTTAGAGGTTGGTGCTCATTTAGATATGGGTCAGTTCAATGATACGGTTGAGCCGAATACCGTCTTTTTAGGTGCTAGATATTTAAAAGGGAATGAAGATCATGGTGATTTCACTAAAAATGATCATGCTTACTATGAACTGAACTTTTTAATGAAAAAAGAGGTCTCAAACAGCGGATTATCACTTGGTCTTGGTGTAAAAGCAAACTATACTCAAGCGAAAATCGGTACAAGTACACGTGATTTCACATCGATCCCTTTAGGTGTCGAAGCGGGATATAGACTTCCTATTGATACTACAGTACCTCTTTATTTAGGCGGTAGCGTTTACTATGCTCCTGAAGTCTTATGTATGAACGATGCAAAAAACTTTTTAGAGTATCGTGTTAATTTTGATGTCGAGATTATACAAAATGGTCGTATTACTCTTGGATACAGATCTCTTGATACAAATTATGATATCTCGGGAACGACAGTCGACAAGAACTATAACCGTTCTGCATATGTAGGTTTTAAATTTCAATTCTAATAACTTTTAGATCATTGTCTCTATAAATGAGACACTGATTCTTTCTCTCTTTATCCATCCCTTAATTTTCAAAGATTATAAACAAATTTCATAGTATAATGACTTTACATTCATTTGTAGGAGTTTGTATTGAGTGATAAAAATAATCATATCAACGAGACTATGCCGTGGCGGCATCCTAAATCTGTAAAAGAGGATCCTCATGCAGAAGAGCTGGTTAAAAAGCTGGTAGAAAGTGACAGCTATAAAATAGCACTTGAAGATATGGGGTTCATGAACTCCTATGAAGCAAGAGGGATACGTCTTGAGCTTGATTATCTAAAAGCAGAGCTTGTTATGCACAGACTGGGTATAGAACATACGATAGGTGTTTTTGGAAGTTCTAGAGCGGTAGAATATAAAACAGCAAAGAAAAAGTTGAATCAGCTTCAAAAAGAGCTTGATAAAAATCCTTCAAGCCAAGAGGTTCGTTCAAAGATGAACACAGCTCAAAGAATGCTTGAAAAAAGTGTCTATTATGATGATGCGAGAAAGTTTGGTTCACTTGTCGGCAGCAGTGGCAAAGGTGCCGATGATTGCCGTGTCACTATTATGACCGGAGGCGGACCCGGGATCATGGAAGCTGCAAACCGCGGTGCATTTGATGTCGGTGCAAAATCGATAGGTCTTAATATCAATCTTCCTCACGAACAGTTTCCAAACCCCTATATAACTCCCGAACTCTGTTTTCAGTTTCACTATTTTGCCATTAGAAAGCTCCATTTTCTTAACCGTGCAAAAGCACTGGTCGTTTATCCCGGCGGATTTGGAACGTTCGATGAGCTTTTTGAGATATTAACACTTGTTCAGACAGAAAAGTCTATAGCTATTCCCATCGTTTTGGTATCAAAATATTTTTGGAACAGAGCTGTTAATCTTGAGTTCTTACGTGAAGAGGGTGTCATCTCCTATAGTGATATAGATATCTTTCATATCGTGGACAACGCGGAAGAAGCATGGGCATATATAACCAAGTGGTATGAGAAAAAAGGGGAACCGTTATTTAATCATAAAAAGGAGTAGATCATGTCTTTTAAGTATGTCAAATTTTTCAATGAATTGGGTATAGAAGATGTAGCTTTAGTCGGCGGTAAGAACGCTTCACTCGGAGAGATGTACCAAAACCTTACGGCAGAGGGAGTTAAAGTCCCAAATGGATTTGCCGTTACGGCCGAAGCATATACCTATATATTTGATTATAACGATATCAATAAAGATCTTCATGAACTGCTTGACGATATAGATCCCGATGATGTAGATGAACTGCAAAAACGCGGGAAAAGATGTCGTGAGATAGTATATAACTGTACTCTTCCCGATGACCTTAAATCTGAAATACTGCAAGGCTTCAAACTGCTCCGCGATGAATACGGCGAACATATCTCACTTGCCGTGCGCTCTTCAGCAACAGCCGAAGACTCTCCTGAAGCTTCATTCGCAGGTCAAAATGACACTTATCTCAACATCTCAAACGATGAAGAACTACTAGATGCGTATAAGCGTTGTCTCTCTTCTAATTTTACCGACCGCTCTATCCACTACAAGTTTGATAACGGGTTTGATTATCTAAAAGTGTATCTCAGTGTCACAGTTATGAAGATGATCCGAAGTGACAAAGCATCAAGCGGTGTTATGTTCAGTATCGATACTGAAAGCGGATTTAGTGATGTCGTATTTATAAACGGTGCTTACGGTCTGGGCGAAAACGTCGTACAGGGAACGATAGACCCGGATAGTTTTTATGTTCATAAGCCGACTTTCAATGCCGGATACCGTGCAGTTCTAAATAGAAGGATAGGAAGAAAACAGCTGAAGATGGTCTTTAACGATGAGATCAATATCAATAATATCGCTGTTGAATATACCAAGAACATCGAAGTTGATGAGAATCAAAGAAAGCAGTTTTGTATCAGCGATGAGGATGTGATGGTCTTGGCTGATTACGCGATAAAGATAGAGGATCACTACTCTAAAAAAGCATCTTACCGCAAGCCTATGGATATGGAGTGGGCAAAAGACGGTGATGACGGAGAGATATATATAGTCCAAGCCCGTCCTGAGACCGTAGAATCAAAAAATAAAGGACTTTTTTACGAGACATACAGTTTAAAAAGCAGGTCACAGGTCTTAGTCGAAGGCAGAGCAGTCGGAAGAAAACTCGCTACGGGGAAAGTTCATAAGATAGAAGATACCAGTAAGCTCAATGAGTTTAAAGCGGGGGAAGTCTTAGTTGCGGATACGACAACGCCTGACTGGGAGCCGATCATGAAGATAGCCTCAGCTATCATCACCAACAAAGGCGGCAGGACTTGTCATGCGGCAATTATCTCCCGTGAGCTAGGAATCCCCGCAATCGTAGGTGCGGACAATGCTACGGAGGTTCTGAATAACGATGATGAGGTCACGGTCAGCTGTGTCGAGGGTGAAAACGGCTATGTATATGACGGCGCCTTGGAATATGAGATCCAAAGAACCGATCTTGGGACTTTAGAAAAGACAAAAACAAAGATCATGATGAACTTAGGAAATCCCGATCTTGCTTTTTCACTCTCTTCATTGCCGGTAGACGGCGTAGGACTCGCACGCATGGAGTTTATCATTAACGAATACATAAAAGTACATCCTATGGCACTTATTCATCCCCAAAAGCTTGATGACGCTACAAAAAAAGAGGTCGCGGCTCTTGTGGGGAATGATATGGATTATAAAGAGTATTTTATACAAAAACTCAGTGAAGGAGTTGCGACGATCGCATCTTCTGTATATCCGAACCCCTGTGTCGTTCGTATGAGTGATTTTAAGAGTAACGAGTATGCAGCACTTTTAGGCGGAGAGATCTTTGAGCCTAAAGAGGCAAATCCTATGATCGGTTTTAGAGGAGCGTCCCGTTATGCACATCCGGCATATGAAGAGGGCTTCGGACTTGAATGTACGGCGATGAAGAGGGTCCGTGACGAGATGGGCTTCACAAACGTTATATTGATGATACCGTTTTGCAGACGCGTCAAAGAGGGACAAGACGTACTAAATACTATGGCGAAGTACGGTCTTGTGCGCGGTGAAAACGGACTTGAGGTATATGTGATGTGTGAGATCCCAAACAATGTGATACTCATAGATGAGTTTAGTAAGATATTTGACGGATTCAGTATAGGAAGTAACGACTTGACTCAACTTACACTCGGTGTTGACAGAGACTCTGAGATAGTCGCGTTTGACTATGAAGAGCGAGACGAAGGGGTTATGAAGATGATAGAGATGGCTGTAAGCGGAGCGAAGAGAAACGGGCGTCACAGCGGTATCTGCGGACAAGCCCCTTCTGACTACCCTGAGGTCGCGGAGTTTTTAGTAAATCTCGGTATAGACTCGATGAGTCTTAATCCTGACAGCGTTATAAAAACGATCCAAAATATCGTAGCAGTAGAAAAAAAACAAAAGGGATAAAATGGCAACAGTTACATCTTACGGAGCTGCAGAAGTAGTTACCGGTTCATGTCATCTTTTAAGTATTGAGGGCGGACCTAACATCCTTATAGACTGTGGTATGTTTCAGGGTCGTGAAGAGGATAAAAACAGAGAGCCGTTTGGCTTTGAGCCTAGTAGTGTAGAGTATCTGCTTGTCACTCATGCACATCTTGATCATGTCGGGCGTATACCGAAACTTGTTAAAGAGGGGTTTGAGAGGAATATTGTCGCTACGATGCCTACTCGGGATCTGGCAGAAGTCATTTTGCTTGACAGCGCGAAGATCATGTATCAAGATTATCAGACTCAGCTCAAAAAAGCACTTCGTCGCGGGAAAGAGGATACTGTCACAGGACCTCTTTATCTGGAAGAGGATGTAAAGAATGCTTTTGAACTTCCTTGGAGATATGTCGAGTATGATCAAGAGATAGCTCTTTGCGAAGGCGTGAAGGTGATATACAGGGATGCTGGACATATCTTGGGATCGGCATTCATCGAGATAAAATATATGGAACACGGTGTCGAGTACTCTATAGTCTTTTCCGGAGATATCGGAAACGACAACGATATGGTGATGCCGAACCTGCAAAAATGCACACATGCCGACTTTTTATATGTGGAGTCTACTTACGGAGACAGGGATCATAAAAATATCGATGACAGTATCGTCGAGTTTAAAAAGGTCATCATAAGTACTTTGCAAGATTGGGGGAATGTGATCATTCCCTCTTTTGCAGTCGAACGTACGCAGGAGATACTTTGCCTCTTAAGAGAGATGTATGACAAAAAAGAGCTTCCGGAATGTAAGATATTTGTAGACTCTCCGATGGCGACACGTGCTACGGATGTTTATAGAAAGTATGTCGATCATCTTAGTCTGCAGTGTCAGAAAAACAAAGAGGAAAACGGAAGTGTCTTTGATTTTGCACTTTTACAGTATACGCCTGATGCAGAAGATTCTAGAGCGATAAACGATATTGAACGCCGTGCTATCATAATTGCCGGAAGCGGTATGTGTACAGGCGGACGGATCTTACACCACTTCAAACATAGACTTTGGAATCCGAAAAACTCTGTTATCTTTGTCGGCTATCAGGCTGTCGGGAGTCTGGGACGTCATATAGTCGACGGTGCAAGATGGGTGAAGATCTATGGCGAGGATATACTAATACGTGCAAATATCCATACGATCAACGGTTTCTCCGCTCATGCCGATCAAAGCGGGATACTGGAATGGATATCGAAAATGGATGATCTGAAACTTGTGTTCTTGATCCACGGTGAAGAGGACAAGCAGGTGATACTCAGAAGCGTGCTTGAAAACGCTTTGGAGAAAAAAGTTCACATTGTAAAACCCGAAGAGGTCGTGTATTTATAATATAGATTTTACGGCATCGATGACTTCATCTGCCGTGATCTCTTTCATACAGTTATGATGTCCCAGAGGGCACTCTCTTTTCATACAAGGAGAGCAATCCATCTCATGTCTGACGATGAGACTTTTCTCATTTTTCCATTGTGAAGTCTCTTTGTATCTTGTCGGTCCGAATATGGCTACGGTCGATACTTGATATGCAGCAGCTACATGCATAGGACCGCTGTCATTGGTGATAAAGAGTGAACATCCTCCTATGTAGGCACAAAGCTCTTGTATGGATGTTTTGCCTGCAAGGTTTGTGTAGTTACTTACATGTAAACGGATGAGTTCATTTTCGATATCTTTTGCCATCTCCACTTCGTTGGGTCCGCCGAAGATCACGATATTAAATCTATCGTTAAACTCTGCTGCTACTTTTGCAAAACGTTCAGGGTACCATCTTTTTGCACTTCCGTAAGTCGCTCCCGCATTGATACCGAGAGTCGGTTTTTCAAATTGGTGTTTTTGGATGTAGAGCTGAAGCGGCTGCGCATCTGTCGGTTTTTCGTCGATGTTGCATGTCGCGATACGGAGGTATTGAAGTACCAGGTGCTGCTCTGTCGATATAGGAGGTGTGTGGCTGAGAAGCAGCTGCGAGTGCCAAGACTTTCTTGCACAGCAGATGACGGTGCCTGTCCATCGAAGCAGAAGGGATGCATGAAGCTGGTTTCTAAAACTCACAGCCAGATCAAACTGCCCTAACTCTTTTGCAAATTTGTAGGTGTTGATAAATCTGTTTCCATCCTCTTTTGTCTTGTCAACATAATATCTTTCACATTTTGGATGGTATTTGAGTGCTTCGATCGAGACAAAACTGCCGACAAAAGTAAACTGAGCATCCGGATAGTAAGTACTAAGATACTCGATAGCAGGTGTTGCCATGAGTGCATCGCCGAGCCAGTTTGGAAGGATTACAAGGATTCTCATTTTACCCATCTGTTCTTTGTCAGTAGATTTGCTTCTGCTGAATCTACGGCAAACAGGATCTTTTTCATCGCTTGTGTCTTGTTCTCATCAGCCGATGTTTCGACGATATGTTTAAAATTATATTTTATATAACCGTCGTTTGTAACTAGACCGATAAGGTTTCCGGCAAAAAAGTAAGCAAATCTGTTTTTTATGCCCTTATCTAGCAGTGAACTTCCCATAGTCGTTATATTGGTATCCCATCCAAGCATATCGACGATTGTAGGGAAGATATCATTATGCGACCCCAATGTCGTTATCACTTCAGGTTTGAATATTTTTGGTGCATAGATGATTAGCGGTATTCTAAAGTGTTCGATGCTTGGCAGCGGTTTGTCATCCGGACGGTACTGCCTTGCGATAGGATTGAGCGCATCGCCGTTTCCATGATCAGAGGTGAAGATAAAGATCGTACGATCAAACCAAGGCTCTTTTTTGACACTTTCCATAAAGCGTCTGATGGCATCATCAGTATAGATATGGGCATTGAGTGAGCCGTTATAGTTTTTAAGGTCATGCGGATACCTTTCAAACTTTTTACTCGGAAGGTAGTAATCAGAGTGCGTCGTGTCCGTAAAAGCAAAACCTAAAAACGGCTCTTTCATCTCGTTTAGTTTTTTGTGGTAAAAAGCGAACATATTATAATCATATGTTCCTGTAAGCGGTGCACGGCCCGGGTCTACCGTTTCGACATTAGGCATATCCTGTGCACCGTAATAGTTGTCAAATCCGGCAACATGGCTGACGGCATCGACTCTGTATGAACGACGGTTTGCAGCCTGCATCGCTACGGTTGAGTAACCGTTCTCTTTTGCGACTTTACCAAGATAACTGAGTTTTGAAAGTTCTAAACCGTGTCCAAGATACTCAAACCCAAGAGGGATAGTCACACCCGTGAAGATAGAGGTGATACCAAATATGGATCGGTAACCGTTAGAGTAGAAATTTGTAAATTTCAGTCCCTCTTGGCTTAACTTCTTAAAGTAAGGTGTGATGTTTAGCTCTTTATAGTGAGTAAATCCGTCAAGATGTTCTGCACCGAAAGATTCCAGTAGGACTATGACTACATTGTATTTTGGTCTCTCTTTTTTACTGTAATGACGTTCAAGCGGATAGTTGTCGTCAATAAACGGAGTATTTGGCGAACGCAGTTCCTCTCTAGTTATCTTTACGGCTTCATCCAGATCCATCAGATTGTGTTTTGCCGGAGATTTAGCAGTTCTGTACATTGTGAAAAAGCCGTTAAGGGCTAGATTCCCGCTGCTGACTTTATTTACTGCATACGCATCGCTGCTGCCGAAACTTTTTCCAGCAAAGTTATTTCTGATACCGATAAATGCGACTAGAATGACAAGAAGAGTAGTAATAAAAAGTTTTTTTCCCGTGATAAAGTTCTTTGTTTTGGTTGTAAAGATCTTGTAGACCGCGTAAAGAAAGACAATCGAGAGAATAATCGCACCGAGTGTGTATGGAAGCATAGAGCCAAATGCCATATCGTAGATGATATCCGTGTCGTTACCGAGATTGAATATCTCGTTTGACATGTGTCTATGGATGTAGTAGTAGTAGAGTACATCGCTAAAACTGATGACAAAGATTGTATTTAATATAAGTGCCCAAAGAAGTGCGACTGCCCCTCTGATCTTTGGCTGTTTAATAAAAAGAAGAAGCAGGACAAAAAGCGAAGAAAAGGTAAATATCGTGATCATATCTACGCGAAAACCCATAAACAATGATGCAAAAAATTCAGCTGTAGTCAAGTCGGCAAAGTCTGTTGTATAAAAGCCGTATAGTGAAAGTCTGATAGCCATCATGACCATAAAACTAAAAAAGATAAGAGAGACGATCTGTGTTAATTGATTACGAAACTGTATGGCTTTTTCCTTTAAAGATGATGCCGTATAGCATCAAGGAGGTGATATAGACAATAAAAAACGAGACGACCGTGTCGCTAAAGAAATGTCCTCCTGCAGCGATCCTTACATAGCTGACAAGTATCCCGTAAACAAATGCAAGACTCATCCAAAAAGCTCTGTTTTTTCTTGCAAGAAGAGCTAATGCTACAAGAAAAAATGCTCCTGCTGTGTGTCCGCTGCTAAAAGAATATCCACCTTGATCACTTATGACATACGCGGGAGTGAACTCTTTTTGGCCACCAAATACAATTGTCTGTGCAGGACGGGCACGCCCCCAATGCTCTTTGAAGATATCGTTTACAATAAGACCGGGTCCGATAGCAATAACTAAAAGAATATATCCAATGACTTTTCCATTAATACTCAGGATATTCTTTTTTACAAGTATATTGTATATCCATATCAAAATAGGCAGTGCAATAGCTATAAATACAATAGGTTTGACGGAGTTATAAAGTATGCTTTCATACCATGTGCCGTTTGCGGTAAAGCCATATTTTGGATCATATAAAAGGTTGCTGATATATATGTCTATTTGAGGAAAAAAAACAAATATTAGTGATGATATGATGAATGCTGCCCATATAAAAACAGGTACATGTAAAAAGTTCTTGTTCATAGGCAAAATTATATCTAATCCTTTATTTGTAAATATATAGGATTAGTAAATACAGTTATCTCGTCATCTGTGATTTTTAGACCGTTACGGGAGTAAGCATCAAAGTAATCCTCATTCTTTATAACTTTTTTCTCTAAAGACCAATGGATCTGGATCAGTTTGTCATCTTTTAGACATTGAAGGATATGATAGCCTCTTTTTATATCCAGACGGAGAAACTGCGAGCCTTTTATGAATGAAAGAAGTGTCTTAAAAGCATAAAAAGCCTTTCTTTTTCTTATTCCTTCGCGATTGTCGATGAGCCCGTATCCTGGAGCAATAAGCTGATGCCAGCACACGGCATCTACTTGTTGTGAAGCAAAAGCCAAGAGATAGTAGCGAACCAGATAGTCCGCATAACTCTCCTCGTCAACACACTCATATTCACTTGTCGGTGCGTATGGTGCAGTGCCTTTAAGCGGCCAGTTCGTCTCGGTGAGATAAAGACGGTTTTTACTTTTTGGACTGAGCCAGATCATAGTGCTCAGCAGTGCTATCTTATCAAGAAGATTAAAGCCCATCTGTGTATTTTCAGGTGCACCGCGTCTGTCTACGTATAGCAGTGAAGCGACACCGTCATATTTGTAGTTATCAAAGTTAAAGAGAGTATGTGCCGTAAAGTGGTATTCAAAGTCGATGACTCCGCTTCCGATAAGTTTGATCTTTGGAAACTCGTTTTGCTGTAGTCTGTAAGCGATCTTATAAAAACGGTTGTATTCATCGACACTGAAAAATCCCCATTTAGCACGATTTATAGTCGAGCCTATCTGGAACCTTTTTGCAGGTAAGCTGCTGAATATTTTACGAAGATCTTCTTCTAGAAGTTTGAGGTCATCTATGTGTTCACGGTCTTGAAGAATGTTTACGGTGACTTCTTGAGCCTTGCATGCAAGAATGAAATCGTTTAGCTCTTGTAGCTTATCCATCTCCCAGAGTTTACAGCGTACAAGGATATGTCCTACTTCAAGCTCCTTTAAAAGCTCCGGCGTGAGAGAAGGTTCTTTGTCCAGATTGACGCTTATGGCAAAAAAGTTATCGGTATCGATTGTCTTTCGTCTTACAAAGGGCATCAGAAAGAGTGAGACAGGCAAAACGATAATCGATATTAAAAAAGTTTTTATCAGTGAGAGAAGCTCACGCTTTCTCATCATCTTTTTAAAGCTTCTGTCTTTTAACTGGTATGGCTGGTCTGAGTATTCATCCCAAAGAAACGGTTCTCTCACGGTTTCATCCATTTAGAGTTTTTCAATAGATTCGCTCCAGCCGTATCAAGTCCTAGCAGCAGGTCTTTAAGGTTTTTACTCACATTTCCTTTTTCATCAATAAAGTCTTTATAGTTGTACCCGACAGAACCGTTTCCGTCAGTTATGGCAATGGTACTTCCTCTTTTTACAAAGGCAAATCTTGTTTTGGCACTTGCATCAAACAGAGATTGGCTCATACTGGTAAAGTCAGATTGCCAGCCAAGTATGTCGACGATCGAAGGAAAAATATCATCATGTGAAGCAACGATCGATGAGGTGTGGGGTTTAAAGATCTTCGGTGCATAGATAATAAGCGGGATATGAAAATCTGGAAGCAGGCTCTCTTTGGCTTTCGAGTCTGGTTGTACTTTTTTATCTAGAACGGCATGACCTACATGATCGGCTGTAAAAATAAAGATCGTATTATCGAACCAAGGTTCTTTTTTTGATCTTTGCATAAACTCTTTGATCTGTGAATCAACATAATACATGCTGTTTAAAAATCCCTGTTCACTGTTAGCGGAATGCGGATATATCTCCCATTTCTTGCCCGGCAGATAGTAAGGTGCGTGAGTTGATGCAGTAAAACAGAAACTGATAAAAGGTTGTTTTATCGTATGAAGTTTTGAAGAGAGAAAACGAAACATATTCCCGTCCCATGCACCAAAATGTGGATTTCCCTCTTCGATGCCGGTACGAGGGATGTCCTCTGCTCCATAATAATCTTCAAATCCTGCGAGTTTACTTAGCTTGTCTACACGAAATGATCCTCTGTCAGAACTTTGCATGGCTATTGTCGTATAGCCGTTTTTATGAGCTAGTTTTCCTAGAAAGCTCGGGTTGTAAAGCTCCAGACCCTCTCCTAAGTTTTCAAATCCTACGATCTGTGTCAAACCTGTATATATTGAGGTGATTCCTTCAAGCGATCTTTGACCGTTTGCAAAGAAGTTTGTATATAAGATCCCATTTTTTGCAAGCTCATCCAGATAGGGCGTTGCTTTGTATCCATTGTGTGAAAGTGCATCAAGATACTTTGCACTAAAGCTTTCTATCAAGACTATAACAACGTTATATTTTTGTTTTACGGGCTCTTTATAATGCCTCATTAAAGGGTATCCTGCGTTGTCATATACTGTTTTGTCAGAGTTAAGATTTTGTTTTACGGTATCGATTGCTTTTGTTGTCGACATAGATGCATGGCAGATATTTTGTCTGTTGCCTCCACGGTAAAAACAGAAAAATCCGTTAAGTGCAAGATTTCCGGATGAGACTTTGTTTACTGCAAATGCGTCTGAGGTGCTAAAAGAGATGCCGTCGACTTTTCCGCGTATGCCGATGAAAGCTATAATGACAACGACAGGAAGGACAAACCATTCGCTCTGTCTTATATGAGTATTTTTCAATTTTCCTGTAAAGATCTTATAAAAAAGATAGATGACGATAAAAAATATGATCACGGAAAAAATAGTCTGAAGCGGAAAATAGTCCTTTGCCATATTTACAAGAATACCTACATCATTGCCGATAACACTTAATTCGTTGCTGATATGGCGGTTGACAAATCCAAAGTAGAGTGAGTCACCGATATTGAAAAAGATGATCCCTGCGACTATGACTCCCCAGATGATACCGACGGATTGTCTGTAAAGCTTATGAAGGGTGAACTTAAACGGCAGGAGATGGGCGATCCAAAGCAGAGAAGTGAAAGTGAAGATAATAGCTGCATCTACACGAAAACCCATTATGAATGAACGAATAGTCTCGCTCAAGTCCAGGTTTGAGAAATAATCAAAATATGAGGTATATAAGAAGACCCTAGTTGCAAAAAAAAGTGAAAAACTAAGAGCTATAGCAGTAAAAAGTTGAGTATACCTGTTTTGAAATTTCAATTGCGCAGTTCCTTTTGCTTACATATAAGTGAAATTATAACAATTGTTTGTTAAAATATCTCAATTATAAAATAGGGAAGTTAATGAAGATATCAGTTATCGGTACAGGCTATGTAGGCTTAGTAAGCGGTGTGTGTTTTGCACAGATGGGAAATAAGGTTACTTGTGTTGATATAGATGAAAAGAAAATAGAAAAACTTCGCCAAGGAATCATTCCTATTTATGAACCCGGTTTAGAAGATATGACTTTAGAGAACTATGAAAAAGGCACTTTAAAGTTTACGACGGATGCAGGTGATGCAATAGCAAATTCACTTATCTCTTTTATCGCGGTTGGAACACCGATGGGACAAGACGGCAGTGCCGATCTACAATATGTTTTGGCAGTGGCTAAAAAGATAGGTGAGAGCATGCAGGACTATATCGTGGTAGTCGATAAATCGACTGTTCCGGTGGGAACGGCAGATAAAGTAAGAGCAGCGATACAAGCCGAACTGGATAAGCGCGGCGTAAATATTCCATTTGACGTAGTTTCAAATCCTGAATTTTTAAAAGAGGGTGCGGCTATTAATGACTTTATGCATCCTGATCGTGTTGTAATAGGTTCAGACAGCGAAAAAGCGTTAGATATCATGCGTGAACTCTATGCACCGTTTATGAAGCACCACGACAGGTTTATCTCTATGGATATCAAATCTGCTGAGATGACAAAATATGCGGCAAATGCGATGCTTGCGACAAAGATCTCTTTTATGAACGAGATGAGTCAGATCTGTGAACGTGTCGGTGCAGACATAAATAAAGTACGTAATGGTATAGGAAGCGACAGTCGTATCGGTTACAGTTTTATCTATCCGGGTTGCGGATACGGCGGAAGCTGTTTTCCAAAAGATGTCCAGGCTTTGGCAAAAACGGCAAAAGACAACGGTTATACGCCTCGCATCCTCGATGCAGTAGAAGAGGTGAACTACGCACAGAAAAAAGTGATCTCGGATAAAGTAATAAAAAGATTCGGTGAGAACCTTGACGGAAAGATTTTCGCAGTATGGGGACTTAGTTTTAAACCTGAGACCGATGATATGCGTGAAGCTAGTTCTATTACTATCATTAACGAGCTTACGCGCAGAGGTGCAAAGATCGTGGCATATGATCCAAAAGCACGTCATGAAGCTGAGAGTTTCTATCTTAAAGGCAATGAAAATGTTTCTTACGTAGATGCGAAGTATGATGCTTTAAAAGATGCCGATGCTATGATCCTTGTAACTGAATGGCAGGAGTTTAGAAGCCCTGACTTCGATGAGATGAAAAGACTTCTTAAAAATCCTGTCTTTTTCGATGGACGTAATCAGTTCAATAAAGAGAAGATGAACAAAGAAGGGTTTGAATACTTCCAGATCGGAGTAAACTGATCCTTGAATATACTGGTTGTACGCACGGATAAGCTCGGTGATTTTATTACCGCACTTCCTACATGTAAGGTGTTAAAACAGTATGATCCCAAGAATAGGGTCGTAGTCTGTGTAGCACCTTTAAATGAGCCATTGGCCCGTGCATGTGATTTTATCGATGAGGTGATCGTCGATGATGGCAGATCTTCCGTATTTGATCTTTCTCAAAAACTTCATGCTGCAAAGATAGATGTTTCCATAACCCTTTTTTCAAATACACGTGTAGCACTTGCCCAATTCTTAGCACGTATTCCAAGGCGGATCGCTCCTGCGACAAAGATAGCGCAGATCTTTTATACAAAGCGTGTAAAACAGCGAAGAAGTGAAGTGAAAATGGCTGAGTTCGAATATAATTTAGAGCTCGCACGCGTATTATTTCCAAATATAGATCTGCAATTTGAAAAACCGCTTCTGCAGTTTGATGATGCAGACGAAGTGTATAAAAAGTTTTGTAAGATTAATGGTATATTAAAAGAAACTATTGCCTTTCATCCGGGCTTTGGAGGCTCGTCTGATGCAAATTGGAGTGTCGATGAATATATCGAGCTAGTGAAGAGTGCTTTAGAAGTAAAGAGTATTCAGGTAGTAATGACTTTCGGTCCCGATGAACAAAAACTCTATCAATACTGCAAAGAGAGACTAGACGGTGAAGATGTGGTTTTTTATATCTCAACAGAAGGTTTGGTGAACTTTGCAAAACTCACCAGCGGTTTTAAACTTTTTGTCTCTACCTCGACAGGGACATACCATTTAGCGGCACTTGTCGGAACTCCTACGGTGACTTTTTTTGCAGATACTCTTTTTGCAAGTTCAAAGAGATGGAAAAGTGTCAGTGACGAATCGATACAGAAACATTATATGATACCTCACGATGAGGTAAAAAGAGCAGAGATGTTTGAAGATGTGAAAAGAGCGATAAAAGCACTTTAGCTTTTACCTTTGATCTTGCGTTTTAAGTTGACTCTGCCTTCAAGTTTCGTCGCTTCATCAAGAACTGTCGCAATAGCTTTTTCTTCATCCAGTGATGCAAGTCTTGCATACTCTTTTGCGATGATAAGAAGGTCATTTCTGTCTTTTGCCCAGAATTTATTGAAGTTCTTTAGCCCTTCGTAGCCTGCAATGCTCTTAAACTCCATTCTGTTTATATCGACAAGTGAAAATTTATAGCCACTTTCTTCTTTTGTTATTAGAATGTTCCCAAGAGAGTAGTCTACGTGCCATACACCTTTTTGGTGCAGGTCGTAGCTAAAGTGTGCGAACTCTTTGAGTATCTGCTCCGTGTTCTCAACTTTGTGGTGAAACACTTCACGGATGGTAAAATCGTATGGTTCGTAAACCGATATAAAATAGCTTTCACTGAGCAGTCCAGATTCAAAGAACTCTATGATGCCTATGGGGTCGGGAGTGTTTACATGTAAGTTATTTAGTTTAAGAGCGTTAAGATAGGACTTCTTAGCTTTCCCGTCTCTAAAAAATGTGTAAGCGATGCGGTTGATGATATGCGGTACTTTAAAAGATTTTACTACGCATTTTATCCCGCCTAGTTCTATGATCTTGAGTTCATTTCTTGCTTTATGGATACTCTCGTCGGAGCTCTTAAAAATATTTTTAATGTTTAGCAGATGCTCTTGAAAGTCTGGGTATTTTGGATTTAGTTGTAGTTTATATGACAAATTAACCTGCTTTGTTTAGTTGATTTGATATTATAACATTTTAATATGGAGAGTTTTTATGCGAGTAGCTGTTGTTGTAAGAAGTTTAAAGATCGGCGGGATGGAAAGAGTGGCTGTCAATCTTTCAGAAGCTTTTGCAGATGCCGGAGATGAATCACATCTTATATATTTTAAAGACAAAAAAAGAGCATTTACTCCAAAACAAAGTGTGCATTTTCATCATTTCAATCTCGATAAAGCACTCAATATGACCGTTATCGGTGCTGTTTTAGGCGTTCTTGCAAAGCTCTTAAACGGTGTGTTTAGAAACACGTATTTTATATACAGCGGACTTCTTTTTGCTCC
Source organism: Sulfurimonas sp. HSL3-2 (assembly GCF_039645965.1). Lineage (GTDB taxonomy): Bacteria > Campylobacterota > Campylobacteria > Campylobacterales > Sulfurimonadaceae > Hydrocurvibacter > Hydrocurvibacter mobilis. The sequence continues at coordinate 2,185,055 of NZ_CP147917.1, read as the reverse complement.
GGTATTTCGATATAAACTGAAAAAACTGGAAAAAAAGTTTGGGAAGTTTGACCTTATTATCATGCGCGGTCACGGTACTTTTGAACTCATCTGGCCGATAAAAGACGACCGTGTTGTACAGATGGTCGAGAGTGTATTTATAAAACACGGTTCGAAGCTGGACAATTTTTATATCAAATGTGTCTATAGCGGTAAGAACTTAGCCGGTGTGTCCAGCGGTGTTAAAGAGAAGATAGAAGAGGTGTTGGCGATAACATCGGTCAAAGCAAAATCTGTAAATGTAGTGAACAATCCGCTTGATATCGATGAGATAAGAAAAAAAGCAGATGCATACAAACCTGAGATAGAGGGAGACTATATCATCAGTGTGGGCAGGGTGACACCAAATAAAAATCTTTCTTTTTTACTTGAATCGTACCGATACGCAAGAGATCACTATGGTCTAACTCTTCCATTGGTCATCGTAGGTGACGGACACGATATGCAAAACATCAAAAGTAAGTTGCAAGAGTTTGATCTTGGCTTACATGTAAAGCTTCTAGGGCTGCTGAGTAATCCGTATCCATGGATTAAAAATGCATCGCTTTTGACATCGACTTCGTTTGCAGAAGGTTTTGGCATGGTGCTTATAGAAGCACTTGCCTGTGACACAAAGGTCGTTACTACAAGATCAAAAGGCGGAGTAAAAGATATTATGACAGATGATCTTGAAAAATACATGATCGATTTTAATGTAGATGAGTTTGCCAAAAAAATAGTCGAGACGATAGCGGAAGAGCAAGTATGGGATTTTGACAGCTACACGCAAAAGTTTAGAGCAGAGGCGATCGTGAACAGATATAAAGAGCTGTATCTATAATCTGTCTATGTTCTCACTTTCCACGACAAAAAAGAGCTCATTAGCTCTTACCGCTCTTTTAAAGTAGCTTTTGTCTTTTCCGCTTACTGCCCTTTTTATCATTCTATTCAGCTGTTTATAGGCTTTTTTTATAGAGATGGACACAAGTGAATCTCTTAGATCATGTATCGCTTCTAGAGCAAAAAACTTGTCTTTTTGCAGATCTGTATCTAACTCAAACGAGTACAAACCGTCAAAATAGAAGTCGCTGAGATTTGGCGGCAGGGTTACGGCTGCATGCATAGGTCCAACGGGGTATGTCTCGCTTAGACTTAAGTGGTTCGTATAGGTGAGTAGCTTGCATGGCAGTTCTGTTTTTTTAACGGCAGCAATAAGAGCATATGTCGTGTATTTATGATCGGGATGAGAGTCTATGGCAGGATGGGGTGTGACGATATAGTCGGGTTTTACCTGTGAGAGTATCATCTCCAGGTCATTTAAGAATGAATCGTGTCTTGGTTGGACATGCTCCGGCAGTTGTATATGAGAATGAGATACTTTTCTAAAATGGTTCATATCGCCGAACTCTTTTACAAGTGAAACGGCCTTTTCATTCGGATGCTCTTGCATCCATTTTAAGCTTCCGCCGTAATAACCGAGTGTTAAAGAATTTGCCTGCTCGACATCGCCAAGAAGAGGAACATTTAAGGCATCAAATGTTCGCAGTTCGGCTTTTTTGAGAGATGCTTCTCTTTTATCGTCATAAATATCACAGTAGTTGCAGACTCCGTGTTCACCTATCGTTGTCGTGACGATAGTCACATCCTTTGCACTTTTGTAAACTCCAAATGCAGCTATTTCTGCATCATCTGCATGCGGAGCCAAGATAAGTATTTTTTTGGACAGATCTATGTTGTTTGTATATCCATACAGTGTTACATAGTCGTTTTTTAACCTTAGATTTCTTTGCTCCAGACGGAGATGCTGATCTTTGATATGTGACAGGTTGATATATCTGATCCCTTGCGCACCGTATTCAAAGTAGTGTTTTTGACCCTCTATTTCGATGAATGGCTTTAAAAGATATGAGATAGGATGGAATGCAAGGTCTATTTTTAAAAAAAGTGTATCGTATTGTTTATACTTATTTGAAATATCTATGGAACTGTTATGGATCTTTATCTCTTCTTGTTCGGCTGTCTTTAAATTATAGAGATAATCTTTTGAAGTGTCGTATTTGTATTTTTGTGCACGTTTAAGGACGATAAAGAGATAGAGGGATATAAAGATGATAATCAGGTAAAAAAGCATAAAATCTCCTAAATACAATTATATCAAATAGTTACTGTGATAGAATATCACTTATGAAAATAACAGCAAATATAATTACTTTGAATGAAGAAAAAAATATTACAGATGTCATAAAATCAGTTCAAGAAGTGTGCGACGAAGTCCTTGTTGTCGACTCTCTTAGCAGTGACAGGACTTGCGAGATCGCAGAATCTTTAGGTGCGAAAGTAGTCAAGCAAGCATATTTAGGTGACGGACCGCAGAAAGCATTCGGTGCACCTTTAGCAAAGAACGATTGGATACTCAGCATCGATGCAGATGAAAGACTCGATAAGAACGCCATAGAAGCGATTAAAAATCTTGACCTTGAAAATACGCCGTATGATGCGTTTTCATTTGCAAGAAAAACGTTTGTCGGAAAACATTTTATAAAACTTTGGTATCCGGATCGTGTGACGCGGCTTTATAACCGCAAAAAATGTGCCTTTTCTACTGCCGGCGGACATGCAAGAGTGCAGACAAAAAATGTCAAAGACCTTGATGCGGACATGCTCCACTACTCATACGAGGATTATTCCCAGATGATAAAGACCACGCATAAGTTTATAACCAGAGGGGCTAAAATATCACATGAAGAGGGCAAGCGTGTCGGTGTGTTCGATCCATTTTTACACGGTATGGGTGCGCTGTTTAAAGCACTTGTATTAAAAGGCGGAGCGTTTCACGGCATTCATGGATGGAATGTGGCGGTCATATCTGCTTTTAGTTCTTATATGAAATATGCATTGATGCTGGAGATGCAAGAAGATGAGTAAGAAAAACCTTCTTGAGCTCTGTCTCTCTCCCGATCTTGGCGGTTTGGAACTTTATATGGTAAGAAGCGCAAAAGCTCTCGATGATGATATGAACGTCATCAGTGTTATCAACGTAGACGGAAAGCTTGAACAGTACTATAAAGATACCCCGTACAGATACGAAGCTGTTAAAAGAAAATCCGGACTGATGACTTACATGACGGCAAAAAAACTCGCTCACATCATAGATAAGAACAAGATAGATATCATTCATGCTCACTGGACGAAAGATCTTTTGGTCGCGGTACTGGCAAAAAACCTTTCTACATGTAAACCTCGCATCGTACAGACAAGAAACATGACGATGACAAGATTTAAAGACGATATGTACCATAGATGGCTTTACAAAAATATCTCTTTGATGCTGCCTGTGACCCATCAGGTAAAAGAACAGCTTGAGCGCTTTATACCCGAATCCGTACGTCCAAAGATAGAGGTTCTCTATATGGGATCGGATAAACCTGAACTTCTTGATGATAAAGAAGCTGTGGAATTAAAAGAACGACTCGGATTTGATTCTCAAAGTTTTAATGTCGGTATGGTAGGACGTATCAACGAAGCAAAGGGGCAGCATCTGCTCATTAAAGCGGTCGAAGTACTTGTCAAAAAAGGCTTACATGTAAACGCGTATTTTGTAGGACATCCGATGAAAGAGTCTTACTTAGAGGAGCTGAAGCGTGACGTGAACAACAGAGGCATCGAACAAAATATCCACTTTTTAGGTTTTATGAAAAATCCGCACCATTTTTATCAAGTGTGTGATGCGGTAGTCTTGGCATCCAAGCGAGAGACCTTCGGACTTGTACTTATCGAAGCGATGCAAGTAGGTACGGCAGTCATCGGTTCAAACAGCGGTGGAGTCGTGGAGATCATAGATGATGAGAAAACTGGTCTGCTCTTTGAGAACCAAGACTATGAGAGTCTGGCACAGAAGATTGAGAGCCTTATAAATAATGAAGAACTGAAAAAGAACATAGCACATGCGGGACAGGAAAAATGTCAAAAGATGTTTTCAAATGAGAAGCAGTTTATACAGTTGAAAAATATTTTAGAAGAGATGGTATGAAAGTAAGTATAATAATCGCAGTTTACAAAGATATAGAGTCTTTAAATCTCATTATCGAGGCATTAAAGACTCAGACATACAAAAACTTTGAGGTGGTCGTTGCAGAGGATAATGAAGCGCAGGAGATGAAAGAGTATGTGAACTCAATTGAAGGGCTGGATGTTAAGCATACGTTTCAAGAAGATGCGGGTGTCAGAAAATCAAGATCGCAAAACAACGGGATACTAAAAAGCTCAGGTGAATACCTTATATTTTTAGACGGTGATATTATTCCTTATTCTACTTTTGTCGAAGGACATGTCGCCCTTGCACAAAGAGGAAGAGTTTTGGCAGGCAGACGCGTGAACTTAAATGCCGAGTTGACAAAAAAATTTAGAGATGGAAGTCTAAAACCGTATACTTTGGAAAAATACTATTTTATTTTGGGTTTTAAACTTATGTTTGATAGAAATGCAAGGTTCGAGCAGGGCATTCATGTTGATCCGGATTCGTTTATATATAAAACTTTTATGGCAAACAGAAAAAGAAACACAAGCCTCATCGGCTGTAACTTCTCCTGTTTTAGAGACGATATGGTCGCTATTAACGGATTTGATGAAAGTTACGGGGAGTCATCATTGCCTGATGATATGGATCTGGACTGGAGATTCCGTGCATACGGGCTTACACTGTACTCTTGTAAAAATGTAGCAAACGCATTCCATCTGTATCACAAAAAACAGAATAATCCGACAACAAAAGAACAGTGGGCAAGATTCAATAAAAATAAAGAGGAAAAAAAATATATTTGTGAGCAGGGATTAAAGCAGCATGAAAACTGATAATATAAAATTAAGTATAACTGTTATTACATATAACCAAGAAAATTTTATAGAGGAAACATTAGAAAGTATTTTAAATCAAGAGATCAATGTGCCGTATGAGCTTGTTATCGGTGATGATGCTTCAAGTGATAGAACCTGTGAAATTATACAACGTTATGAAAAAAAGTATCCAAATATAGTTAAGCCAATTTATAGAACGAAAAACTTAGGACATACCGGTAATTATATAGAAACAACTAAGATGGCTGTAGGAGAGTATATAGCGCATTTAGATGGAGATGATTTAATGTTACCGGGAAAACTACAAAAACAAGTCGATTTTTTAGATAAGCATCCAGAATGCAGTATGGTACATCACCTAGTTAATTTTGTAGATAAATCAGGAAAAATAATCGGCAAGACAAAAGGAAAAAATGCGACTGTCGGAACAATTAACAATATAATTATGCAAAACCATATTATCAACAGTTCAAATATGTTTAGACGTTCTTGTTTGGACGAACATTTTTATAATATACCACATACATTGATGCTACATGATAAACTTGCTCATATGATTAAAGCACAATACGGAAACGTATGCGTTATAAAGGAGTATCTTGGGAACTACCGTGTCTATTCGGAGTCTATTTTTAAGAGTGCATCAGCATACAAGTTATTTAAAGCTCAACTTTACACTGTTGACTACGCAAAAAATCTTCAAGGTGCTTCAGAGTATGCGATTAGAAAAGGCAAAAGTATTTTATACCTTGCAAGAGTGAGAGAACATTATAAAAAGAAAAATTATACACGTGCGAAGTATTATTTAAAACTGGCTAGATATTCAGTTAAATACTCATATGACACATGTAGATTTGGATTAAAATTACTATTAAAATAAACTATAGAGTAGCATCACTATATTTTAAAGTTGATTTTATATCATAAATAACACAGTTAGTAGTCCCATCTAGGTTTAGTTCTTGGAACTCTTTATGAGCAACTGCCAAAACAACAGCATCATAAGTCCCTAAGTTTATTTTATCAAAGTCAATAGTGGAAAGATTATACTCTTCTTCAAGTTCTTTATTGTTAACCCATGGATCATATATATCTACATTACAACCAAATTCTTTAAGTTCCGTTATTACATCAACAACTCTTGTATTTCGTATATCTGTACAATTTTCTTTAAATGTAATACCTAAAATGAGGATATTTGAACCTTCGATCTTATGACCTTTTTTGATCATTAGCTTTATAACCTGGTTCGCTACATAAATCCCCATATTGTCATTTAGTCTACGCCCTGCTAAAATTATTTCTGGATTATATCCGACTTCCTGAGCTTTATGTGTTAAGTAGTATGGATCAACTCCAATACAGTGTCCTCCAACTAAACCAGGACGGAAAGGTAGAAAATTCCATTTTGTACTAGCTGCATCTAAAACAGCATTTGTATCTATTCCTAGTTTGTTAAAAATAATTGCAAGTTCATTGACAAATGCAACATTAATGTCACGTTGAGAATTTTCAATAACTTTAGCAGCTTCAGCAACTTTTATGGATGGGGCTAAGTGCGTTCCAGCAGTTATGATACTTTTATATAGATCATCGACTTTTTTTGCTATTTCCGAGGTTGAACCTGATGTGACCTTTAAAATATTTGTAACAGTATGAGTTTTATCTCCTGGATTAATTCTTTCAGGTGAGTATCCGCAATAAAAATCGTTATTAAATTTCAGTCCCGATACTTTTTCTAAAACTGGAACACAATCTTCCTCAGTTGCACCTGGATATACCGTTGATTCATATATTACTATGTCATCCTTTTTAAGTACTTTTCCAACGGTTTCACTTGCTTTAATAAGAGGTGTTAAATCAGGTCTTTTGTTTTTATCTATTGGTGTTGGGACAGTTATGATATAAATATTACAAGATGAGATATCATCAAGGTTCAAGCTAAATAACATGCCGTTTTTGAGAGCTTCTTGAACCTGTACATCAGATAATTCCATAGTTCTGTCATGACCATTATTTAACTCATCTATTCTTTGCTTAGATATGTCAAAGCCAATTACACTATAAAATTTACTAAAAGCATGAGCAAGTGGTAATCCAACATAACCTAAGCCAATGATTGCTATTTTATTTTTGATCATATATTATTCCCATCAGAGCGGTGTTTGTTATGAGATTATACCTAAAAAGCTTTAATGTTTATGTTATTTTAGCCGTTTTCGGATGCTATACATATATTTGTTCATCATCAATTTATTTAAAATTGAGTGTCCAGAAATAAAAAATTTAGTGCATGTTGTTTTCATATATCTTGGTCTAAAAGCATATGTGTATTTTTGAATTAATTTTTTTTTCGCTTGAAAAAAACTTGGATTACAGCTTCCACCGCTTTTATGATAAAGATGAAAATCTATTACATACGTACTAAAACCGAGAATATCCGCAATGATACATAAATCAGTTGCATAAAAATGAAAGCCGCTTATATTATTGGAAAGACTAAGTTGAGCACTGTTTTTGATTAGGATAAAGTTTTCATCTAGATCGTAAACTTGTGCCGGTAGAGGACCTTGGTAACGATTTTCTCCATAAGGATCTGTTATTCTAAGTCTAAAATCATTAAAACTGCAATGTCCTGCATTTCCTAGTATCGCCCAGTTTTTATCAAGATTATTTACCTCTTCAATACGTTTTAAAAGTGTATCATAGTTATCAAATTTAAGTAAGATGTCTTGATGACAGATAATTATATATTTGTTTTTTGAAAAGTTCAAAAATTTTCTAATACCTTCATAGGCATCATATTTATTACCATTCGTATTATTGATATATATAAAGTCTGAATTTTCATTTGAAAAACCGGCATTACGAAAAGATTCACACATTTGGTGGTATTCAGATAAATCTGTTACAAGAGTACAAATGGAAAATGTCTTTGAATCTGTAATATTCTCATCTAATTCAGTTATATTCATTTACAGTTCACTCCATTTATAGTAATAGTTTAAGATAATCATTTGCTTCCCGTTCTGGTGCAAATAATTTTCTTGATAAACTTATATTCTCTAAGGCAAATTGTCGTTCTTCTTCAATATTATTTGCAATGTAAAATAGTTTTTCTTTAAGGGCTTTTATACTTCCATCTTTAACTAGATGAATGTGAAACCCCATCTCTTTAAAGTTTGATATAGCTGTATTATCAAAAGATAAAATAATGATTCCATGAGAAATTGCTTCCATCATCACATTGCCAAACCCTTCACCTTTAGTAGGAAAAATAAATATATCATGTTTTTGGTATTCATCATAGATGTTATTTGTAAAACCACATAAATGAAAAGCATCTTTATATATCAGTGTTTCTATAAACGATGTAAATTCTTCTTCATATTTTGATGATACCCCGCCGTAGCTATCTAGAGTAAAGTTTATATTGTTTTCATATAAAATACTACATGCTTCAAGGGCTTCTTTTAAGCCTTTACCAGGAGTCACTCTACCGACATGTAAAAGCTTTAGTTCTGAATTATTATAAGTTCTTTCTTGATTCGAACATTCTTTTGGCATTGACGGATAGATAGTGACTAATTTTGTATTTTTTCCAAAAGGAACGATTTTTTGTACATTTTTTGAGAGATGTTTTGATATTGCTACATGATAGTTAACATCAGAATATATAAGTTTATGAAACCAATCTTTTTTCGGTGTTGATTTTGTGGTTCCATGTCTTACTATGAGGTTTATGTCTAATCCTAAAAAAGAAAAATACAAAGATTTTAATTCTGATGCCCCAACAAATATAACATTCTTAATATAATTGTTTTGTACTATATGCCTGGCATGATATATAATAGATGGGCTTAGGGTAGATCGAAAAGAGATCGTCTCAAATTTTAAAGTAGCATAGTCTTTGTTTGTTAAGCATTGTTCGTGTATAAAGTGATCTTTTTGAATGATTAACGTAATGTCGACATAATTTGATAATATTTTTGCTAGTTTTAAAGATGCCAACTCCATACCACCTTTATTTGGAGAAAGACATATTACTGCTGTTGGTTGTTTTTTGGTCAAGTTAACTTCTTTGTGAAATAATAAAACATTTTATCAAATTTTCATTTATGAAATAATGAATCGTTCGTAAACGTTTTACTATTAGCAATAGCATAGCTTGCTTTTTGTGTCCAGTGCGTATCATCGATCCAGTAAATATCTTTGACCCCACTTTGGAGCAATGGTAATAAGATCTGCTTTGTGTCGATAAAATAGTAATCTTTTTTTAAAGGTCTGATTTGATCAAAAAAATGATTTTTTGGATACTTGTTGTTTGTGATAAAGTCATAATATAGATCATACTTATCTGGTGCCGGCATAAAATAAAGCTTGATATTTAGGTTTTTTAAGAGATGAGCTAATTTATTAAAATTATTATTGATCTTTTGAATATTTTTAGTTGTAAATTTAGGAATATGAGAAATATCATCGCAATATACCAATATTTTGTTTCCATTGTCAGTCGAGAATAATTTTTTGTTTAAGTTAAGTTTGTAGACATATTTTTGGGCATGATCATCAAGATAATATTTTACAGTGTAATATGGGAGCTTGTAGTTGGCTGTATTTATCATACCAACAGAAATAGTAGGTACCTTGGTAATTTTTATAGCAGGAATAGCTTTTACATCCTTAATATTAAAATCGATATCTTTAGCATATCTATCTGGGATTAGTCTTTCTACAGATTCTATTACTATCCATTTTGGTTTTACTTTAGCTAAATATCCACTATTATATAATCCAACTATCGTTTCAAAAGCATTGTATCTCTTATACTTTGATAGGTTTAAGATGTTTATATCGAATCTATTTGCTAAAAAGTCTTGGTAGTAGGGATTTGGACCAAAAGCTTCACCGTTAGAAAAAGAGTCGCCAATTGTGATCATGTCAATTTTTTTATCTTTAAAATTTGTATTATTGATATGTTGTTTAGGCAAGTTATATTTTAATGTTTTATGGTCTAACATGTCTATTTGATAAGACATTCTACCTAAATCACCAACTGATGTACCTTCTTTTAGTTTGAAAATTTGTGAAGTAAATAAGTTCCATACAACAAAATGGTAACTTACAAAAGCAATACAAACGATAATGATGTACTTAACATATTTTTTTGAAGTCATTTGCCCTACTTAAAAATTAAAATATAAAAATTCAGATACTTGAGAAAACATCGATAATGATATAAGAAGTATAGCAAGTGTTAAGATCAAGTTTTTATAATCAGGTTTAAAACTATTACTTAATTGCATAGTATTTTTAAAATAAAGTACTAAGATAAATGCCGCGAGTATAAAAGTAGTAGTATTATCTTTACCTGAAATACTTTGGAATACAGTTCCGAATTGAATATTATTTATTGGTAAATAAGAGAGTGAAGACATCCATTTCTCAGGAAGCATTACTCCATTAAACCCAAGCATACCGGAAAGAACCTTGATCGCATCATCCCATGTTTTAGCTCTAAAAAAAACCCAAGATATATTTATAAAGTTAAAAGTAATAAACCAAGCAAGAATGGAATTCATAGTTAAATTAAAGTGCTTCCATATTCTATGTATCACCAATGCAAAACCGTGTAAAAAACCCCAGAAGACGAATGTCCATCCAGCTCCATGCCATAAGCCGCCAAGAATAAAAGTAAGTAGTAAATTTGTGAAAACTCTATATTCTGAAACTCTATTTCCTCCTAATGGAATGTATATATAGTCTTTTAAGAATCTACTCAAAGTTATATGCCATCTTCTCCAAAAATCTTGAATGTTCTTTGCTTTATATGGAGAGTCGAAATTGATAGGTAATTTTATATTAAATAATAAAGCAGCCCCAATGGCCATATCTGTATATCCGCTAAAGTCAAAGTAAAGCTGAAATGTATAGCTAAGGGAAGCGGCCCAAGCTGCAAACATATTTAAGGATTCAGCATGATCAAATCCGGTTGTCGCCCATACCGCAAAGGTATCTGCGATAACAACTTTTTTAAACAGACCGATAGAAAAAATAAATATGCCAAGGGCTATATTTTTGTAATTTTTAGCCAAGTTCCATTTTGATGAGAACTGTGGCATCATCTCTTTATGATGAACAATAGGTCCAGCAATAAGCTGAGGGAAAAAAGTTACAAATAAGCCATAGTTTAAAAAATCATATTCTTCTGTCTCTTGTCTATAGCTGTCAACTAAGTATGCTATTTGTTGAAAAGTGAAAAAACTTATACCTAAAGGTAGGGCCAAATGAAGTAGCTGGATATTTGTTATCAATAGGTTATTGACATTTGAAATGAAAAAATCAGCATATTTAAAATAACCTAGTAATGCAAGATTAGCGAAGATTCCAAAAATAAGCAATGATCGCTTATGTACTTTTATTTTTTTAAAGTTAGAGTTTAATGAATTTCCTAATACATAATTAAAAAGCATAGATACTAGAATGAGAGGCAAATATGCAATGTTCCACCAACTATAAAAAAATAGTGAAGCAAAAACTAAAAACCCTTTTGCTCCAGTTAACAGTCTTTTATTTAAGAGAAAAAAATAGATAAAAAATGTTAATGGTAAAAATGCAAAAATAAATTCATATGAGTTAAATAACATATTTAATTTTCATTCTTAATTAATTTTTGTTCTTCATATTTTTGCAATATTATAATTCCTAAAAACAGTGAAAATAATGACATTATTGCACGAAAAAAGAAAATATCAGCGACCATCCCAAAACATAAAAAAGATATACCCAGTGTGTAAGATATGTATTTAATTAATTTATCTTTCACATTGATTGTGAACAAAAAGTAGAATATGGAACAGTATAGTAATAAACCTATTATTCCATTGGAAATTAATATCTCTATATGAGAGTTATGTAAAAATCCGTGTTTATCAAAGTTAACTAATCTATACGGATAATCTTTTTTTAATGTTGTGCTAACATAGTACGGTTTATCTCCCATCCCTACTCCAAAGAGAAGGTTGTCTTTATTTACTAGATATGGAATCGTGTCGAAAGCCATAATCCTTGTACCGAGACTAGTGTCCTTATTCTTATTTTCTAAAATATTTTTTATGCTCTGTTCTGCTTGGGTAATTCGATGTTTGAATGTAGGCATAACACTAAATGCCAAGATAAAAACAGTTACTAATGTTATAAAAGTCATCAATAAAGTTTTTATGTTTTTGATATAAATAAAACTAAGAAAGATAGCGGTGATAAACAAGGAAAATTGACCTGTTCTCCCAGCAGACATAAAAAGATTTATACTCATTGTAGTAAGAAACAATAAAAGGAATAGCTTTTTGTATTTATTTTGAATATGAATAAATTTATACAATGACAGTAATATGGTAAATGCTAAATATGCACTGTAAGTTATATGGTTTTTGTGAAAAGGAATAGGATTCTCAGGGGTTCCTCTTAAGGTTGTCCATAATCCAAAAAAGACACCATAGGATATAAGTTCATTAACAATCATAGCTAGTATAAAACTACCAATAACCATGGGAATGAATTCTTTTTTAAGTTTTGTAAATATTATGATCATTGGAAATAAAAAAAACATGCTATATCTATAGAAGTAACCAGCCATATCGGAATAATAGAAATGAGTTGGAATAGTAGATTGACTTGTACTCCAAGTATAGGATAGTAAAATCAAAAGTGTTAACATTAAGATACTTTGAAATAATTTACTTTCTTTGATGAATATAAAAAGTTTTTTGTAGTCTAAGCTTATAATCCAAAGGAGGATTAAGAGATACATCAAATATTCTGATTTAGAGATTCGAATAGGCATAATAAATGCATATAGTATAATTAAGTAGCTAAAGAGAAAATTGATTTTTTCTCTTAAAATTAAGATGTTTTTTTGCAATATAGTAATAATTTTCATTTAATTGATATATTTTCCTAAATACCATGCAACAGTCTTAATGATACCGCTGTCGAAGTTTTCATCGGCTTTCCATCCAAGTTCGCTTTCTAGTTTTGTCGCATCGATAGCATAGCGTCTGTCGTGTCCTGCTCTGTCTTCTACGAATGTTATCAACTCTTTATAGCTTTTACTTGAAGGAACTTTTTCATCTAAGATAGTACAGATCCTGTCGACTATCTGAAGGTTTGTTCTTTCGTTTCTTCCGCCTATGTTATAGACCTCACCTGTTTTGCCCGTATGATAGACAAGATCGATCCCTTTACAGTGATCAAGTACATAAAGCCAGTCGCGGATATTCTTACCGTCACCGTAGATCGGGATAGGTTCATTTGCCAGTGCACGTCTAATGATGGTCGGGATCAGTTTTTCATCATGTTGTTTAGGACCGTAGTTATTCGAGCAGTTCGTGATGACCGAGTTGAGCCCGTAAGTCTCCTGATAGCTGCGCACTATCATATCACTGCCTGCTTTACTTGCCGAGTAAGGAGAGTTCGGAGCATAAGGAGTAGTCTCTGTAAATAGTCCAGTCTCGCCAAGTGTTCCATAGACTTCATCTGTCGATATGTGATGGAATCTTGCGTCTTTGTATTTTTCTTTACATGTAAAGGGTTTATCCATCCAGTATTTGTAAGCGACATCAAGCAGTGTAAAAGTTCCGTTTACATTTGTCTGTACAAAGATACCGGGATTTTTTATGGAGTTATCGACATGTGATTCTGCTGCAAAATGGATAACACCTTGGATATCGTATTCATTAAAGATGAATTCGACTAGCTCACGGTTGCAGATATCTCCCTTGATAAATTTATATCTTGGATCGTTTTCACACTCTTTGAGATTTTCAAGGTTTCCTGCATATGTTAAGAGGTCCAAGTTGACTAAATGGTACTCTGGGTATTTCTCTAAAAAATAGGGTACAAAGTTACTTCCAATAAATCCTGCTGTTCCTGTTAATAAAATCGATTTCATTATTTTCTCTCTCCCATCATTTTTAAACATTTATCCAAACTGTCTTTCCAAAAAGGTATCGTGATGCCGAATTCGTTTTTTATCTTTGATTTGTTAAGCAAAGAATAATGCGGACGTTCAGCCGGAGTCGGGTAGTCTTTTGTTTCAATCGGATTGATCTTGCAATCGAGTTTTGCCATACGCATGATCTCTTTTGCAAAGTCATACCAGCTAAGAACTCCTTCGTTCGAGTAGTTGTATATTTCTACTTTTTCGTTTTTGATATTCGGCAATATCTCGAGTATCGTTCTTGCCAGATCTCTGGCGTAAGTCGGAGTTCCGACTTGGTCAAATATAACGCCGAGAACCTCTTTCTCTTTGCCTAGACGAAGCATCGTTTTGACGAAGTTAGCACCATAAGAGCTGTACACCCACGATGTTCTAATGATGACTGAGTCTTTAGGGTTGATCTGCAGCATCGCTTTTTCACCTTCAAGCTTTGTTCTTCCGTAGATACCATTTGGATTTGGTGTGTCATCTTCACTATACGGTTTATAGTTTTTACCGTCAAAAACATAGTCTGTAGAGATATGGATAAGCTGTATATCGTGCTTTTTTGAGATCTCTGTGAGGTTTTTGACTGCTAAGTGGTTGATACTGTCCGCACTTTCTTTATCAGTTTCGGCCTTATCTACCGCCGTATAGGCTGCGCAGTTTATAATCGTTTGGATGTTCTTCTCTTGGCAAAACTGTTCTACATCTTCATAGGCAGTTATATCTAAAGCATCTTTATCAGTGAAAAAAAAGTTATAGGGATAATCACCGTGTAGAGCTTTTATCTCGCTGCCGACTTGACCGTTTGAACCGGTTACTAAAATATTAAGCATGATAATAGTTTACTCCAAATCTAAACAGGTCTTTTGTCTCTTTTAGCAGAGGCTGTACTTTGTCTTTTGCCGATAGATTGAGTTCATTATGCGGTATCTGCCAGTCAATATTGAGATCCTTATCATCAAAAGCTATGCCTCGGTCACATTCAGGACTGTAATAACTGTCTACTTTATATGCAAATACGGTTTCATCTTCAAGCACGACAAATCCGTGTGCAAAACCGCGAGGTACTAAAAGTTGTCTTTTGTTTTCGCCACTTAGTTCGACTGCGACATGCTGTCCAAATGTTGCAGAACCCTCTCGTATGTCAACTGCCACATCTAAAACACGGCCTTGGATAACACGAACAAGTTTTGTCTGTGCATGAGGAGGGAGTTGATAGTGAAGACCGCGCAATACGCCGCGTGAACTTTTACTTTCATTGTCTTGACAGAAGTTTATCTTGTATCCCAAGAACTCTTCTAATTTATCGGCTCGAAATGTTTCTACAAAGTATCCTCGATTATCACCGTGGACTTTAGGTTCGCAGATAATTACATCGGGGATAGCTGTTCTATTAAATGTCATCTATCTAATACCTCTTGGTTGAGAAGCTCTTCTTATAAGATACTCGCCATATTGGTTCTTGCTTAGTGGCTGTGCAAGTTCAAGGAGCTTTTCTTTAGAGATATATCCCATCTCGTAAGCTATCTCCTCTATACAGGCAACTTTTAACGCCTGACGGTTTTCAATCGTCTGGATAAACTGGCTGGCTTCAAGAAGAGATTCATGCGTCCCGGTATCGAGCCAAGCATATCCTCTGCCCATTAACTCTACCTTAAGTCTTTGTTCATTTAAATAATCTTGATTAAGTGTCGTTATCTCTAACTCGCCTCTGGCACTTGGCTTCACAAGTTTTGCTTTTTTTACAACATCATTTGGATAGAAGTAAAGACCCACCACAGCATAGTTGCTTTTTGGCTCTTTAGGCTTTTCTTCTATACTTGTCACATTACCGTTCGCATCAAATTCTGCAACACCGTAACGTTCAGGATCTCTGACATAATACCCAAAAACAGTTGCCTTATCTTCCTCTTGTGCATGCTTTACACTTTGAGCTAAAAGTTTTGTCAAACCGTGCCCGTAAAAGATATTGTCACCGAGGATCAGACATACATCGTCATCACCGATAAACTTTTCGCCTAAAAGAAATGCTTGAGCCAATCCGTCAGGTGAGGGCTGTTCAACATACGAGAACTTCATACCTATATCGCTTCCATTACCTAAAAGCTCTTCAAACCTTGGAAGATCATGCGGAGTCGAGATGATCAGGACCTCAGTGATTCCTGCAAGCATTAAAACTGAAAGAGGATAGTAGATCATTGGTTTATCATAGATAGGTACAAGCTGTTTGCTCACGCCTTTTGTGATCGGATAAAGTCTTGTCCCGCTTCCACCGGCTAGGATTATGCCTTTCATATGTTCATATCTCCTTTTTTAGTTCCAATCATTTGCTCTCATCTCTTTGATATATTCTTCTATTGTGCGGGTAGGCTTCCAGCCTAGCGCTTCAGTTTTTGCTGTGACTACATCTGCAGTCATTCTGTTTCCTTTTCTTTCAGGAAGCATCTCTATTTTACCGCCGAACATCTCAGCGATCTCTTTGATGCTGTACGCTTCCGGACTACCGATTCCAAACTCGTCTCCGTATCCGTTCTCTCCCACAAGCACAAGACCGTTGATGATGTCATCGACATGTGTGAAGTTTCTTTTTTGTGTTCCAGGACTGACGATTGTTAGAGGTTCGCCTTTTCTCATTTTCTCTTTAAACAGAGCGATCAAAGTAGCATATTTTCCTGTCTGGATCTCACGTTTTCCGTAAACATTGTAAAAGTAGACTATTGCATACGGGACATTGAACCAGTTTCCGTAGTTTTCTACCAGCTCAGTATTTGTCGCTTTACTCCAAGCATACGGGGACTGACTGCGCCCAAGTCCACCGTCGCCGAATTTTGTGCTGCTTCCCGCATAGACTATTTTTGCCCCTGTCTTACGAGCAAACTGCAGAACTGCAAAGATCCCGTCTTTGTTGTATCTCCAGACTTTTTCTATATCGTCAAAGCTTTGTTCGACTCTTGAGTACTCTCCAAGATGATAGATGGTATGAGGTTCAAAATCTATAAGTTGATCTATATCGGCAGTCAGACCTTCTATGTAGGTCACGTTAGGTACATGATTGTCTTTACTCCCCGTAAAGTAGTTGTCAAGAGAGTATACTTCATTGTTTTCATCTTGTGCTAACCTTTCACAAAGATTGCTTCCTACAAATCCGGCTCCGCCTGTTACTAGTACTCTTTTTTTCAAAATAAATCCTATATAGTGTCTAAGTTCGGTAATTTTACCTAATTAAGATAAAATTACTAATTAATTCGCTTTTTTAGATAAACAACATACTAGGATATAATTTCATATGAATAAAACACAGCATTTTTCATTTTTACTACAGCAATTGAAGTTATTTTTCAAAGTGGAACTCTTCTTTTTGCTGTTGATGAGCCTGGTTCGTATCTACCTCTTTGTAAACTATGCGAAAGGGGCGACATATTCGTTATCAGAACTCGCATATGCATTTTGGATAGGTTTCAGACTCGATATCAGTGCATTAGCTTATACGTTTATATCTCCGGTATTAGTGCTCTTTTTAATGTGGATATTTAGAGCCAGATTTTTAAATGCTATCGTAAATCAGTTTTTTAAGATCTACTTTTTTATTATCTTTTTGATCCTTTCTGCACTTATAGTCACGGATATCGGGTACTTTTCATTTTTTGGCGATCATATGACACTGATGGTCTTTGGAATATTCGATGATGATACGAAAGCTCTTTTTGAGATAGCCCGCAAAAACTATAATCTTTGGTTTTACGGACTTGTAGGGTTTGTGTATGTAATCAGCGGATATTACATAGTCTCAAAACTTATAAAAAATAAGAGGGATATAGAACATAAAGATTGGAGCTATTTTAAACAAAGCGGTTTTTTCTTAGCACTTTTTATTGTTGTCTTCTTGGCTGTACGCGGTTCTGTAGGACTTTTTCCGCTGGCAGTTTATATTCCTGACGTTTCGAGCGATCCTATGATAAACAAACTTCCTCAAAACGCGGTTCATGCCATGATAAAGGCGGAAGATCAGTATGAAAAAAGTAAAAGAGGCGACTATGACCTTATTAAGATGAGCGGATATCAGGGGAAGATAGTCGAAGCCTTTAAGCTGCATACAGGCAAGAAAGATATAAATGAAACGGATCTTTTATCAAATATCACATACAAAACAAAAAAAGATCTCTTTTTAGAAAAAAATCCGCCGAACGTGGTCTTAGATGTCGTTGAAAGTTTTGGAATGCCGATACTGGATTATCAAAGTGAAGAGTTTGATATTATGCGTTCACTTAAAAAGAATTTTTATAGCGATATTCTTTTTACAAATTTCATATCGGCTTCAAACGGGACCATCGAAGACCTCGAACCGTTGATGCTTAACATAACGGCTCGTCCGAAATCAACACCGTTTGGACAAAGTAATTATCTCAATACATCATTTTCCCAAGCAAGTGCGAGGGTTTATCAAAAAGCGGGATACGAAACTATGTTCGTATATGGCGGCGATCTCTCTTGGAGAAATGTTGGAGCGTTCTTTTCTCGTCAAGGCTTTGATCATGTGTATGGCAAAGCGGCGATCATCGAAAAACTGCATCTTGATGAAAATAAAGTCTCTCATGACTGGGGAGTGTACGACAAATATCTGCATGAGTTTGTCCTGCAGACACTTAAAGAAGCGAAAAAGCCTCTGTTGATCGTGGTCATGACGACAAACAATCATCCGCCTTATAAACTGGATGAGACTTACGATAGTAAAGAGCTGCATTTTTCTGATGAGCTGAAAAAACATCTTGTGGGCGATCTTGATCTGGATCATCAAAGATTTCAGGACTATCAGTATGCTCTGGATATGGTCGGTAATTTTCTAGAGAGTGTAAAGACATCTTCACTCAAAGACAATACCGTAGTCGCAATTACAGGAGACAATAACACGGTAGAGGGGATTATGCATTATGACGATTATTACACCCAGACGAAGCGTATTCCTTTTTATATCTATCTTCCGTCTGCTTTGCGTTATAAAGTCGAGGGTATAGATACGAAACTGGCGGGTTCTGATAAAGATATTTTTCCGACGCTTTATAATTTGACGTTATCCGATGTTCCATATACGGCGATAGGCACAAATCTGCTTGATAAAGAGAGATTGCATTGTGGATTTAACGAAGCGGGTGTATTGATCGCCAATGACGGCGGTTTTAAAGCCGGACATCCAAATACGGAGTTGCAAAAAGAGTGTGATCGTTATTATAAAGCATCTTTAGCAGTGACCGAGTATCTGATAAAATCACAAAAATAAAAAAAGGGTATCATTGAAAAAAGTATTAAAGCGCTATCTGCCTTATATAAAAGAGTATAAGTTTCAATATTTTATTGTCCTGATAGGTATTATTCTGACAGTCGCCGCAACTACTGCAACTGCACAGATCATGCAGCCTTTAATGGACGATATGTTTATAAAACGCGATGAAACGATGCTCTATCTTATCCCGATAGGACTTATCGGTATCTATTTTTTAAAATCACTCGGCCGCTATATTCAATCCGTTTATATGAGTTATATCGGTCAACACATAGTCACACGTTTTAGAGAACTGCTCCTAGATAAGATTATAAAACTGGATATGAGCTTTTTATACCTTAACAGAAGCGGAGAGATGATCTCCCGTGTTACAAACGATATCGGGAGAATAGAGTACTTTGTATCAAATATGCTGCCCGAACTCTTGCGTGAAAGTATCACTGTCATAGCATTGATAGGGTATGTCATCTATTTGAATCCTACGCTTGCTTTTTATTCGTTGATCCTCGTGCCTTTAATAATCTATCCGTTGATAGCGATCGCAAGAAAACTCAAAAAATATTCACACCGTTCTCAGGCAAAAAATGCGGATGTCGTGACAAGACTGACGGAAGTGTTCAACAACAGCGAGATCATTAAAGCCAATGCGACCGAAGAGTTTGAGATGAAGCGCTTTTCGGAGGAGAACTGGAAGTTCTTTAAGATAAATATGAAGTCCGTTTATGTAGGCGAACTGGTCTCACCTATTATGGAAGTTATCGGTGCAGCCGGACTTGCAGCGGTCATATTTGTAGGAGGGCATGAGGTCTACAATAATAATATGAGTGTCGGTGAGTTTACTGCGTTTTTAACAGCAGTCGGGCTTGTTTTTCAGCCTATCCGCCGAATCAGTTCCATCTATCGCAGGATCCAAGATGCAGTCGCGGCAAGTGAAAGGGTATTTGAGATTCTGGACACGGCGAATGAGATTAAAGACGGAGAGATAGAACTGATAGACGATATCAGATCGATAGAATTTTTACAAGTAGGGCTTAAATATCAAAATAAACATGCTCTGAAAGATATCAGTTTTAGTGCGAAAGATGGACAGAATATAGCACTTGTAGGTGACAGCGGCGGTGGAAAAAGTTCACTTATAAACCTGATCCTCCGTTTTTACGATACCTCAAGCGGTGAAATCCGTCTAAACGGAAAAGATATTAAAACCTATACGCAAAAATCACTGCGTCACCATATCTCGCTTGTCTCTCAGCGTGTTTATATTTTTCAGGACACACTTGCTTCAAATGTCGCTTATGGACAGGAGATAGACAGAGAGCGTGTCAATGAAGCTTTAAGACTTGCAGATGCTTCAGAGTTTGTCAGCGGCTTGGAAGAGGGCATAGATACGATGATGGAAGAGTTCGGTGCTAATCTCTCAGGCGGTCAGCGTCAGCGTATTGCGATCGCACGTGCTATCTATAAACATGCTTCACTTCTGCTTTTTGACGAAGCGACGAGTGCGCTTGACAACGAGAGTGAGAAACGTATTCAAAACGCTCTTAAAAACTATGCGAAAGACAAGATAACGATCACGATCGCCCATAGACTCAGTACGATAGAAGATGCCGATAAGATACTTGTTTTTCAATCAGGTAAGATAGTGGGAAGCGGCACTCATAAAGAACTTCTTGAGAGTTCGGATATATATAAAAAATTAGCGGGAAAATTAGAGGCTTAAGTTCTTACATGTAAGGTGATCCTTACATGTAAGCTTGGAAAGAAGAGACTATTCAGTCTCTCTTTTTAAAACATCTTCGCGAGGGAAAGTAAATGTTGCTTTTCTGAAAACGACTATCTTATCTATTATCTTTCCATCTTTATCTAAAGCGTATGCCTTGATAGTGATAGGGATAACAGTATCTTTACTCGCATCGTCTACCAGCAT
This sequence comes from Sulfurimonas sp. HSL3-2, assembly GCF_039645965.1. Taxonomy (GTDB): domain Bacteria; phylum Campylobacterota; class Campylobacteria; order Campylobacterales; family Sulfurimonadaceae; genus Hydrocurvibacter; species Hydrocurvibacter mobilis. The sequence continues at coordinate 2,163,995 of NZ_CP147917.1, read as the reverse complement.
GTCTGTAGTATAAAGCGTGACTATCTTTTTCTTTTTGACATCAGGTTTTACCGTAAACGGTTTTGTCGGCTGTTCAACTTTTATCTTGCCTTCCATACCTTTTGGCGGGATAATGTCGAAGTAGAATCTGTAATCTTTATCCTGTGTATTTTGAAGCAGGAATATATAAGAGTTTTTCACATTATACTTGTCATCAGCAAGTTTTTCGATCGCATAAAGACGAGTCTCTTTATTGATGTTTAACAGCATATGCTCTTTCTTGCTTCCCATAAGCCCTATGATAACGGCAAGGATCACTAATATAACCGCATAACCTATGATCTTCGGCCTGAAGTATCTTGTTTTTCCTGCTTGTTCTAAGATTTCGCGTTCACTTGACCATACAACCAGACTCTCTTTACCGAGTTTACCCATAACATCCGTACAGGCATCGACACACTCTAGACAGTTGATACACTCTAACTGCAGACCTTGACGGATATCTATGTGCGTAGGACAAACAGTCACACAGCTAAGACATGTCGTACACTCTGCAGTCGGATTGACTTCAAGCAGATCTTTTTGTTTTGTAAATACCAGTTCTTTGTTCTCATTATATACTTCTCCACCGCGGTGAGGGTTGTATATAGCCATGACTGTGTCATCATCATATAAAACAGATTGGATTCTAGAATATGGACAGACATAGACACAAAAGTTCTCTTTTAAGAAGATGATATCATATACCAAAAAGACAACTACACCGATCAAGAATCCCATCATAACCATGTGGTCTGCAGGATTTTTTATGTATTGGAAAAAATCTTCCGGCGGAATGAAAAACCATAAAAAGTCAGCCGCAGCAATAGTCGCAAGAACGATCCATAAAGTTATTGCGATAGCTTTTTTGACTTTGTTCTCGGCTTTACTCATATCCGGTTCTTGCTGTTTGTTCTTTATACGTTTGCGAAGTCCAAGGATCGTTGTTTCAATAAGGTCACGGTAGATCACGCGGAATACTGTCTGAGGACATACCCATCCACAAAATACACGACCCCCCATAACTGTCATACCAAATACGCCTAAAAACAGTATCATCAGTAAGAAAGGCATAAGATACATCTCTTGCATATCAAACTGTACAAATCCAAGATGAAGTTTTAGTTTGTCAAAACTAAGTAAAAATAGATGATTTCCATCTACTGTGATCCAAGGTATAGAAAGCGCTAAGATTGTTGCAAGAGCATACGCAACATATCTCATCTTTCTCCATGGAATTCCTGTGTCTTTTGGTGTCGGCTGTGAATCTGTAGCCATTTTATATCTCCTTATTTTGTTGTGACTGGACAAGTGATCTTATTGATCACCGTCTCTTCTGCATTTTCGGGCGTATTGTGAACTAGTGAGCCGGAAGCGACCTCTTTAAGTTCACGAGACTCTATATAGTCCTTTAAAGAACTACGACTTACATGTAATAACCTAGCAATCTCACTTACACTTTTATCTGATTTAATATACGATATTATCTCATTATGATATTTGTCGAATTTGGATGACGAACGACTCCCCTTCGGTCTGCCTATAGACCTCTTTGAACTCTCCTGAAGAGTTTGACGAAGCTGGTCTATAAGCCCTAAGACCAGCATGACATCGCTCTTATTGCTAATTATAACAGATTGTTTGACAAAGTGAACTTCATACCGATTTTTGAGCAGACAGCTAAACATCTGAACCGCATCTTCCATATTTGTACTCAGTACCCAAGTGTCATAAACCAAAAGAGTTCCACCTGCTCCATGTTTAAAGTAAGAAGCGACTTCATCCCTTTCATGCAAGCGTTTGTTCTGAGATTTCTGATCTATAAATTCATCGTCTATCACGATCCCTTTTTTTTCGGCATACAGATTTATCATCTTAAGTTGTTCATATGCAGCTTCAAAATTTTTATCGGAACGAATATATGCGTGAACCATAATAACGGTAAAACCCCTCTCAACTTTTAGTTTCATCGTCATTGTACATAATTTTGACGTAAAAAGTCAATAAGAAAAATATTTTATTCGTCAATGTGATATTTTTGTAATTTATATTGTCTTAGTACTTTTGTTTGATATAATCTCAGTATGAATACGCTGTTTATAGAATATAGAGACCCGCTTTTCGGGATTATCGTTTTTTTTGTCATAGTTTTTGTGGTAGCTCTATTTAGCTATTGGTGGGGGCGTTTTAAAGCAAAGGACGACCACCGTCATCTTGACAGGTTTTTAAGCCAGTTTAAGACACCGCCTACACAGACAGAGATAAAAGAGCTGATTTCGTCGTCAAATATATCCTCAAAATCATGGCTGCTTTTAGCGGATCTTTATTCGCAAAACGGCGAATATGAAAAAAGTATCGAGATCTATCATGAGCTTTTAGCCAATAAAGAGAACGACGTAAATAAAAAAGAGATAATGTTTTTACTTGGAAAGACCTATTTTAAAGCAGGCTTTTTAGAGAGAAGCAAAAATGTCTTTTTAGAGATATTAAAAGCAAATCCGAGAACACCGCAGGCTTTGCGTTACCTGCTTCTTATATATGAACACCTTAAAGACTATAAGTCTGCACTGGGTGTCTTGGAGCCTCTTGATGAGCTTGGTGAAGATGTCAAAAACGATAAGATATATCTAGAGTGTATCTTGCTGTTAAATGATTTTTCTATAGATGAAGATGAAAAGATCAAAAGACTTTTAGCAATCTACAAAGACCATAAAAGATTGACATATCTGATCTTCGAATACCTTTTTAGAAAAGATCCAAAATCGGCTTGGCAGCATCTAGATCAGTCACAATGTCAAAAAGTAAGTGATCTGTTGTGGAATCTAGAGAAGGAAGCTATCGATTTTGATATAATTTCACAAAATGTATATTTACGAGAGCTTTTTAGTGCAAAAGGTTTTGTGAATATGGAAGAGAGCAGCACCGTATTTGAGTTTGATCTTTTGATAAACTTGAGAAAAAGCGGTTATAAAGGTGCTGCTCTGACATTTGAGTATATCTGTAAAAACTGTAAGCAGATATATCCGTTTGCTTTTCACAGGTGTCCAAACTGTCATTCGATAGACTCTGCTTTAAGCGAACCGATGATCTCTAAGGAATATAGTGAAAAAAATAACTCTTTTCAGTGACGGAAGCGCTCTTGGCAATCCAGGACCGGGCGGATTTGGCACTATCCTTAGATACAATGACCGTGAGCGGATCGTAAGCGGCGGCGAGGCACATACGACAAATAACCGTATGGAACTCAAAGGGGTGATCGAAGGCTTAAAGGCTTTAAAAGAGTCTTGTGAAGTTGAGGTAATCTCTGATTCCTCTTATGTCGTCAAAGGGATAAACGAGTGGCTTGGCGGCTGGATCGCAAGAGACTTCAAAAAAGTAAAGAATCCCGATCTGTGGAAAGAGTATATCGAGGTCTCAAAGCCTCATAAGATACAAGCTACATGGGTCCGCGGGCATAACGGGCATGATGAGAACGAAAAGTGCGATCAGATCGCTAAAGAGGAAGCCGAAAAACAAAAAAGGCTGGTAAATTAAAATTTAGGAGTAACATGGAGTCGTTAGAGAAAACACTGGGTTACAAGTTTAAAGACAAACAGCTCCTTATTGAAGCGCTGACACATAAAAGCTATAAGCAGCCCTACGATAATGAGCGTCTTGAATTTCTTGGAGACGCAGTCCTTGACCTTGTGGTCGGAGAGTATCTTTTTAAAAAATTTCCAAAATCGGATGAGGGGAAACTTTCAAAGATAAGAGCATCGCTGGTAAACGAAGAGGGTTTTAATAAACTTGCAAACGTACTGAAACTGGGTGATCATATATTTTTATCCAATGCCGAAGAGAATAATGACGGAAGGACTAAACCCTCTCTTTTATCCAACGCATTTGAAGCGGTAATGGGAGCGATCTACCTTGAAGCTGGACTTGTAAAAGTTCAAAAGATAGTGATCAATCTTATCGAAGAAAACTACGAAGAGATCTCTTTAGATTCACTTTTTCGTGACTATAAGACTACGTTGCAGGAACTTACGCAGGCTCATTTCGGCGTGACTCCGGAGTACCGTTTAGTCGGAAGCAAGGGCCCTGATCATAAAAAAGAGTTCGAAGTAGCGGTTATAATCGAAAACAAAGAGTATGCAAAAGCTGTAGGAAAAAGCAAAAAAGTCGCACAGCAGGAAGCAGCGTTTATAGCCATAGAGATTTTACAGAAGGAACTTTCATGAACCGTTTTGGACAAAGATTTAGCTTTACGACTTTTGGCGAGTCTCACGGAAAAGCACTCGGTTGTATAGTCGATGGAGTCCCTGCAGGACTTTTGATAGACGAGGAGTTTATTCAAAGCGAACTTGACCGCAGAAAACCGGGAAAAAGCAAGTTCGAGACAGCTCGTCAAGAGGATGATAAAGTCGAGATACTTAGCGGTGTATTTGAAGGGATGTCGACAGGAACGCCTATAGCTATGGTAATCTACAATACAAATCAAAAGTCAAAAGACTACTCGAACATCAAAGATGTATTTCGTCCGGGACATGCTGATTTTACTTACTTTCATAAATATGGCATCCGTGACTATCGTGGCGGCGGACGTTCATCTGCAAGAGAGACGGCTGCACGCGTTGCAGCAGGTGCTGTCGCAAAACTGATGTTACAACAGCTAAACATAGAGATAGTCAGCGGAATATGTGAGATCGACGGCATAAAAGCAGAGAGTTTTGACTATGATCATGCGAAAGAAAGCATTATCTATGCTCTTGACGCAAAGGTAGAAGAGGCGCAAAAAGATGCCGTGATGAGAGCAAAAGAGGCTCATGATTCAGTCGGAGGAGTCTCTCGTGTCGTGATCAAGGGTTCACCTATCGGACTTGGCGAACCTCTTTACTACAAGATGGATTCTATCTTAGCAGATGCAATGATGGGTATTAATGCGGTAAAAGCCGTAGAGATCGGTGACGGCATCAGCAGTGCGTCACTTCGCGGTTCACAAAACAACGACCCTATCCGTGCTAACGGCTTTGAGTCAAATCATGCAGGCGGGATCCTCGGAGGTATAACAAACGGAGAAGATATTATCTTGAATGTTTATTTTAAACCGACACCCTCTATTTTTCAAGAGCAGCATACGGTAACAAAAGACAATGATGAGGTTGATTTTTCGCTAAAAGGCCGTCACGATCCTTGTGTGGCTATCCGCGGAACGATCGTATGTGAAGCGATGGCAGCGATCGTCGTTGCAGACATGGTTTTGCTCAATATGGGTAGAACCATCGACGGTGTGAAAAACTACTATTTATAAAATGTAAACTGAGTAAAACCCAGTTTACTACGCTGACCGCTATGGCACTAAAGCTTGCCTCTTTTGAGGCAGACATCTCTCATAAATTTACAAGAGCATAAGCCACTCTTTTTTTCTTACATGTAGATGCATGAAACTAAAGCCATGCATCTTAATGATAAAAATTCATCCAATATAAAGTAATTTTTAGGCATAATGCAAGCATTTTAAAAAATGGTGTGCTATGCTGTAATAGTACACCACCTAGGATAATATATATTGAATACAATCGCACTGAAGTACAATGATGAAATTGTTGACTTGCAAACTGCAAAAGCTCTTGGTATTGAAGGTCAAGCAATAGAACTGGACAACTCGAAAGATTCTCTTGAAGTTTTACGCCATTCAACCGCTCACCTTATGGCTCAAGCAATCAAATCACTATATCCCGATGCAGAGTTTTACGTCGGACCTGTCGTAAAAGAAGGTTTTTATTACGATTTTAAGACATCTGAGACTATCGGCGAAGGCGACTTGAAAAAGATAGAAAAAGAGATGCTTAATCTTGCTAAAAAGAAGTTAGAGATCGAAAAATATGACATCTCTATGGATGAAGCAAAAGTAAAATTTGCAAATGATCATCTTAAATTAGCAGTTATGAAAAATATTCCAAGTAATACGGTCTCTATCTATAAGCAGGGTGATTTTGAAGATCTTTGCCGCGGACCTCACTTGCCGAACATCGGTTTTATCAGATATTTTAAACTTATGAAGATCGCCGGTGCATATCTTGGCGGAGACTCTAAAAACGAGGTACTGACACGTATTTACGGTATTGCATTCGCTGATAAAGAGTCACTGAAAGACTATCTTGAGATGATGGCTGAAGCGGAAAAACGTGACCACAGAAAGATCGGTGCTGAGATGAAACTTTTCACTTTCCGTGAAGAGGTCGGGGCTGGTTTTCCTATCTGGCTTCCTGCAGGTGCACGTATGCGTTCACGTTTAGAACAGCTACTGTTTAAAGCACACCGTAAACGCGGTTATGAGCCGGTTCGTGGTCCTGAGATGCTAAGAAGCGATCTTTGGATGACATCAGGGCATTACCAAAACTACGGCGAAAACATGTACTTCACAAACATCGATGAGATCGAGTTCGGTGTAAAACCGATGAACTGTGTCGGACATATCAAAATATATGAAGACGATCTTCACTCATACCGTGATCTTCCGCTCAAATATTTTGAATACGGTGTTGTTCACCGTCACGAGATGACAGGTGCCCTTCATGGATTGTTCCGTGTTCGTGAATTCACTCAAGATGATGCGCATATCTTCTGTACCTCTTCTCAGATCGAAGAGCAGATTATAGAAGTTGTCGATTTTGTCGATAAGATAATGACGACGTTTAATTTTGACTATAAGATGATGATCTCTACTAAACCTGAAAAAGCAGTTGGCGACGATGAAGTATGGGAAATCTCTACACAAGCTTTAAAGAATGCGATGGATAAACATAACCTTGCATATGAGATAGATGAGGGCGGTGGAGCATTCTACGGGCCTAAAATAGATATCAAAATTACCGATGCTATAGGACGTGAATGGCAGTGTGGTACGATCCAGTTAGACTTTAACTTGCCAAGTAGATTCGAGTTAGAGTACAATGGTGAAGGTAATGAAAAGATTCAGCCGGTAATGATCCATAGAGCAATTTTAGGTTCTTTTGAGCGTTTTGTTGGTATATTGACGGAACACTATGCTGGAGAGTTCCCGATGTTTGTCGCTCCTACGCAGGTTGCGATTGTCCCGATTGCCGAGACTCACAATGCATATGCAAAAGAGTTATCAGACAAATTGCTTGATATCGGAGCGGATAGTGAGATCTATTCTAAAAACGAGAGTCTGAACAAACGTATCCGTACAGCAGAAAAGGCTCGTGTTCCTATGATCATAGTCTTAGGTGACGAAGAGGTCGAAAATAAGACTATCGCCATAAGAGACCGTAGAACACGTGAACAATATAATCTAAGTGAAAGCGAATTTATTTCACTTATACAAACTAAAATCAATGAGGTAAATTTTTGAGTAAAAAACAAGACCGTGTCATAATGAATGACGATATCAGAGTTCCTGAAGTACGCTGTAATATAGATGGTGGAGAGTCATTAGGTATCATATCAACAGATGAAGCTATGGAAAAAGCAAATGAACTGGGACTAGACCTTGTTCTGATCGCTCCGACTGCAAAGCCGCCTGTTGCGAAGATTATGGACTACGGTAAGTATAAATACCAAGAAGAGAAAAAACTCAAAGAGCAACGTAAAAATCAAACAAAGATAGACGTTAAAGAGATTAAATTATCAGTGAAGATCGCTGAAAACGATATCAATTATAAAGTCAAACATGCAAGAGAATTCTTGACTCAAGGAAAACATGTAAAATTCCGTGTTTTCTTACGCGGTCGCGAGATGGCTCATCCAGAAGCTGCAAAAGAGGTCTTACTTCGTGTCTGGCCAATGCTAGAAGATATCGCGACAATGGAAAAACCGCCTGTTTTTGAAGGTCGTTACTACAACATGTATCTGGTACCGAATAAGTAAAAATTATCTTTATTGATGCAGGTCCAAAACTATATTTGGATCTGCGATCTTCGTAAATCCACTTTCTCTCAAATAGATTATCCTTATGTTTCTTTGCTAAACACCCTTTCTTATGTTTTTCTCTATTATGAAAACTAATCACTATATTTATGTTACAATCATCGCGATATTTTTGTGATATAACAAATGTAAATAGAAGGATAGGCTGAGTTTTAGACAGTTCAGTATCAAGAAAGGAGACGAGATGAGACGAATGTTCACAATGTTTTCTTTGACAGTATTGACATTCAGTATGGCAGGCTGCAGTTTTTCAAATGCCGCTGTTAAGCCAGAACTCTCCGAGTCTTGCTTAGAGTTAAGAGACGGTGTAAGGTTTAACGTCGCTTCGGGAAATAAAGAAGAAGCATATTACGATATGATGAAAAACAAAATTTCTCAAGCCGGATTTAAACTTTCTGATCCTCATGAACGTATTAACGATGCATATGCCGGTAAATACGGAGGAACAAACCTTGATAATCTGGGTTTTTTCTCGATCACTGATGATAAAGCGCTCCGTCCATTACTTTTAAAAGATCCAAGTATCGGTGGTTTCTCACCTTTTAATGAAGTTATTTACAAACTGAAAGACGAAGATAGAACTTATGTCGGTCATGTCGATCCCGAAGTGATGCTTGATATAGTCGGAGCAAAAGATAAAGAGGTCCGTAAGGGCTTTAAAGCTATGTTTCCTAAGCTGGATGAAGTAGTACAAAAAAGCATAGGCGGAGAGGTCAAATACCAAAAGTTCTCTCAACTTGCTAAAAAACGTATGATCAGATTTGAAGTGCCGATAGACCGCCAAAAAGAGCTGGCCGATATTATCGAAGCTTTTCAGGATAGATTTGAAACGGCATTTGAAGATCATGAGTTCATTATCGCAGGATATAAAGATTTTAAAGAGATCTATAACGATTTAGATCTCCCTTTTGATCGTTATGACGCATATTTCGTGTATTCGCTTTGTCATTTTTCATTTTCGGAAAGTATCTTCAACCGTAATGATAAAGCAACGGCAGACGGGCGTCCGGATGCCGGAGTATTCGCCCCGTGCTCAATGTATATGTATATTGAAAAAGGCGGGGATAAATTAGAAATAGGTATGCCGACTTTAGAAAACTGGATCGCAGTCATGGGCATAAAAGATCCAAAAAAACAAAAAGCTATCGAAGATCTTGATAAAGAGATAGTCGAGATTATGAAAAATCTAGGAGGAAATGAAATATGAAAAAAATACTGACACTTTTAGCAGCTGCGATGGTAGCCGCTTTTTACGGACTCTCAGCAGCACAGGCAGCCGAGAACACTGAAGCAGCAGCTTTTGATGTTACAAGCATGGAAAAACCGGAAGGTAAAGATGCACCGGCATACCTACGCGGTGCTTACATCGATGCTGCAGCGGCAAAATCAAAACTGCAAGAAGCAGGCTATACGATCGTCGGAGAGTATAAAGTTTTAAAAGACGGTACGACTATTCTTTTTACGGATGATGCCCTAAAAGCTGAAGGTGCAAAAGAGGGTCGCGGTTTTGCGGCTGTAGAGCGTCTTTATGTAGATGATACAAATAAACAGATCACGATCACAAACCCTGTATACTTTGGTAAAGCGTACATGCAAGATGATTATAACCATGCAGTATTTTATAAAGAGTTGCAGACTTTAGCATCTACTTTTGGTGAGCTAAAAGCTTCTGTAGACAAACTGGACTTTGATGATCTTTCAGGATACCATTTCATGATGGGTATGCCTTATTATGAGGATATGATCGAAGTCGCTGAAGGCTCGCATGCTGATCTTGTCGCAAAAGCAAAAGCAAGTAAGGAGTTTTTATTTGAGCTGAAACTCTCTGACAATGCGACTTTAGTCGGAATGGAACTTGAGAAAAAAACAACGAAGTTCCCTAAAAAAATAGGCCTTCAGAATGGATTGGTACTTCCATATATGGTCTTGATAGAGGGTGATAAAGCAAAAGTTTTACATGGAAAATTCTATATCGCTCTCAGTTATCCGCTTTTGACAATGGGTGAATTCATGCATATTGCAACTGTACCCGGTGCTATTGAAACGGATCTACAAAAACCTTTTAACTAAAACATTTTTTTCGCCTTTAACGGCGGAAAAAGACTCTCTTTTTCATAAAAAATTATATTTAATTTGATAGAATAGTTCTATATCTTGAGGAGCTCTCATGAAAACTATTCTAAAAAGAACTATTTATACTGCGGTAGTCATATATACTTTAGCCGGATTTTTTTTAGTTCCCTACCTTATAAAAACAAAAGTTGTCGAGATAGTAAATGAGCAGATAAACGGGAAGATCACGTTACAATCAGTAAGGTTTAATCCCTATAACTTTAATCTTAAAATAGCTGATCTAAAACTTACTTCCCAGCAAGACAAGACCATCTTTTCATTGGAAAAGTTTAGTGCTAATTTTGAGCTTTACTCGCTCTTCATGGGCAATATACATTTTCGAGACATAGAACTTAAAGCCCCGAAGGTAAATATCGTCTACTCAAAAGATAAAAAACTCAATCTTCTCGGTATTGCAAAACCTTCTGAGAAAAAAAGTTCGACTTCATCATCGTCGGGCATCCCTAGAATACTCTTAGATAAGATAGCGATAACAGACGGTGCGATTAGATATGAGGACTATTCCAACGAAACGCCTTACGACCTTTCTGTCGAAGATTTGGGATTTGTCATAAAAGATATCGATACAGGCGATAAGAACACTACAAATAAAAATATCTCGACATCCGTTTTTAGAGCAGTACTCAATGACGGAGGCTACATCAAACTGACAAACAGTATCAAATCACTCTCTCCTTTTGTAGTGGACGGAAGTTTTGAGTTTCAATCAAGTCAGTTATATACACAATGGAAATATTTAAGAGACAAGTTAAATATCGAAGTAGCAGACGGCAAGGTCAGTATGTATGCAGATTATCATATAGATCTGGATAAATTGCAGGATCTGAAAATCTCTAATAGTTCTATTGAAATATCCAAACTCAGAGTAAAACCAAAAGATGAGAATTTTGATATTTTAAATATAGCGAGTCTCAAAGTAAGTGATATCTCAGCAACTCCGTTAAAACAAAAAGCTCATATCTCAAACATCTCTCTCTCGGGTCTAAATGCAAAGTTTAAAAGGATAGGTGAGACTAAAATAGACTGGCAGGATTATCTAAAATACGAGAGCGATAAAAATGTGACAAGCACCAAACAAGTGGAGCAAAACAGTTCAAAGCCGTTTGATCTGACCATAGACGATATCGATATTCAAAACTTTAAAGTCAGTCTGGAAGACAGATACATCAAACCGAATGTCACAACGACTCTCGACAGTCTGAATCTCAATATTAAGAATCTGACTTCGCTGGGTGTTACGCCTTTGACATATAAGCTGTATATGCAGATCAATAAAGGGTTTGACTGTATGGCAGACGGTTCTTTGACAACTAAAAGTCTGGACCTTTCTTCATCCTTTACATGTAACGGTCTGAATCTGGTGAAGTTTAGACCATATATAGACGATACGGCAAAAAAAGCTCTGAAAAAATATGATCTTAGACTTGACAGTGCCGTTGTCGGTTTTGACTCGAAACTGAGTGTAAAAGATGAAAACTCATCAGTCAATATAAAAGTCACGGATGGCAGTTTTACTCTAAACTCTTTCGATTTATCAAAAAGAACTACAGGTGAACAACTGTTCTCTTTAAATGAGTTTAATATAAAAGATATTTCGGTGGATACGAACAAAAACAGTATAAATATCGGCTCGTCGGCGATCATATCTCCAAAAATCTATATGGCAAGATACAAAGACGGAACCATTAATCTCAGTGATGTCGTTGTGCCAAAATCCTCAAAAGAAAATAAACAGAAGAGTAAAAGTACAGACAGCAGCTGGAGAGTTCTGTTAAATGATTTTGATATAAAAAATGCCGACGTAAGTTTTAAAGACAAACTTCTTTCATCGTCAGCACGCACAAGTATCAATAAAATATATTTACATGTAAGCAATGTCGACTCTAAAAAAAGAAGCTGGTTAAACTATAATCTTGCAGCAAAGATCAACAACAGCGGAAAGATCAAAGCAAGCGGAAGACTACAGCATACGCCGTTAAAACAAAGAGGCAGCATCAGTATAAACAAGCTCTCATTGAACTTTTTAAATCCGTACATCAACGAGTATACATATATGAACTTAGATGACGGATATTTTAATTTCAAAGCAAAAGAGAGTTATGCACCGTCGAAAAGATCAGCCGATCTCTCTTTAAACGGTTCGCTTAGTATTGATGAACTCTTTATTAACGATACTAGAGATAACAGCAGTCTGTTTTCGTTTAACAGACTCTATCTGCCTTCATACAGTTTCGAGTATGCTCCAAACAGACTCTATGTGGATAAAGCGGTGCTGGACTCGTTTTATGTCAATGCCGTCATAGATGAGAACAAGACGATAAACTTTGCGAAACTTTCAAAGATAGAATCAAGTGATGAGAACAAAACGGTCAAAAGTGAAGATAACGCAACAAAAGAAAATGCATTTCCTGTAAGAGTAATGGAAATTACTATAAAAAACGGAAGCGCAAAATTTGCAGACCTCTCGTTACCGCTGAAGTTTCAGACGAATATCCACGACTTAAACGGACAGATATACGGCATATCCAGTCAGGCGGTCGAGACAAGTTATATCAATCTTGACGGGATAGTCGACGAGTACGGTTCGGCTAAGATAGTCGGTTCTATCAACTCGGCAAATCCTAAGTTGTTTACGGATATGAGTGTCGTGTTTAGAAATCTCGATATGAGTAATCTGTCTCCATATTCGGCAAACTTTGCCGGGTATAAGATAGATGACGGAAAGCTGTTTTTGGATCTTGGATATAAGATAGACAACTCAAAACTCGATGCTTCAAACAGTGTCATCATCAAGAAGATCAAACTGGGCGATACGATAGATGATGAAAACATCACAGTCCTTCCTTTGGGGTTTGTTATCGGACTACTAGAAGATAATGATGGCATAATAGACATCAACCTGCCTATTAAGGGGAATATGGATGAACCGGACTTTAAATACGGTGCTTTGGTATGGAAGACTATCGGCGGTCTTATCACGAAGGCGGTGACATCGCCTTTTGCGCTGCTTGGTTCGGTACTTGGAATAGATACTGAGGGGTTAGAAGCGATAGACTTTGAACCGGGTAAAACCGTTTTACTTCCGCCTGAAAGAGAGAAGCTTGATAATCTGGCTAAAGCACTCAGCAAACGTCAAAAACTTGATCTTGTAGTTACGGGGACATATGACAATGTTGCCGATAAAAAAGCTCTGCAGGTAGAAAAGCTGGTTGATCTGGTTGTGAAGAAAAGCGGCATAACCAATGAAGATGAGAAAAAGAATGCTCTGACGATAGATATGCTCGAAGATATCTATGATGAATACACAAAAGATGATAAACTTGATGTAATAAAAGATAAACTTAAAGAAGAGTATACTGACAAAGAGCAGTTTAAACAAAAATATCTTGCAAGACTGATAGATGAAGACAGCATGTTCATGACGGTAAACGATGATGAACTTAAAGCACTTGCAAACAACCGTGCTAAGATGATCTCTGACTATTTGATTATCAATCATCAGCTAGATAGTAAAAGAGTAGAGTTTAAAGAGATAAAAGAGGTAAAAATGGATGAAAAGTGGATCAAAACGAAGCTTGATATCAATGTTAAGTAATTTTGAACAAATAGTAAAAAATATTTTATTTGGCTTATCGAAAAAAATACAATATAATTCCAAATTATATTTAAGGGGCTTAAATGGCATTTTCTAAAGAGAATCGCAAAGGTACTATCAGCGGTATTATCTTTGTCGCATTAGTGGCTGCATCAGCTACATTTATCGCAGATTTAGCACCGATTAAACACTTAGGGATATCTCCGCTAGTCGTTGGTATCGTAATCGGTATATTTTATGCGAACACATTACATAATCATTTTCCAAGCAGCTGGGAAACAGGGATAGTTTTTTCAGGAAAGAAAATTTTACGTTTTGCTATCGTTTTTTATGGTTTCCGTCTTACATTTCAACAAATTGCGGCAGTAGGTCTTGAGGGCTTTTTAGTTTCTCTTACTATGCTTGCAACGACTTTTATACTTGGAACATGGATAGGACAAAAGTTCTTTAAAATGGATCGTGATACATCTATGCTGACAGCATCAGGTGCATCAGTTTGTGGAGCAGCGGCAGTTCTAGCGACTGAGCCTGTACTAAAAGCAGAAGGGCATAAAGCTGCAGTAGCGGTCAGTATGGTCGTTTTATTCGGTACTATCTCTATGTTCTTATATCCTGTTTTATATGCAGCGATCATCGAACCGGCGCAAGGTTTCTTACACCTGACTCCACAACAGTTCGGTATCTATGTCGGCGGTACTATCCATGAAGTTGCACAGGTTGTTGCAGTTCCTGCATCTATTCCGGGTGCATCGGCGGATATGTCAAACAGTGCGGTTATCGTTAAGATGACGCGTGTTATCATGATAGCTCCTATGCTTATCGTTCTTGGACTTTACCTTTCGTTTCAAGCAAAGAAGACTGGTTCTGTAGCAGGCGGAGTGAAACTTGTTATCCCTTGGTTCGCGGTTTATTTCATCGGTATGGCGGGAGTCAATTCACTGATCGAGATGTACCTTCAAGGCGGTGGAGCTGCAATAGCTGACACAGTTCATACAATAATCGGCAAGATCAATGTCGTAGATACTTTTTTACTTACAATGGCGATGACAGCTCTTGGTATGGGTACTCGTTTTGCGAAGTTTAAAGGTCTTGGTATGGCTCCGCTTTATACTGGTCTAAGCATGTTTGTATGGCTGGTAGTAGGTGGTTTCCTAGTAACTAAACTGATAGTTACAATCATCTAATCTTTTACATGTAGAGCTTTCTCTACATGTAACTATCTTCTTCTATAACTTAAAGCTTCTAAAACATCTTTTTTTCTGATCATTTTACTTTGTTCCAGATCGGCGATCGTACGTGCGATTTTCTGTACCTTTTTAATAGCTCTAAATGAGAGTGAGAATCTTTGTATGGCATTTTCCAGACTTATCTTCGCTTCATCGTCGAAGATACAAAACCTTTCAATCTCCTCGTCACTAAGTTTTCCGTTAAAATTTTTTTGTCCCCGTTTGGATATAAACTCTATGGTCTTTAGTACACTGTAATGCAGCTCTTTTGAACTTACATCGCTTTTATCGTTAATAGTGACGTTTTGCATAGTGACCTTTATATCGATACGGTCTAAAAAAGGATCAGAGAGTCTGTTCTTATATTTTCTGATCTCAAGTTCATTGCATCTGCAAACTTTTGTAGAATCCAAAAGGTTGCCGCATGGACATGGATTCATTGCGGACACGAACAAAAAAGATGCGGGATACTCTACTTTAGAGTTGACTCTTGAGATGCGTATCTTATCGTCTTGCAGAGGCTCTCTGAGTGCTTCGAGGATATTTTTTGAGTAGTGGGGCAGTTCATCAAAGAAGAGGATCCCTTGGTGACTCAGTCCAACTTCACCTATCTTTGCATTGTGTGAACCGCCTCCGAAGATGCTGGCTGTTGTCGAGGTGTGATGCGGCGAACGGTATGGGCGTACGGGTTTAAAGTCCGGTTCGTACCCGTCAAGAGCTTGAAGCTTTGCGATCTCCAGTATCTCAGATCCGCTGAGAGGCGGCAGTATGTATCGCAGTCTTTGAGCTATCATGGACTTTCCGCATCCCGGACTTCCTTCAAAAAGAATGTTATGAAATCCTGCCGCTGCAATAAGTGCGGCACGCTTTGCGATCGTCTGCCCTTTTACATCTTTGAAGTCATATTTGTATTCATCTGCGTAGTAGAGTTTTTCATGGCTTATAATGTGTTTATGTTCTATTGCCGTTGATTTGCTGGGGAGTATTTGTTCATTGGTGTCTTTTAGGATATCTAACGCTTCATTGATATGTGAGACACCGTAAAATGCTACACCGGCTATTTTTGTGAGTTTATTAAGACTCTCTTTTGGAACTATCGCTTTTTTAATGAGATTTTGATTTGCTAAAGATAATATCAGAGGGTACAAAAAGATATTTTCCTTGACCTGTCCGTCAAGTCCTAGTTCACCGAAGATAAACCAATCAGATATATCAGTCTCATCAGAGTCCATAAGTAGTAAAAGTGCTACGCTCAAGTCGAACTGACTTCCCTGCTTTTTTATATCGCTGGGTGAAAGGTTGATAACAAATCTTTTTGGCGGAAATGAAAAGCCGTTTGTTAGAAGTGCAGACTTGACTCTCTCTTTGGATTCATTTATTGATGTGGAAGCGATGCCTACGATGCTGAAGGAGGGAAGCCCTTTTGTCAGACTTGATTCAACCTGGACTACTTTGGCCTCTATACCCTCATATGTTGCGCAATTTACCATTTTCATGTTAATTCCTTACTGATATAAGGATAACGCAGTTGAGAGTTTTTTTTCTTTTTATTGCAGATTGAAAGATTTTAAGAGAAAATTTACGCTTTTTTCTCTTTTATAGCTCTTTTGTACTCTTTTTCAAACTTTTTACGTCTAGCGTACGAAAGCTTCTCGATAAAAAGTTTACCGGCTAAGTGATCCATCTCATGCTGGATAGCAATGCTTAAGAGTCCATCGGCATCCAAACTCTTTGTGTTGCCGTGTCTATCCTGATAGTTTATAGTAACAGTCTCATAACGCTCTATATCTTCATAAAAGCCCGGTACGCTTAGACATCCCTCTTGGTAAGTAGTTAAGCCCTCTTTATTGATTATAACTGGGTTTATGATCTCCATAAGGTTATCCGGATGCTGTTCACCTTCACTGTCTGGAATATTCAAAATAAGTATATTTAGAGGATAGTTGACTTGAATCGCTGCCAGACCTATGCCGTTTGATAAGAGCATCATCTCATTCATGGCGTCTAGCAGTTTATGAATCTCTTCATCGAATTTTGTAACGTCTTTTGATATCTGTTTTAATCTTTTATCAGGATATGTAAGAATTGTAAGGTTCATATATCTTTTGGTCTCTCATTATTATTGGTCATCAAGTATAAGTGCATAAGAATTGTTAGGATCTTTATATGCCTGTTCCATAGCTTTTAGTGCATTGACTATGATCTCATCCGTTGTAGATGTAGATAAGACAGGAGTTATCCCGATAGAGACTTGTAGCTCTATCTCTTTATCTGCAAGGAAAAAGTTACTGTTTTGAACAAGTTCACTTAGTCTTTGTGCTGCTTTTATGGCACTGTCTATGTCAGTGTGTTTTAAAAGCATAGAGAACACGCCGTTACCGTAATGGGCAACAGTATCGCTTCTTCTTGAAGTCTTCATCAAGAGTCTTGCGACTGTTCTTGTCATAAGCATGATCGCTTTTTCACTTTCTACTTCTTTTATAAGTTCATTAGAAAGCTCGATCATGATTATGCTACTTTTATGTTTGAACTCTTTTATAAGAGATATCTCCTGCTCGACTTTGTTTAGTAGATATCTTTTATTGTAGATTCCGTATTTATTATCAAAAATAGTCTCGTTTTCTACATTTTTTACTATTGATGCAGTGTGATCATATAGAGATTTGAGGTTTGTGATCTGTTTTTTTAGAATATCATCGAGTTTACCAAGATCGTTTTCTAAAGAAGAGATGACGCTGAGAACATTTTTAGAGTCTTTGTTCTCTGATATCTCCTCTTTTCTTTTTGCCAGGATCTTAGTCATCAAACTCATATTTTTATATAAGCCTGCAGAGACTGAAAGGATACTTTTTACTGAAACAAATCCATTTTTTAACGTTCTTTCAAGTTCTATGGTCGCTTCATCATTATTTGTCTCTTCAAGTTGAAGAATAGATACGATCTGTTTACGAAGATTATCGCTTTTATTTTCCAATAATCTGTCAAAATAGAGTGAGAAATTATTCGGTGTAGGAGGGAGGTTGTCTTTTAAAAGAGATTCTAAGACCTCTTTTGAATACAGCTCCACATCATTGGTTGGATCATTGAAACTAGTTGAGACGGCATCAATTTCAGTCTCACCACTTTCGGAATGTACGCCTTCGATATCTCTTCTTTTTCTCAATGATTTAGCCATGTTAGTCCTACTCTTCTTTCTCTTTTTTCACTAAAACTTCATCGATTATACCATACTTCTTCGCTTCAGCAGCGCTCATAAAGTTGTCTCTATCGGTATCTTTTTCAAGTGTTTTTATATTCTGACCTGTATTTTTTGCAAGGATCTCATTTAACTCAGCTTTCATTCTAAGTATCTCTTGAGCCTGTATCGCTATGTCAGATGCTTGACCTTGTGCACCGCCTAAAGGCTGGTGTATCATGATTCTAGCATGAGGCAGAGCATAACGCTTGCCTTTTGCACCTGAACTTAGCAAAAATGAACCCATTGATGCCGCTTGACCTATACAGATCGTAGCAACGTCAGGACGGATATAGTTCATCGTATCAAATATAGCCATTCCAGATGTCACAACACCACCGGGAGAGTTTATATAAAAATAGATATCTTTTTCAGGGTCTTCCGCTTCTAAAAACAGAAACTGTGCAACGATAGTCGAAGCAACAGCATCATTAACCTCACCGCTAAGCATAACGATACGATCTTTTAAAAGGCGTGAGTAGATATCGTACGAACGCTCACCGCGCCCTGACTTCTCTACTACATAAGGGATATAACTCATATTATGCGTCTTTTATCTTTGAATTTAAAAGTTTGCTAAGAACTTTATCTTCGACCATAGCCATTTGAATAGCCGGCAGGTATCCTGAATTTTGATAGTGAGTGTATGCTTGTTGAGGATCTTGTCCCATCTGCATAGCTTCAAAATAGATAGTCTGCATTACTTCCTGCTCAGTTACAGAGATGTTTTCAGCTTTTGCTAAAGCATCAATGATAAATGTAGCTTTTACGCTGTTTCTTGCATCATCACGGAATGTTTCGCGAAGCTCTTTTACTTTATCGGCATTTTCGCGAAGCTCTTTTAATTCATCTTCAGTCATTGTCTGAGCTTTTTTGTTGATCGCCATATCCATCTCTTGATCGATCACGAACTCTGGAAGAGCAAACTCGATCTTAGATACGAAAGTCTCTAAAAGTTTTGGTTTTAGCTCAGAGTTATAAAGTTGTCCAAGTTTTTCATTTTCTATTTGGATCTTTACTTGCTCTTTTAGTTTGTCAAAAGTAACATCTTCTTCACCCGGAAGCATTTTTTTAGCAAGTTCGTCATCAAGTGCGACTTCTTCTCTTTCTTGAAGAGCGTTTACTTTTACTTTAAACTCTACTTCTTTACCTGCTAGTTTGTCACTGCCGTAATCTGCCGGGAAAGTAACTTTGATAGTTTGCTCTTCACCTTTTTTCATTCCGATTACTTGATCTTCGAATCCTGGGATGAATTGACCAGAACCAAGTGTAAGTGAGAATGCTTCAGCTTTTCCGCCTTCAAATGCCACACCGTCAAGGAAACCTTCAAAGTCAATACTTACAGTATCGCCTTTTTTCAGCTTACGTGCACTTTTGCTGTCTACTAGCGGAGATTGAGACTCAGCAAGCTCTTTAATACGAGCCATTACTTCTTCATCTGTTACTTCCGGTTTTTCAAAATCTTCGATTAATGATGTATATTCTCCAAGTTCGATCTCTGGACGCATCGCAACTTTAACTTCTACTTCGATCTTATCAGCAGTTTTATCAAACTTAGTGATCTGTGGTTCACCCATTAGGCTTTCAGCTGTTAGCTCTATCTGTTTTAGACCGGCATCAAGCATATCACGTAGAGATTGTGTCTCAGCATCTTCTACCAGTTTAGCTCCATACTGTTGTTTAACAGCGCTTACAGGTACTTTCCCTTTTCTAAAACCAGGTACGTTTGCTGTCTTGCTAAGTTGTTTAGCGATTTTATCGACATTAGCTTGAATCTCTTCGTTTGAGATTGTTGCTTCTATGCTAGCATTTGCCGCATCGATCTTTTTTGCTTTGATATCCATCAATTTCCTTTGTTCCCTACATGTAATAGGTTTTATATTGTGATAATTTTGAGCAATAATACCAAAAAAGTGCTTTATCGTAAATTATTTACACAATCTAGGTTTTAAGTTAAGTAGTAGTATCCACGCTACAGCGATATCTATCATCACATCCGCAAAATTAAATATTGCAAAATTAAAACCGCAGTGCCAGTAGACATAATCAACGACTCCGCCGTGAATAAATCTGTCATATATGTTTGAAAGACCGGCACCTATAAGTATGCCCGCAGGCAGAGCGTAACAGTTTTTTTTCAAACTGATGACATAGACAAATGCTCCTGAGATAAGCAGAAGCTGTATCCATTTTAAAGAGCTTTCTAAAAACGAGAACATAGAAAAAGCCACGCCGTAGTTAAACACAAGACGCATGTTTATACAGCTTGTCTGGTAGATATCCATAGCACGCGTATAAAGATAGTCCTGTGGAACCCCGTAGATATCCATAGCTTTTAGTATAAAGAACTCTTTTATCCCCTGATCGATCATAAATATACCTATAATAGAAAGAAGAAGAGGCAATACTAATTTATATAACGGCTTAGGCATTGAGCTTTGAACTTAAATGATCTACTATCTTTTTCATAGCGCTGTTCATCTTCTTCTCATCTTTTGCTTCAAGCAGGATGCGAAGTTTGTTTTCGGTTCCAGAGTATCTGATCAGATGACGGATATGCTGTTTTTCGACTTCGTTTAACAGTTCGGCAAGTCCCTCTATCTCTTCAAGCGGTTTTTTGTTTTTTATATTGATGTTTACAAGTTCCTGAGGATAAAGTGCAAATGGACGTAAAACCGCAGAAGCCGGAGCCTTTCTTGAGATGATAAGTGCTAAGACCTGCAGGGCACTTACAAGCCCGTCACCTGTTTTTGCATAATCATGGATGATAATATGCCCGCTTTGTTCACCTCCGAAATTTATCCCGTTTTTGTTCATGATATCTAAGACGTTCTTGTCCCCGACATCGCTTCTGTACAGTTTAAGTCCCTCTTGATTAAGAGCATCTTCAAGTGCCTGGTTGCTCATTACAGTTGCAACGATCCCGTCACCTTTTAATCTTTTGTGTTGATGTAGATAAAGACCTAACGCTCCAAGAATCTGGTCACCGTCGACTACTTCGCCGTTCTCATCTACGATCACGACTCTGTCTGCATCACCGTCAAGTGCGATCCCAAGGTCTGCTCTATACTTTTTCACGGCTGCACACAGATCTTTTGTATGCAGTGCTCCACATCCTTCGTTGATGTTAAAACCATCCGGTTTATCATGCAGTACTATCACTTCTGCACCGAGTTCTTCGAGTACTGTCGGACCTACTTTATATCCTGCTCCGTTTGCAGTGTCTAGTACGATCCTCATATCCTGTAGTGTCAGTTCGGTAGGAAAAGAGTTCTTGAGTTGAATGATATAGCGGCCTATAACGTCGTCTATACGTTTGGCCTGACCGATGTTCTTTCCGATGACACAAGCTTCTTCTACTTTTGAGTCGTCAAAATAGATAGCTTCTATCTCTTGTTCCACCTCTTTAGAGAGTTTATCTCCGTGTTTGTCGAAAAACTTTATACCGTTATCATCATAAGGATTATGTGAAGCACTGATCATGATACCCGCATCACATCTCATATTTTCTGTTAAAAATGCGATGGCAGGAGTAGGCATAGGCCCGATTTGGATGACGTCGTAACCGACTGAAGTAAGACCGCTGACTATCGCATTTTCTATCATATAGCCGCTTCTTCTTGTGTCTTTTCCGACAAGTATGCGTTTTGTTCTAGCCTGTTTTTTAAAGTAAACGCCGGCAGCTTGAGCCACTCTCATAGCAAGTGAAGCAGTCAAAAAACTCCCAGCTTGTCCGCGTACACCGTCAGTTCCAAAAAGTCTCATATAATAATCCTCTGTTTTTAGTGCCATATTTTAGCATATTAGATTAAAAAGTGTAGTTTCCTTTAGCTTTAACTTAATTTTAAATATATTTAAGGTAGTATTCGACACTAAATTTTATGAGAAGGACTCATTATATGGCAAATCATAAGTCATCTTTGAAACGTATCCGCCAAACTATCGTTCGTACTGAGCGTAATCGTTTCTACCGTACACGTCTAAAAAACATCGTTAAAGATGTTCGTTCTGCAATCGATGCAGGAAATAAAACAGAAGCAGAAGCTGCTTTCAAAGTTGCAAATAAACAACTTCACACATTCGTAAGCAAAGGTATCTTGAAAAAAGAGACTGCTGCAAGAAAAGTAAGTCGTCTACATAGAGCTGTAAACGCTATATAATTAGGGTTTAAATGCTATCAGATAAACTAAATCCGTTTATCAATCGTTATAATGAACTAGGCAGATTGCTTAGTTCACCTGACATAACCTCTGACATCAAAAGGATGACAGAACTCTCCAAAGAACAATCTTCACTTTCAGATATCGTTGAAAAAGCAAATGAATATAAAGATGTACTTGCGCAGATAAGCGATGCAAAAGCGATGCTTAGCGATCCGGAGATGTCTGATATGGCGAAAGAGGAACTTCGTGAACTTGAGCCTCGTGTCGATGAGCTTGAAGAGGAGATAAAACTTCTTCTTTTACCGAAAGATCCGAATGATGATAGAAATACCATCATAGAACTTCGTGCAGGAGCAGGCGGTGATGAAGCTGCCATCTTTGTCGGAGATCTTTTTGATGCGTATCTTCGTTATGCCGAAAACCGCGGATGGAAAGTGGAACTTATGAGTTCTTCACCATCTGAATCGGGCGGGTATAAAGAGGTTATCGCTCTTATTAAGGGTGAGCAGGTCTATAGCAGATTGAAATTTGAAGGCGGTACTCACCGTGTTCAACGTGTTCCCGCAACTGAGTCTCAAGGACGTGTTCATACGTCTGCGATCACTGTTGCAGTTATGGCTGAGGTCGATGACGTCGAGGTTCAGATCAATGAGAATGATCTTAAGATCGATGTTATGCGTTCAAGCGGATGTGGCGGACAGAGTGTCAACACTACCGACTCTGCTGTACGTATCACGCATATACCGACAGGTATAGTCGTAACGAATCAGGACCAAAAGTCTCAACATAAGAACAAAGAAAAAGCGATGAAAGTCCTTAAAGCACGTCTATATGATATGCAGATGCAGGAACTTCAAGCAAAAGACAGTCAAGCTCGTGCGATGCAGGTTGGTACTGGAGATAGAAGCGGACGTATCCGTACATATAACTATCCTCAAAACCGTATCTCTGATCACCGTATTACTTTGACTCTTTACAGACTAAACGAGATCATGACAGGTGGTCTTTTAGATGAGGTCATCGACCCGCTAATTGCCGATCATCAAGCAAAAATCGTAGAATCTGCAGGTCTATAAGACCTTTACATGTAAGGTCTGATCCTTACATGTAACCACTTCAAAACTTCCAATAAATATTAATAATATCTTCGCTACAATATTCGTAACTACACAATATGGATATTAAAATGACAGAAAAAGTAGGACTCTCTCCCGGTACTGCCATCTACACAGGTGATGTAGAGGTTAAAAATCCGGAGATCACGATAATAAAATATGATCTAGATGATGTAAATACGCAGGAGTGCGACAGTTTTGACTGCATAGAAACGCTTCTCAATTCATCTGAAAAAAAGATACCGACTTGGGTACATATCGAGCCTATAAGCGATCAGGAAAGCATTGCGAAATTATGCGGAAGTTTTAATATCCATCCGCTGGTCGTAGAGGATATCCTCTCAGTAGCACACAGACCGAAGATCGAGGAGTTTGAAAACTATATATTCGTGATCCTCAAGTATATCGAGTATGTCGAGGATGAACTGAAGTTCTCTCAGATATCATTTGTCTTAAAAGACGGTTTTTTAATAACCTTTGCCGATGACTCTCCCCAAAGATTTGAGATAATCAAAAAAAGGATCGCAAAAAAAGATTCTAGGATGAGACGAGAGGGAAATGAGTATCTCTTTTTCGCGCTTATAGATTATCTTGTAGACCAGTATTTTATTGTGTTGGAAAAGATAGGCGAGAAAATAGAAGATATCGAAGATGAAATACTCAATAATCCGACAAAACAGAGCATACAAAATGTTCATGATCTAAAACGCACTCTTGTAGAACTTAAAAAATCTGTATGGCCGATGCGTGAACTGTTAAACACACTTCTGATCTCCGACAGTGTGAAACAGCAGCATCATATCTATTTTAAAGACACTTATGACCATGTTATAAACATCATAGATATTATAGAGGGGTACAGAGACAGTGTGTCTGGCTTTTTAGATATCTACCTTTCGACACTGAGCAACCGTATGAACGAGATCATGAAAACACTCTCCATTATCGCTACTATCTTCATCCCTCTTTCGTTTTTAACCGGATATTTCGGGATGAACTTTAAGTACGAAACGATCTTTGAATCGCAGAACGCCTACTATTTTTCAAATATACTGATGGTCATAGTACCTATCGCATTACTTGCATATTTTAAAATGCGAAGATGGTTTTAAAACTAATAATTTTTTGCTCTCCAAATGACTATGTTATTAAATACTAACATGACTAACGTGTATAAAATATGCTTTTTAGTTCGAATTATTGGGAGATATATGAATACTATAAATCTAAATGACACACTAAGTGTTATACTTTGTAAGCTTGATGAAAAGATATCGAAAAGCTTTTCATCAATGAGATTTAGATCTCCTTCTCACCGTTTTTTATATGCAGGTCAAGCTGCGGGAACGGGATCTGGATGTTATTTTCATACAGTGTGTCATATATCAGGACTAGAAATCTTGATGTTGTCCTTCTTGGGCGAAAGATATTCTCTCCTTGTATCCATACCATCAGTTCAAAGTTCACACTGCTGTTGCCCATACCGGTCATAATGACTCTCGTCTGTCTGTCATCAGTGATATAGACATCGTCATAGTCGGCATCGGCAACTGCTTTTGTGATCACATCCATGACAAGCTGAGGATTTGTCCCGTAGGCGACACCAAAGGGGATGTCAAAGCGTTTGATATTGTCGTTCATAGTCCAGTTGATCACACTGTTTTGTATAAAGTTCTGGTTTGGGACTATGACATCTATGTTCGCATTGGTGTTTAAAATGGTAGAGCGCATACGGATATCGATGATGTGACCCCGCAGTGTATCGGAGAGCTCGACATAATCTCCCACTTTGACACTTCTTTCAAACATCAAGATAATCCCCGAGACGAAGTTAGAGACGATGTTTTGCAGACCGAAACCTATACCGACGGAAAGCGCACCGGCTACTAAAGCGATAGATGAGAGATTGATTCCGATGATATTGAGCGCTATCAATAAAGAGATAAGCAGGATCGTGTAATAACCGAGGTTTGCAAAAATAGTCTTTGTCGCGGAGCTGATAGCATGTCTTTTGTAAGATATCTTTTGGATATGGACTTTGTAGTATCCGCCGATTAAAAATCCAAGAACAAGAACAAGTAGAGAGATAAATATCTTAAGAGCGCTGATCTCGATCTCGTTTATCGAAAAGATAGGTTTTGTCAGGATCGTTATGAACGCGGATCCCAAGTTTTTGGCCTCGACACTGAGAAATGATTCGTTGGCATCATTGGCAAATAAGGAGTTACATGTAAGCAGCAAAGCAGATGCTGTCTTGATTATTATTAATCTCATATCTTTCCTTTAATCTTTAAAATGATATGCCTGTATAAATGTTATAATATCGAAATAAAATAACAGTTTTAATGAAACATTATATTTATTTAATTTTAAAAACGGAATAGTTGATGGAAGTAAGTAACGAAGAGCTTGTTGCTCTTAAAAATACGATCACTTTAGAGATAGAAGAATATAAAAACAACAATGCTACTGTCCATCCCTATGACATTGCCGAGCAATTACTTGAACTAAGAGATATAAATAGTGATGAATATATCGCTCTTATCAAGGTCATACCGCATGAACTCTTCGCGGATATCCTTTCGGAGTTTCCCGATTATGTACAAGAAGAGGTGGCTGAACTTTTAAGTACTAAAAAGCTTGCGGACATCGCATCCAATATGGATACCGATGATGCCGCTACCTTCATCCAAAACATTCAAGAGGAGCATGAGGATACGGCTCAGGAGATACTTGAGAACTTCAACGATGAAGATCAGGTACTGATCCAGCAGCTTATCTCTTATGAGGAAGATGAAGCGGGTGCGTATATGCAAAGTGAGCTTTTCAGCGCACACATAAACGAGAACATCGGTACGGCTATAAAGAGGCTGAAGAGACTTAAAGAGGAAAACGAGATAGATAACGTCTGGCAGGCATATCTACTTGATAACAATCATAAATATCTCGGTGCGGTAAGTTTGGAAGATCTGATCATATTTGAGCATGAGCTGAAATTTTCCGATATCCCAAAAGAGAAACATACGACATTTAGCGTTCATCATAAGACGGATATCCAAGATGTGGTCGAGATGGTTACTAACTATAACCTTAATGCCATCGCCGTCGTTGATGATCATGACAAGCTGATCGGAAGGATCACTTCAGATGATATCTACGATATTATCGAAGAGAGCGCGACCGAGCAGATATTTAATCTTGCCGGGGTCAATGATGAGATCGAGCAGGAAGAGGATATCTACGAGATCGGTAAGAGTAGGGCTATCTGGCTTGGCATAAACCTTGTCACGGCCATAGCCGCTTCGCTTGTTATCGGTCTGTTTGATCAGACGATCCAGTCGATCGTCGCTCTTGCGGTATTGATGCCGATAGTCGCTTCGATGGGGGGCAATGCAGGGACTCAGACTCTTACCGTTACCGTCCGTAAGATGGCACTGGGTGAGATCGAGGGTTCAGACGCCAGAAAGACGATATCCAAAGAGATCATAGTCTCGCTGGCAAACGGGTTATTGTTTGCTTTTGTCATAGGCGTCGTAGCCTATTTTTGGTTTCATATACCGCTTCTTGGAGTGGTAATTGCACTCTCTATGATTATCAACCTGCTTAGTGCAGGATTTTTCGGCAGTGTTATCCCTTTACTACTTAGAAAGGCGGATATAGACCCTGCTATCGGAAGTACGGTGTTATTGACAACGGTCACGGATGTGGTCGGCTTTTTCAGCTTTTTAGGGCTGGCAAGCGTTATCTTATTATAGGAGAAGGAATGGAATCTTCGAGTAGCGAAGGCGACAGTAGGTTAAAGTATTTAGTTGATGATTATTGGGATATATTCGTTGGAGTTGTATCTATTGCAATATCATTTTATTTTCATTACAACGGTTTGGAGGTCTTGGCAACACTGTTTGCCGCTATCGGAATAGGTGCGCTTTCACTAAGCGTCTCCGAGATAGCAGAGATACTTTCAGAAAGATTTCAAGAGCCCTACGGGAGTTTTATTTTAACTCTTAGTGCCGTTGTCGTGGAGATAATACTTTTATATATAGTCCTTTTACAGGCATATAGTGACCCGGATGTCGTCAAGACGGTCAAAGGCGGTATCGTCTCAGCTGTGATAGTCGATATGAACGTCTTGCTTGGTCTTGCCGTGTTTTTGGGTGGTTTGAAATTTACCGAACAAAAACATAACAAAGAGACATCAAGTGCTTACACTACCATTCTTCTTGTTGCAGGTATCGCGCTGCTTGTACCGGGTCTGTTAAACCATGTATCGCATTCGGTTACTACGATCGAAAACGCATCTAAAGCGATCGCGATGCTTCTGTTTGTCTTTTATATGTTTATTCTGGTCTTTCAGACAAGGACGCACTCGCATTTTTTCAAACAGACGGCAAAAAGCAGGATATTCAGGCTAAAAAGAAAGATGGCAAAAGAGAACAAAGAGAATGTCGAAGATCAAGAGGATGACTATATCTTCGAGAAATTCAGTAATCTCGCTTTGATCGGTTCTATCTTTATTTTTATCGCCATTATTGCTCTTGGTGCGGAAGTGTTTGCGACAGAGGGGGTCAAACTTGCAAAAGAGTACGGTGTCTCATCCGGTATAGCGGGTCTTATCATCGCCATAGTCTCAGTTTCACCTGAGATAGCAACAGCCATCAAGGCCGCTAAAAATGACGAGATCCAGCGTGTCGTAAATATCGCCATGGGAGCATCGACTGTTTCGATCCTGCTGACAGTACCTGTTTTGGTCCTTTTGGCATATTTGAGCGATATCAGGCTGACATTGGATTTCAACCCTCTTGAGATAGGGGCATTGATACTTACGATCATATTGGCTTGGAAAACGACGGATGAAGGACATACTAACTATTTTGAGGGGATCTCTCATCTGATGTTTTTCTTTGCGTTTACCATTATCGCGATCTATTATTAACGGAGTTCATTAAGAGCTTAAATATTTAAAAAAAAGGGGAAGATTTTTTTGAAATATCTTTATATATTATTACTACTGAGCATCTCTGTTTTTGGAGAAACTCATAAACACAAGAAAGCAAAATATGTTGCAAATATAGTACCGAAGAACATGACGGTACAGGAGAAGAAAGAGAGATTTTTTTATCTTGTCGCACCGGCTGTCGAAAAAGTGCATAACCATTTGATGAAAAGATATAAGAGGATAGCCAAAGACATAAAAGAGGGTAAAGAGCTCAAAGAGGTCAATCGTCTAAAAGCTCTTTATCAGGTCAAAAGTGATGCAGCACTGCTGCAGGCTTTAAAACCGCATCCGCAAAGCATAGTCCTTGCGCAAGCTGCGATGGAGAGTTCATGGGGGACGTCAAGGTTCTTTGTCGAAGCAAACAACATCTTTGGAGTACATAGTGTAGATTCAAAAGAACCGAGGATCGCTGCGAGTGAGAAAAACGGGAAAAGAACGGTATGGCTGACGAAGTTCAAAAGCATCGATGATTCCGTAAGAGCGTATTACAGGATCATGTCTATATCAAAAGCGTTTGAAAAGTTCAGGGTTGCAAGAGTACAGACAGATGATCCGCATCTTTTGGTCAAAGCACTTGACAGATATTCTGAGATCGGGGATAAATACGCGAAACAGCTTTCTCAGGTCATTAATCATAATAACCTGACAAAGTATGATGATTAGTAGTTGTAATCAGTCGTAAATACGGCTTTTACATCTCCGGCAAAAGTGATGGTGTCATCTTTGATACCTAAAAAGAGAGTGTCTCCGCTTTTTGGAAACACTTTTGTCTCCTCTTTTACGCGGCCTTCTTGGTAAGCTCTGTAAAATGCAGATGCCATACCTGTTCCGCAAGCAAGAGTCTCATCTTCTACACCGCGCTCATACGTCCTTACATGTAAGCCATTTTCTTTCACAGCAGCGATATTCACGTTTGCGTTGTATTTGTATCTCAGCTCTCTTGCTTCTGCGATGTCAAAGTTCTCTATATCCGCATCAAAAGTGATAAGATGAGGTACTCCGGTATCTACTTTCCACCACGATTTTCCACCCTCTACTATCTCTTTATCAAGGATCTTCGGAGGAGTGAGTTCGCTTTTTACAAGAGTGCCGTTTACTTCTGCACCGATGACGCCTGCAAGTGTCAAAAAGCTCATCTTTGCAGGAGCGAGTGCATTTGTAAAGGCGTAGTGTGCACATGCACGGCTGCCGTTTCCACACATCTCTGCTGTGCTTCCGTCAGAGTTGTAAAACTCCCATTCAAAGTCATACTCATCATGAGGGACCAAGACGATAAGGCCGTCGGCACCTACACCGTGTTGGCGATCGCAGATCTCTTTTGCCAAAGAAGAGCGGTCTTTTTTTAAAAATGTGTGAAAAATAACAAAATCATTTCCGTTTGCACTGTATTTAGTTACATTCATAGGTATTTTTCCTTTATGGTATTTACAAACTTTTCCACTTCATCTTGAAGATGAGGCAGGTCTTTAGAGTTGTCTATCACCCACGTCGCACGTTCTTTCTTCTCATCGATAGGCATCTGGCTTGCGATACGCTTTAAGGACTCCTCTTTTGAGTAGCCGTTTCTTTTCATAAAACGCTCAAGCTGAAGTTCAGGAGGAGTATAGACGACGACACTGTCTTTGATCGGATATGCCTGACTCTCAAAAAACAGCGGGATGTCTATGAGGTAGGGAAATTTGAAACTGTCCTGTTTCTCAGACCTTGCCTCGATCTCTTGGCGTATCAGCGGATGTAAAAACTCTTCGAGTTTCTTTTTCGCATCCTTATTTGAAAATATCAGTTTTCCAAGAGCGGGTCTGTCTACTTTGCCGTTTTTGACAAACTCTTCACCGAAGTTCTCTTTTACCCACTGTGCATTTGCCTCTAAGATCTCATGGCTTATGCTATCTGCATCTATGACGCGCATGCCGTTGAGTGCCATCAGCGAAGCGACGGTACTCTTGCCCGTGGCGATCGAACCTGTTAATGCGATAGCATACTTAAACGCCATTAGTTTCTTATGACTCCAAGATATTCTTTACGGATATAGTTCCCCATAGCAAAAGCCGCCGGATGGATGTCGCTGTTGTAGTAGTTCAGTCCGTCAAGCATATCTGCACGCTGCAGGATCACATCCGCTGTCGGATGGTAAGCTTTTGATGCTAAAAGAAGAGTAGTGCCGTCTTCTAAACGGTAAGGCATAATGATCTTAAAGTAGTTTGCCATCACCTGCATAATGATCTTGTTTTCTTCTATATTGTCCAGTGAAGGGTGAGTCGTGACTAAAAGACCGTCATCCGTCAATGTTCTGCTGATATGAGCGATGTTTGCCGCATCACATGCAGCTTCTGAGATAACTACCTCAAACGATGCGTCTTTTGCATTTCTAAGACTGTCTAATGATACAGGAACTGTTGTAGCACTCATATCATTATGGCGTGAGATCTCTAGTTGGAGTTTCATCGCGTCGTCGCTTAGTACGAGTATATTTTTTGGTTCTTTATGTGTACAAAGCGGTATATGTACCATCATTTCCGGATATATAAAATCTTTCAAAATTTTTCCTAGTTTTAAGTTTTCGCGATTGTATCAGATTAGATTTAAAAAATATTAAAAAGTTGTTCTTATAAATAGCGATTAATTTTGTATCTAATTATAACTAAAAAAAATTATGGATATAATTTCATCAATTAAAAATCAAGGGTAAAAAGATGGATTTAAATAAAGTAAGAAAGTTTTGTAGAGTATTCCGTATTCTTATAGGGATTATTTTAATTGCAATCGGTGCATATACCGGTATTTATTGGTTTTATTTAGGGCTTCTTCCTCTTATTGCAGGAATCGCAAACTTTTGTCCACTTTGTCTGATCACTAAAAAGTGCGACATCAACTAAATCTAAATACCTCTTTGGTATAATCACGTTACTTTTTACATAGGAAAATTTATGAGTCAAATAAGCTATAAAGATGCCGGTGTCGATATTGATGCAGGAAACAGTTTTGTTGAAAATATAAAACCGCTCGTTAAGTCTACAAAGATACCGGGTGTTATGGGCGGGATCGGTTCGTTTGCAGGTGCTTTTGAACTTCCAAAGGGTTACAATGAGCCCGTAATGCTTGCGGCTACTGACGGTGTCGGTACAAAACTAAAGCTTGCTATTGATTCAGGAATTCACAACACTGTCGGGATCGACCTTGTTGCTATGTGTGTAAACGACCTTATCTGTAACTTCGGTACACCGTCGTTCTTCCTAGATTACTATGCGACGGGCAAACTTGAAGTCGAAGTAGCTACTTCGGTCGTAAGCGGTATCGCTGCGGGATGTATCGAAGCTGAGTGTGCACTTATCGGCGGTGAAACTGCTGAGATGCCAGGGATGTACAGTGAAGACGACTACGATCTTGCAGGTTTTGCAGTCGGTGTCGCAGAGAAAGCTGAGATGGACCGTGTAAGTATGGTTCAAGAAGGTGATCAATTGATCGCACTTCCGAGTTCTGGTCTTCACTCAAACGGTTTCTCCCTTGCTCGTAAAGTCTTGTTTGAAAAGATGAATCTTGATTTTAATGCTGACTTTAACGGAAAGCCGTTGATCGAGACTCTTTTGACTCCGACAAATATCTATGTTAAGACTTTTAAAGCTTTAAAAGAGAAGATCGTGGCACTTGCACACATCACAGGCGGCGGGATCGTCGAGAACCTTCCTCGTGTACTTCCGGATCATCTTATGGCTGAAGTAAAAGAGAGCAGTGTAAGAGTACTTCCAATTTTTGATCTTATCGGTGAGCATGTCGCACGCGAAGAGATGTTCAGAGCGTTTAATATGGGAGTAGGGATGATACTAGTAGTACGTCCTGAAAACGTAGATGCTGTTTTAGCTGCAGCAGAAGGAAGCTACCATATCGGCGAGATAAAAGCCGGCTCTAAAAAAGCGGTACTTATATAAATAAAATACACTTCTACTCAAGAGCGACTAGTCGCGAGAGCACTCCGCTTAGGAGCTAAAGTTGGACTTTGTCCAACTTTTGAGAATAAAAAATCATATCTCGCTTCCCCATCTCAAAGAGCCAAGTCCATACTTCTCTCTTACTTTATATGCCTGTTTCGTCAGCTCTTTTTGTTTCGTATCATCATCCATCTCTAAAAGCGAGAGTTCGCGTCTGCTGATATGGGTGAACTCTGAAGAGTTGATGGACAGATGTACTACATGTAAACGTTTCTGGTTGTCGGCTTCATGAAACAGTTCCAAACACAGATCTTTAAACTCTTTCTCACTGAACTCTTTTCTCCTTGTCACGCTTATATGTGACTTTTGTCTTAACTCATATCTGATCGAGAGTGAGAATGTCGTCGGAATCACTTGCAGTTTTTGTATGGCAAAGATGAGATGGCGTGAGAGGATCACTATTCGTCTGCGAAGCTCCGTTCTGTCAAATACAGGATCAAAAGTCCTTGATATTCCGATCGATTTTCTTGTCGTCTTAGAGTTGATGGGTGCGTCGATCTCACCGTTCACCTTTTTGTAAAGCTCTTTTGCGTAAGGTCCCCAAGACTCTACCGTACCGCGTCTTTGTCTGAGCTCCCCGAGCGTGAATATTTGAGCATCTGCTAGTTTCGCCATCATTGATTTGCCGATGCCTGAAAACTTGGAGACGTGAATAGGATCTACAAAGGCATCAAAATCCCACGGATATATGGTCTTACATCCAAACGGTTTGGCCTCACCTGTAGCTAGTTTGGCGATATACCTTGTGTGTGCTGCTCCTATGGATACAGGAAGGTTTAAAGCTCTGTTTATCTCATGACGAAGGTTATCTATAAACTCCGGTACATCCTCGTCTTTTACCCATCCTGTCACATCTCCGTAAAATTCGTCTATACTGGCTTGTTCTACTAAAGGTATCCTCTCCTGCAAAAAAATATGCAGTTCGTGAGAAAGTCTTTGATATAAAGACATGTTCGGTGCCTTAATGATAAGATGCGGACAGAGCTGGAGTGCTTCGTTTATACTCATCGCAGTTTTTATTTTAAATTTTCTTGCTTCATAGCTTGCAGTTGTGAGAATACCGCGTATGCGCCCGTCTTTATCGATAAAATTTTGCAGGTCGTCGTCTCTTTTGTCATACTCCTGATAAAAAGTAGAAACAAATGAACCGGAGTTTGTAAGGTTGACATTCTGATCTCTTTTTTTATGGGAAAATATATGCGTGTCACTGCGTCCGCCGATAGCGACAGGCTTATGTAAAAGTGAGCTGTCTATGGTACGCTCGGCAGAGACAAAAAAACAATCTAGATCAATATGTATTTTCATAGCAGCAGTTTACACAATCCTGAGAAAGAATCACAGAAATATGACAATTTGTTGAGAAGTATGATATAATCAATTCAAATGAAATGAGGTATGCTCCATTGCAAGATAATCTGATGTTATTTATATTATTCGTTTTATTTCTTTTTTCTCTAGTATTTCTGGTTGTTTTATATAAACGAAACAGCGAACTTTCCGACTATAATACCTATCTGCGTTCGATCCTTCATGCTTCTGTAAGAGCTTCTTTTGTCGCCGATGCGAATGATAAGATAGTGTATATAAATCTTTCTATGCTGCAGATACTTGGAGAGAAAGAAGAAGAGATGCTGCAAAAAGTCTGGTATGAAGAGATAGCACCGAATGAGGAAAAAGCAAAGTTCAGAAATCTCAGCTACAAGAAAGACGAAAGCAGGCTTTCGATCAATATAACCGAGCCGAATGCAAAAGTGAGACCTTATGAGCTGAGTTATACAAAAATAGGTTCATATACCCTTTATGAGCTTCAAGATATTTCCTGTTATGAAGAGCAAAAGTTAAAGTTTACAGAGCTGGAAAAAGAGCTGGAGCACCTGAAAAAGTCATTAAAAGAGCAAGAAGTAAATTTTAAAAAGACATTCGACATGGCCATCAACGGCATTGCGATACTAAACGGAGAGGGTGAAGCTACCTATACCAATAAATCACTGCAGACTATGCTAGATTACAACGAAAGTTATCTGCAGCAGCTGGGTCTAAAACCGCTTTTTAGCGACAGTGAATCATTTCCTACACTTTTAAAGATCGTAAAAACCGAACAAAACATTCAAAGACTCCCGCATCACTTTAAAAACAGATCAGGTATCAGTATGGATGTATCGATATCTATGAGTTATCTAGAGGAACTTGATCAGTATCTGGTTATTATTCAAGATGTGACAAAAGAGCTGGAGTATACGAAAAAACTTGAAAAACAGAAAGAATCATACGCAAGACGTGCAGATATGGATGTTCTTACTCCATGTTTTTCAAGGTCTTATCTAGATATATTACTCAACAATCTCTGTGAAGCAAAAAAAGAGTTTACGTATATCATGTTTGACATCGATCACTTTAAATCCGTCAATGACACATACGGACATATGGTCGGCGACGAGGTCTTGATAAAAGTTGTAGAGGTTATCAAAAACGGGCTTCGAGCAGGTGATACTCTGGCTAGATACGGCGGAGAAGAGTTTGCGATCGTACTTGAAAAGACATCAAGAGAAGAAGCTCTGAAAATAGCGGAAAAACTCCGTAAACTGGTAGAATCTACAGACTTTTCTCCGGTAAAAAATCTTACATGTAGTTTCGGTATAAGCAACAACAGCCTGCTGCTTACATGTAAGAACATTATAGAGTGTGCAGATACGGCACTTTATGAAGCAAAGACAAACGGAAGAAATAGAGTAGAAGTCTATGAAAAAAAGAGTTGATAAAAAAAGAGCTTGAGTGATCTAAAAGAGAGAAACTCTTTTAGATTGGAAGAACACGGATCTTGTCTGAAAGTTTCTCTTTTAGAGTGCTTTCGATCGCGTATAGTGTTCCTGTCGTAGAACTTGCACATCCGTTACAAGCACCGATATATCTGATATAGACATCGATGTTGTCACCGGCATCTTTGATATCGATAACTTCCATATTTCCGCCGTCCATGATCAGAAACTGACGTACGTTCTCGTCAATTACACTGTCGATCGCTTTTATCTTTTGAACAAGAGTCATAGATGCGAAATCACCTTGAGTTCCCGCTTCAGCAGCAGCTTTCATCTTCTCTTCATCCATCTCACGACGAGTGTCTTTTAGGATGTCTACAAGGTACCATTCGCGCTCTTCGTGACCGCCAGGCTTGATACAGCTTTTACAAAAACCGCCGGCTTTCGTATAGTCTGTGATCTGTTCTACACTCTGAAGATCGTTTAGCTTGATGACCTCTTTTAGAGTTTTAAGAGATACACGTGCACATTCACACACAATGATCTCCTCTTCAAAACTTTCTGCATCGACGCCAAGGTAAAGTCCTGCCGCTTTTTTGATAACATCGTAAGCCATAACAGAACAGTGCATCTTTTGAGGCGGAACTGCCGGAACGTCAGGCGTATCGCGAAGTGCGAACTCTACGTCAATATTTGTGATCTTGACCGCTTCTTGTACTGTTTTACCGATACAAAGTTCCGTCATAACATCACTACTTGCGATCGCTGTACCACAACCGAAACTTCTAAATTTAGAGTTTACGATTTTGTCAGTTTTTGGATCGACTTCCCAGTAAAGACGAACTGCATCTCCACAGCTCTCAGCTCCGAAATCAGCAACGATAAGTTTGTTACCGTGTTCTGCTGCTTCCTCTTCACTGATCTCACCTTGGTGTTGAGGGTTGTTCATAAGACGTGTAACTTTATCTGAATATGCATCCCATAAAGATTCGCCGATTAAATCATTTTTTGCCATTATAATTTCCTTAATTTATATATTATACGTGATGTGATGGAATATGGCATTCGCCAGCTTCCCCACCCGGTGTCGGTTTTACTTTTGCATAAGAACTAGATATTGCTCTTAGTCTCTCAACGGCCTCTTTAAAGTGGTTGATAACGTAATCTACCTCTTCGTCAGTCGTGTAACGGCTAAGGCTTAAACGGATACCCGTATGAGCCAGTTCATGGTCTGCACCGATCGCAAGCATAACCGTGTTCGCTTCAAGGTCTTCACTCGCACATGCACTTCCTGTTGAAGCACCGATGTCAAACTTGTTAAGATCCCAAAGCATACCTTCACCCTCGACTCCACGCACAGAGATAAGGATAGTGTTGGGTGTTCTGTTTTCACGGTTTCCTACAGTGAACGTATCGGGAATAAGTTCTAAAAGAGCATCTTCAAGTCTGTCTCTTTTTGCACGGATAGATTTCATCTTTTCTTCAATATTTTCAGTTGCCAACTCCGCAGCTTTACCCATCCCTACTATGTACGGAACGTTGAGTGTACCTGAACGGCGTCCACCCATATGCTCACCGCCGTTAAGCAGTGGAGAAAGTGCCTGAGAATCTTTGATGTAAAGAGCACCGACACCTTTTGGTCCATGGAACTTGTGTGCACTCATAGACATAAAATCTACATGTACGTCTTGAACGTCTACAGGTATCTTTCCTACTGCCTGAACACCGTCAGAGTGAAATAGGACACCTTTTTCTTTACACACGTCACCTATCTCTTTTATAGGGAAGATCATACCTGTCTCATTGTTTGCCCACATAACAGATACCAGAGCAGTTTTTTCAGTGATGAAGCTTTTTACTGTATGTGCTTCTACGATCCCCTCTTCATTTACTGGAAGATACGTTACTTTAACACCTTGCTCCTCTAAAAACTTACATGTAGAGAGAACCGAAGGGTGTTCTACCTCAGTCGTTACAATGTGGTTTTTGTCTCCATTTAAGATCTTGTCGACCCATACAGACTTTAAAACCCAGTTGTTTGATTCAGTAGCACACGATGTAAAGACGATGTCATCATTGTCAGATGCATTTATCGCCTTATAGATTTGATCGATCGCACGAGAAAGTGCAGGGCGTGCTGCTGTACCAAACTTGTGCAGCGAGTTAGGGTTTCCGTAAACTTCGCTAAAAAATGGAATCATCTCTTGAACTACTTCAGGTGCTACCATCGTAGTTGCATTGTTGTCCATATATACTTTCATAAAAATACCTTTAATTGTTCGTAAAAATTAAAGAAGAGTAAATTTGTCCTCTTTTAATAATGTGATGATAATACCTTACTCATTTAAATAAGCTTAAGTGATATTAAGCTTTGTGATAGTTTAAGGTATAATTTCAAAAAAGGCAAGTTATATGTGCAATTACGAAAGTTTGACTCAGACGCAAAAAGATGAACTAAAACAGCAGATCCAAAGCATTATAGAGATGATGGGCGGGTTAAACTTTTTTCTAAAGATGATAGAAAAATTAAGAGCGACAAAGCCTCATCCTCTATCTAGCCGTAACTCTACGATTGTTTTAGACAGAAACGAGATATCGTGGGACAAAGTGATCTTCTTAGACAAAGTGACTCTACTGGAAAAGCTTATTAAGACAAACAGAGATGAAAACCAGTATATGATCAGATTCGATGCGGACGATAAAAAAAATAAAACGGTCATTAATCTTATCAGAACACTTTCACCGATAGTATTTAAATTAAAGATCGCAAATCATGTAAACGGTGTGGAGTTTAAAGTATTTAATGAGATAGGTGAATCATCAGCAGAGTTAAACCCTCTCTTTGTGACGATCTTTTTCTGTTATGTGAACTTTATCAAGGCAGTGTTAAAAGACTAGTGATACACGACTAATCCGTAGTCATCTTTGAGGTTGTAAAAGGTGGAGTTCGCAGTGATCTCCAGATCTTTTATACGACCCAGATGAAGCAGAGAGTCTTTATCTACCCTTATCCCGTACTCTATAAAAAATTTTCTTATATTTACAAACTTTATATCCTGGACATACTTATACTCAAACTCTTTATAAAGCCTCATCTTCTCATAGCTGAAGACATGTTCGTTGATATGCAGTTGGTCTGAAGCATACTTGATAGGAAGATATCCAGAAAGGTCTGTGAGTATCGGTTCTACATGTTCATATTTCTTTGGAAGAGAGTTTTTCTGCACAAACACGTACTTATTGTTGAGTTTGATGCTTGGAGTGTCTTTCCAGTATTTGTATACGGGATTGGAAACTTGAAGCTTTTCGCGGACTTCCCGCCATAACCAATAAGAGTTTAAAGTGTTTGGTAAATGTGACATAAGAAAATTTTACAGAAATGCACGTTCGTTTTTGCTTAATTTAAGTAGGAACATAATATTATTTCAGTCTTCTTATAGAGTGCTCGCATAACTCAGTTGGTAGAGTGTTACCTCGACAAGGTAAAAGTCACTGGTTCGAGTCCAGTTGTGAGCACCACTTTCATAAAATAAAATCACGGGATACAATATGTTTAGTTCAGGTTTTTTAGGGACTTCTGCGCCTTTTTATTTAGATATGATCACTATCTATTTCGCAATACTGCCATTTTTGATGTTTGCATCGATCTCATTTGTTGTAAAAAAGAAATATAACGCGCACTTTATATCGCAATTGGCTTTATTTGCCGTTACTTTGGTAGTCGTTGTGATCTTTGAGGTCGGAGTGAGGATATCAGGCGGGATCGTCGAGTTTATGAAGACTGCAAATATCCCATACTGGTTTATGATAACTTTTTTAATTGTACACGTAACCATCGCACTGGTCAGCGTCGTTCTTTGGTCTGCACTTCTGTATGGAGCTGTAAGAAGCTATATACTTGAAGCAAAGGGTGTGTCTAAGTCACACGGTAAAGTCGGCAGATTTGTATTTTTAGGGATGACTATAAGTTCTTTTATGGGTGTCGCTATTTATTATATGTTATTTATATACTAGGAATATGAAGTTTTTCTTTACATGTAAGCGTTACATGTAAAGAATCTGTATCTGCTTGCTCAAAGGGTTCTTGTTTGGAACTCTTCTTCTGTCTAAGCTTTTTGTGAGCTTAGAGATCAATCATCTCCGAACTCATTGTCCAGCTGTTGTTGATACGCTGCATCTTTCTCTTTT
The DNA here is from genome assembly GCF_039645965.1 of Sulfurimonas sp. HSL3-2. Lineage (GTDB taxonomy): Bacteria > Campylobacterota > Campylobacteria > Campylobacterales > Sulfurimonadaceae > Hydrocurvibacter > Hydrocurvibacter mobilis. The sequence continues at coordinate 2,124,652 of NZ_CP147917.1, read as the reverse complement.
TGAAGTTGCGCTTTTGTTAAAACTGCTTCATGAAGAAACTCCCCGAAAAATGTTTTAGGTTCTTCATAAGCCAAAAAGAGGTAAGTTCCCGCAATAAGCCCGGTCATAGCTAAGGCAACAATTACTTTTTGCAGCGGATTGAAGGTTTGTATAGGTTCTTTTATGCGTACTTCACATACTCCCCCCGGACAATACTGTGCATCCTTTCTTGTGATAGCTTTGTATATCATACAGCCTACACATATGGAAAAAGCACTTTCTAAAAACATTAATGAAGCACACAGTACACAGATCAAGACTTTGTAAAAAGTTATATCCCAGTTTAAAACGAACCAGTAAACCATCGGTAAAGAGATAAACCATCCTATAGTCCATGCGAAACGCTTCTGTAATCCGCCAACATACTCAGGTTTTTGATTTTGAACGATAAACCTTCCTAAGAGCAAAGAAGGAACGTACTTAGGACTTATCATTCTTAGTGTAAAATCAACCCATAAAAAGGCCAGATAGACTCTTGCTGCTATGATATGGTTGAATCCTATACCGACAAAGATAATGATCGTTCCCAGGATTCCAAGTATTCCTGCTGCGGCTCTTGCTTCTCTTTCATTGATAACTGTGACATCATACCCGGGGACTTTTTCTCCGTATTCCCATAAAAAACTTTTTAAGTTCAAATATATCCTTTTTTTTTACTGTCTGCTATTGAGCACGCAGTTCATTTACTTTGTCTTCAAGCAGCTTATGTGCTTCTTGTAGAGGTTTTAAAGATTCTTGATCTCTGATCTCTGCGGCACTGATCCAGTTTTGAACACCTGGGAATCCCATATAGACTTTTGGATCGCCTTTTTTCTTATACATATAGAATGAACATGGAGCAAATGCACCGACTTCCGGATGAGTTTTTGATATCGGATAGATAACATCCAGTTTACATATAGAGTATGTGTCATAAAAATCATAGCCTTTAAAACCGCTGTTTTTGATCTCGGCACTAAACTCTAAGAAACTTGGGAAAAGAAAACCGATAGGTTCAAGTTCCCCTTCAAATTCAGCTTGTAAGTCTTCTTTTGCAGTAATGATGTCACCATCTTCTACTTCTAATTTAGAGCTGAAAGTAACGGCTAACTGATCGTTAGGATTTGAAAGTTTGTAGTGCAATACATTGAAATGCCCGTTTGTCAGTGCTTTTTTTATCGCATCGTTTAGTTCTTTGTGATAAGCGATCAAATCAGGATTATCCATCGGTATCTGTGTCACTCTCGACATACCTTTTAAACTCAAAGATGAGATGTTCATCGTATGTTCTTTATCATTTGAATAGATAGATGTACTAAGCGGAGTGATTAGACCGATACTAGGGTATTTTTGAGCTAATTTAGCCGCATATTTGCTGTGAACACCAAATAGATGATATGTCTTATACCAGTGACCGCCAAATCTTTTGTCAAAGACTGTATTCATGTTATTGTTAAAGTCAACCATAAACCCGGCAGAAGCAAAAGCTGCTTCAATACTCTTAGCTGTTATCTTACCGTCACTGTTAGGAGCAGTATATATTTGGATATCCTGTCCTTTATTGAGTTCAGCAACATCAGGAGCCGCACCGGTACATGCAGTAAATCCAAAAGTTATTAGTGCGGTTACCAAGATCGCATATATTTTTTTCATGTTCACCCTTCTTGTAAAGTAAAATTAGTAAAAATTATAGTTTATTATTTCATTTACTAATAAATTAGATATAAACTATATCACCTTTTTTGATCGTTCCGCAAGTTACTGCTTTAGCAAAAATACCTCTATCGTCTTTTAAAAGTTTCGGCAGCTTAGAGTTTATTTTTGAAAGACCGTTACACAATGTACAGTTTTGTGTGATCTCTAACGTTACATCTCCGACATTAAACCTGTCACCAAGATTGAGTTCTTTGATCGATCCGTTAACCAGGATGTTCTCACCAAGTGATCCGTGTTCTATATCGATATCTTTCTCTTTGACCATTTCATATGCGTCTAAAGAGGTAATCAATATTAAACGATTCATATCTTTGCCGTAAAACTTATCTCCGACAACACCTTCGTTTTCCAGTTGCAATTCATCTTTAATTACTCTTGGCTCATCCGAAGATGCCGTGACATAAAGTTCTACAACATTTGCTAATATCTTTTTAGGCATCTATTCTTTCTCTTTTATTCCCATTTTTTTTGCATAGTCGTCATATTCCATCTTTTTATATGACTCACTGCTTATATATTTGAGTACAACTGCAAACTCATCTTCATTGTATACACCCGGAAACAACTCAGCGATGCTCTTGTTCTGATCATAAAAGACCGATGTTGGATACCCAAATCCTATATATTTGACAAACTCTTTTGCCGTGCCGTTGAAATCTTTATATTTTACGGTATCTTTATAGGCCGTATTAATATGCTCATAAACAAAATCTTTTTTTACTATCTTTTGTATTTTTTCACTTTCAAGTGTAAACATGATCATCTCTTGACAGTACACACAATCCGTCCAATGTAAAAAAATAAAAAGGTGTTTATGTTCTTTTGTAGCTTTATCTATGAGCTTATCAATATTTATCTCTCTAGACAATAATAAAGTCGGCAGAAGGAAGAGGAGAAAGAAAAAATTAATTATTTTCATATAACTATCCTTTCTCTCACTCAAATGAGGGTCGCGATAACCCTCACAGAATTATTTAATTGGTGCTGTATCAGTTACAGTATTACCTTTAAGATCAACCCAAGTCATAGTTAACTCGTCACCTTTTTTAGCGCCTTTGAAAGCGAATGTGATGATCGGGTTTTTAGATAGGAATTGGCTAGTAGAAGCTTCGAATACAACTTTACCGTTTACTTTACCAGTGATATAAGTAATGAAGTTAGCATTATCTCTGCTTCCAGTTTTTTTCTCTGCTACATCGTATGTCATCATTTCATGTTTAGCCATAACTTTAACATCAACAACATCACCTTTTAGTTTTGCTTTAATTTTCATAAATTTTCCTTTATATTATTTGTTTTTATTTATATTGCAAAGGCAAATTAGCCTTCACAACCACCAAGAGCAACACTTATTTTTTTGCTAGCTGAGTAAAGTTTTCCATCTTGACCTTCAACAACTACAGTAATAGTTCCACTTGCTTTCATTTTCATTTTGATTGAGTAATCAATTACGCTTTCTGGGTAAACAGTATATGCAACTACAGCACTTTCAGGGTTAGCATCTTGAAATACTGCAACAGTTTTAGCAGGGATATCAGTTTTAAAACCTACAGGAATTTGACCACCGTTACTTGCTACTTCTGGAGCAGTTAGTGTGATTGCATCACTGCTAGTTGCAGTTTTACCATACATTTTTGCGATTGCATCATCAACAGTTTTAGCTGTCCATACAGCTGGTTTTGACTTTCTGAAATCCTCAGCACTTAGACTTGCTGGTACAACAGCAGCAGCAGCTGCTAAAGCACCTAAACTTAAAAATTTTCTTCTTTGCATTCTTTTTCCTTTGTTTGATTTATTTACTTGCGTTAACCATATAGTCAACAACAGCTTTAAATTCTGCATCTGATAAACTTGATCCACCTTTTGGAGGCATTCCGTTTATACCATTGATACCGTTATTATACACTTCTTTTATGCCTTTTGCCAAGAATGGAGCCCATTGTTTTTTGTTACCAAATACTGGAGCACCCATGCCGTCAGCACCGTGACACATTTTACAAGAATCTTCATAATGCTTCATAGCAGCAGCATTAGTATTACCGTTACCTTCAGCTTTAGGTAAATCTCTTGCAACTGACATTGGCGGTAAGAAATCTTTCGTTTCTATTTTAATACGAGTTAGTTGAACATCACCTTTAATACAATCTTTCATACAACGAGCATCAACAGTTTGAGCACCGATGTTTTTAGGATCGTTAAAGTATGCACGTGCATTGTCAGTACCTTGAGGTCCATCGATTTTAGGCACGAAACCATCTTTATTAGGCATTTCTATTTTCAAGAATTTCTCTTGATCTAACACATAGTCGTCATCAACTAGTTGACCGTCTATTTTCATCTCATTGATGTTTAACATATATGCAACAAGTGCATAAACTTCATCATCAGTCAAGCTTTTTGGAGCCGGATGAGGCATACCCTCTTTGATGTACCACCATAGTGTACTAGCTTGTGGCCAGTATGTACCGAATACACGTGCAGGACCTTCACCGCTCGCTTTACGCATTTCAAGTGGCAGATGTTTTTGTCCTGTATAAGCGTTACCCTTAGCAAGTGAAGGATATCCGCCTCCGCCTGAACCAAAATCTCCGTGACACATAACACATTTTGCATCATAGATATCACTACCGTCAGATACTGAACCTTCACCCGGTGGTGGTGGAGCGTATGGAGTTACAGATGTAGCCCATGCTTCTAATTCATTTTTAGTCGGAGTACGGCCATAAGTATAACCGCCTTTAAGAGTATCAGTATTTACATGATACACAGATGTTTCGTTGTTAACTATCGGATAAGTCACACCACCGTCGATTACAGCTTTACCGTTAGCATATGTATGAGATACAGTGCCGTTTGAAAAGCTTGTTGAACCTGGAGCTGCTTGACCTAGACAAGCTGTTAACCCGATTGATACAGCAGCAATAAGTGAGATTGATACTAACGATTTACGATCTAACTTGAACATTATTTACCTCCCCGTTTGCTGTTACTTCCCATGTAGTGATTGCATTTCTATGATATACAGATTCAACACCCATTACTGCGACTTCTTGAGCAATAGTAGGCTGCATACGACCTGCATCATCCATAGCACGGCTTCCAAGAACTAGAGGTTTACCTTCATATTTGTACATGAAACTAAATCTTGTCCATGATTTAGGAAGAACAAGACCTTTTAGGTTTGCTTCTGTCCAGCTTTTACCACCGTCAAATGTGATATCAACACCAGTAATAGTGCCGTATCCACTCCATGCAAGACCTTCGATCTCTACTAGATCACCTTTTTTAAGGTCAGTCCATGGTTTTTCAGGACATGGTGAAGTGATAACTGAGTTAACTTCATTTGCATAGAAATGTTGTACTGCTTTTCCATCTGGTTTAAGAGCAGTATATTTTGCTGTTTCTTCTTTTGCGTAGAAAGGCTCGTTAGAGAACTCTAAACGTTTTAACCATTTAACACATAAGTTACCTTCCCAGCCCGGAAGTAAAAGACGTACAGGATAACCTTGCTCTGGGCGAAGTGCTTCACCGTTTTGTCCCCAAACGATCATTGCATCGTCAAGTACTTTATCTATTGGAACAGTTCTTCCCATTTCTGAGTTGTCTGAACCTTCAGCTAGCATCCATAATGCTTCTGGTTTAAGACCAAGATCTTCAAGAATAGTTTTGATGTATACACCAGTCCATTGTGCAGAACTCATCATACCTCTAGCGAATTGGATAGAGTTGAATTGTGGTCCTTTCCACTCAGGTCCACCGTTTGCCGGACATTCGATAAAGTGAATACGGCTAACACTTGGATAGCGTTTAAGTTGATCAAGAGTTAGTACTATAGGCTTTTCTACAAGACCGTGGATCATTAAACGGTACTCATTCGGATCAACCTGAGCTACACCACCGTGACATCTACTGAAGAATAGGCCGTTTGGAGTGATGATACCTTCTGATTCATGGATCGGACACATCGCGATCGACGCATACCAGTTACCTGAAGATAATAGTTTTGTATTTCTTCTTATATTGTTATGTTCATACTCTGACGGCATCCCATAACGGTTTTTTGTAACCGGATCACCGAATTTTATACCCCAAGGCACATCATTCATAATAGCCGGATCATCAGCCATTGCTTTTGTACCTGCAAATATGCTTGTCCCAGCAAGAGCAGTAGCAGATAGCGCTGCTGATTTTCTAAAAAAATCTCTTCTATCTAATTTATATTCTATATCATTAGATGAAGATTCTAGATTTTTTTGAGAATTCTTATCATTCATTTTTTTTCCTTTATAAGCTTATAGATATAACCCATTTAGTTAAAAGTGATAGTAAAAAACTAGTCAAGTCACGAACTAAAACGCAATCCAGTTGCAGATTTATGTAACTTTATTTGTTTGTATCACAATTATATCACATCGTAATGATACAATAATTTGAATGTTTATACGATTATTTTTATAGAATTGGTTTTCTTTTGTTACAAAACCACACATTTGTAAAACTTATTTTTGATTAATTACATTAATAATCAATTTTTTTCATGAATTATGATTTATATTACTTATAATTCCAAGCACGACATAAGTATTATTTATATCATCAACAAAAAATGGTATTGTAAACCCTTGATGTTCAATATCTTTGATATTCTCATTATCAAAAAAGATAGACTTTTTATACTTCTTCACTTTAGTCGGCATATTCAATATAATAGTATCGAGGTAAAGTTTAAAACTTTTTGCACCTTTGATATCATCACCGAAAAATGAGCCTAAAACCGATTTTAACTGCTCTTCATAAAGAGGTGAACTGACGATCTTCATTTTTTTTCTCCAGAGTTCAACCATTGATCTATCTTCTTCATCGTTTCTAAATATGAAGTGAAGTTCGATGGATTGTCTGTGTAGTCCTGAAGTTGTTTTTGTAGCTCTTCTTTGATCTGAGGAGATGGTTCTGTTTGTGAAATGTTGTCTTCTTTTCTATCCATTAGATTGCTCTTTAAAGATGAGAGGATTAATCCTCATCATCTTCTTTTTCGACTGTTTTTAGGTTTTGGATCTTTGCAGGTGTTACTTTAGAGATAGTGTCTATCTTCTTTTTGACCATACCTACAGCAGCGTCTACATCATCTGCCATCTCAAGCTCGTCACTGTTGTTTAGATAGTCTGTAAGCTGATACATCTCAAACGGCTGTCCATGCTCATATACGATCTCTCCACCGTCTTTGCCTTGAAGGAAGATAGTTCCTGTCGCACCTAATAATAAGATAATCGCTAATGCTTCAAGAGCAACTTTTTTCAATTTACATCCAAGAAATTGTAATACTGCGATAATACCCATCGCGATCGCCAGATATCCTCCAAGTGCTTTATGCGCTAAAAGCTCTTTTTGTCCATCAGGACTTAAAAAGTGATATATTAGAGGTCCTGCTTGGGTTCCTGTATACCAAACGCCTATTACTGCTAAAGCAGCGATCAAAGTCGCACGTGCAGATATTTTGCCCATACCTTCTGATCTTTTAGCAAGATAGATGACTCCAAATACTGAAGCGACGACTGGTAGAACCATTGCAAAGTGAACTGTTGCCGGGTGTAACATCATAGATAACTCCTATATCGTTTTGTTTTAAGTTGCGGGGTATTATATGGAAAAAAGATATGAGATAACTTAATCTTATTGTTAATCTTTTTTATCAATCGCATTTTTAGCTGACTTGATGGCATTTTCAAGAGCAGACCTTGCAACTCCCCATGCTTGGATACCCATTCGTTTTGCTTCTTGTGCTTTTTCAGACTTCAAGACTTTTGAGCCTCTTAGCATAGCATCTTTTTTAATGGCGCTAAATTTGTCTTTCATGACTTCTACAGTCTCTTTAGAGATATGGACCAGTTCTTCTAAATCATACTTCATATTATTGGCTATCTCTTCAAGTATCTTTTTCGTTTGTGCGGAGTTAGAAAGCGAGATGCTGCTTATGACCTGTGTGAACACGGCATCGGTATGCATCAGTTCGTCAAAAGTGTTGTCATAGTCGCTGACAAGTATCGCTTTTACTTCATCAGGCATATAAAGCAGCTGTTGTTTGAATCTATAGATCGATTTTATAAGACCTGTCTTCGTCCCTTTAAGAGTCGATTTAAGTATGCTGTTCGCTTGGTTCGGCGTAGCTTCTGCTACATCCACGGCTGTTTGGATAATACTGGAAAGTATTTTTCTGATCCTAATGCTGTTTAGAGGACCCTCGTTGATAGTTTCGTATGTGATGTCTTTAATGATCTCTTCTATAGTTTCTTCGGTATCGTTATCATTTTTTTCCAAAGCTGTCAGAATAGCCGACTCAACCATTTCATTTAACATATCAAAAAGATCGATCGACTGAAGTTTTATCTGATGAAGTTTGGAAATAGTTTGTTTTGGAGCATCGCTTAGCGCTTCTTCTATACTATTGAACAGATCATATTTAGAAGTTTGTAGTTCATGGGATTTTTTATCGATCTGTCTTTGGATCTGCTCCTGTTTTGCAAGCAGCTCCTCGACTTCGTCGTGAAGACTTAGTGTCTCGGCATCGATGACAGTTGAAGCGATGATCTTCAGTTCATGCAGCGTGAGCTTTTTTGTGTCGATATTCCACTCTTGCCCAATATGCTCTAAAAGCTTTTTAATGCGTTCTTGAAGCGATACGCTCTCAATGCTTTTATAACTTGTCTTGATGTCTCTTTCAAACTGTTCGATATTCATTTTATTTCCTTTTAGGATATGTTATAAGACCATTTTTATAAGCTGATGGTTTTTAAGCGCTTCATATATAAATGTTCTCTCATCTTCGTTCGCTATTATCAGATCAAGGTTCATACTTACATATTTACCCGTTTTGCTCGCATTTGAAAGTTTAAGCGTATGAGGTTTTTCAAGTATGATCTCTTTGACTGCAGTATGGATCTCATGTTCGTGATGTCCTATGACTTTATAACACCAACTGCAAGGGTATTCTAGTACGAGTTTCTCTTGACTATCGTTTATAATTTCCACTTTTGCCTCCCTCTTTTGATTCAAGCTGGACGTTTTTAATAACCATCCCTTTGTCTATTGCTTTTACCATATCGTAGATCGTTAAAAGCCCGATGCTTACACCTGTGAGTGCTTCCATCTCCACTCCAGTCTGACCTGTCAGTTTTGCAGTCAGTTCAAGTTTAAACCCGGGTAGTTCCGGCAGTTCCTCTACGTCACAGTTGATCCCGCTAAGATTTAACGGATGGCACATAGGGATAAGTTCGCTTGTCTTTTTCGTTCCCATGATGGCAGCGATCACGGCAGTCTGAAGTACAGGGCCTTTTTTTGCTTTTTCGTTGACGATAGCATCATAAGCATCTTGGCTCATCTGTATGATCCCGCTTGCTACGGCAATCCTTGTGGTCTGGTTCTTTTCAGATACGTCGACCATCTTCGGTCTGTCTTTTTCATCCAAGTGTGTTAAATTCATAATTCGTTTCTTTATTTAAATGTTATAGGTTGATTATACCAAAGTAAAGATATTTTTTTGTTAATGGATCGAGTGTAGTAGGGCAGCTTTATATTCGTGAGGATAATTTAAGTTTAAAAAAGGGTGTTCATCACTGAAATCTATATAGAGTGTATTTGATTCTTTTAGAAGTTTTCCGAGTTTATGCTCATCGTTTTTTAGCATATCTTTAAAATCTGCATGCAGGTTTTTACTGTAGAGTCCGCACATCGGATGTGTACCCTCTGGAGTCTTTGCTATGACTGCATCATAGCCTTCGTCTTTGTGTTGTAAGATCTTTTTTATTTCCGCTTCGCCTACAAAAGGCGTATCGACGCTTAAAACAAATATCTGCTCTACATGTAAGGTGTCAAAGATCGTCACAAAGCCTGTAGTCGGAGCATAAATATCTCCAGTATCTGCATCCTCGATAAAGTCTGCTTCAAAATCGAATTTTTTGGATGATTTGCAAGAGATATAAAGATTTTTAAATATTTTTTTCAGACGTTCATATTGGAATTCTATAAGAGTAGGCTTGCCTCCAAAAGGCAGTAAAGCTTTATCTTCACCCATACGGGAGCTTTTCCCTCCGGCAAAGATAATGCATGGTGTATCTATCATTATTTGATAAGTCTCGCTTCAATACGACGGTTTTTTGAACGTCCTTCTGCAGTAGCGTTATCAGCGATAGGTGCTTCTTCACCCATACCGATGGCTTTGATCCTCTCAGCAGAGACACCCTCTTTTTCCAGCAGGGTCTTTACAGCCTCAGCTCTTTTTTGTGAAAGCTTTAGATTGTTTGATGCTTTACCGACATTGTCCGTATAGCCGATAATTTCAGTTTTATAGATCGGAATAGCTTTTAAGAACTCTGCTAATATCTGGATGTTCTTTTTTGATTCTTCATCGACACTGTAAGAGGCATTCTCAAAGTTGATCTGCAGGTTTACCTCTTTCATACAACCCTCGGCATCGACTGCAGTGACCTCTTTTTTAGTGTTTGGACATTTATCAAAAGCATTTTTGACACCGTCACCGTCATCATCTGCATTTTCTAAAGCTGCTGCTTCAGCTGCTTTTCGCTCTGCTTCGGCTTTCTCTCTGGCTGTTTTTTCTGCTGCTTGACGTGCTTCTTCTGCACTGTTGTCCACATAGATATCTTTATGCAGCTGTTTTGCTCTTGAGTCACCGAATGCGATGTTTATCCCGGCAAGAAGTGCCAAATTATTATCCCATCTTTCACCATTTATCTTTAGCATATAAACAGCTTCAAGCTTTAGAGCGATATTGTTTGTAAAGGGTACTTTTATACCTGCACCGACATCGGCAAAAGGAGAGTCTTCGTTTCCTGTTATAGCAGTAGCGCGGTTGCTCATAGTCTCATAACCAAGTCCCGCTTTTACAAAGGGGGTCATCAAAGAGACTTTGTCATATTCATAAACACCGTTTAAAGCGACGCGGTAGATATTTGTACTGCCGTTGCCGCTAGGATCAAGGTCCGCGTTTGAATAGAGGATGGAAAGTTCCGAGCTTACAGGCATCCCGATATTGTTTATCTGAAATTCGGCGCCCGCAAGCGACTGGTTTTTAAGGTTTAGATTACCTTCGGCTATGTTATAACCGGCAAGAGGAGTTATCTCATAATCATACTGCCGTGCAAAAAGCAGGGATGACAGTAAAAATGCCGTAATAACAGATAGCTTTTTCATCTTTAACCTTTTAGTCCATATGGTTAGGGTCGGTGATATATCCTGTAATAGCAGATGCAGCAGCAACCGCTGAGTTTGCTAAGTAGACTTTAGAGCTTCTACTCCCCATACGGCCGACAAAGTTACGGTTTGTCGTAGAAACGGCTACTTCGTTGTCACCAAGTATTCCCATATATCCGCCTAGACAAGCTCCACAAGTAGGATTACTCACGACTCCGCCTGCATCGACTAGGATGTCTATGTAACCGAGTTTCGTAGCTTCTCTTAAGATCTTTTGAGTACCCGGAGTGATGATAAGACGAACGTCAGGGTGGACTCTTTTTCCATCAAGTATCTCAGCAGCGACTTTAAGGTCACTTAGTCTTCCGTTTGTACAACTACCGATAAACGCTTGATCGATCTTGATGTGGTCTGCAACGGCTTGAGTTACAGAATGACCGTTAGACGGCAGGAACGGATAAGCGATAACAGGCTCCAGTGCTGCAACGTCTATCTCTAGGACCTGCACATATTTTGCGTCAGGATCAGAGTGGTATATTTTCGGTTCGCGTGCTAAAGGTTTGTCAGCAAGAAACTCTTTTGTCACATCGTCATACGCGACTATTCCGCTTTTTGCACCAGCTTCGATAGCCATGTTACACATAGAGAATCTGTCATCCATAGTAAGGTAAGGTATCGTGCTTCCAGTGAACTCTAACGTTCTGTAAAGTGCACCGTCGACTCCGATCATACGGATGATCTCAAGGATGATGTCTTTACCTGTCGTGAATTTACCAGGTTTTCCGCTAAGAACGACTTTGATAGACTCAGGGACTTTAAACCAGTTGCCTCCCGTGATCATAGCAAACGCCAAGTCCGTAGAACCCATACCTGTAGAAAAAGCACCTAATGCACCGTGTGTACAAGTGTGGCTGTCTGCACCGATGATAACGTCACCGGGAACGACAAGACCTTTTTCCGGAAGAAGCGCGTGCTCGATCCCCATATCTTTTTCATCAAAAAAGTTTTTAAGATTGTGTTTTTTTGCAAAATCACGGCTTATTCTTGCTTGGTTGGCACTTGCAATATCTTTTGCCGGGATAAAGTGGTCAAGTACGATAGAAAACCCGTCCGGATTTGCAAGTTTTGTTGCTCCGCTGTCCTCAAACGCTTTGATAGAGATAGGAGTAGTTATGTCATTTCCTATGACCATGTCGATGTTAGAACGGATGATCTCACCCGCATAGACTTCGTGTCCGACATGACCGGAAAATATCTTTTCAGTAATGGTTTGGCCCATAATATAATCCTTAATTTTATTCTATAAAATGAAGGAACCCCATTTTATTAGTCCGAATAAGGAACAAAAGTCCCTTATTCTTCGCTCGAGCCGCTGAGGCTACTAAAGTTTGACACAATAGTGTCAGAGTTTTTCATTTTGTTTTGCGAATTATACCATTTAGAGTTGATGACATTTTGAAATATTTTTATAAATTTAAAATTTTTGATGTTAATATTGGAAAAAAAGGATTATTTTGTCTAAATTATTGGGAAAATGTCCATATTGTGAAGATGGAAAGATCGAGGTCAGAGCGATACAGGTGGAAGGAAAACCTTTAAAATTATATGCATGCTCAAATGCTCACTGGCATTATGAGAGTGATTTTGCAGAACTTACACCGGATTCGACATGCAGTTTTAGGATATTTCAAAATCAGTTGCGACGCTGGAATAAAAAAGCGATAGGGGAAAATGAGATAAGAACGCTTTTAAAAGAGGAACAGGTAAAAGTCAGACTTTACAGTGCAAATGCAAAAAAAGAGTACTTTAAATGGGTGATATTGGATAGAGAATACGGGATAAGTGTTTTGTGGGATGAAGATGTATAGACCGAAGTCTATACATAGAAATTACATTGGTGTAACGTTTTCCGCTTGAGGACCTTTTTGACCTTCACCAACTTCGAAAGTCACCGCTTGACCTTCAGCTAGAGAAACACGTCCAGGACCTGTTCTGTTTACTTGACGGAAGTGAACAAATAAATCGTTACCGCCATTGTTTTGTTGGATAAATCCATAACCTTTTTCTTCGTTGAACCATTTAACAGTTCCATGTAGCAATTCTGCCATAAAATACCTCTAGTAGGGAAAATACAATTCATAGTAGTAATACCTAATATGAAACGGAGTCAAAGTCGAGGAAAGTCTATTCTTTTAGCAGATTATATAACGTAACACACTAAAGATGAATTCGAACCTCATCTTTCATCAAACACATTGTATCATTTTATTTTGAACAATGCAAACAATTTTTTGTTATTTAATAGTATACTTACATAAAAAGAGTTCAAAAGTGCACAAAATAGGTAGATACACAAAGCTTACCCTCCTCCTTCTTTCGATGACTACAATGATGTCAAATGTCGCTATCGTAACGATGTTACCGCATCTGAAAAACCATTTTGCAGATGTCGAGAACATAGAATTTCTGTCGCGTATGATGATCACACTTCCATCTCTTGCAATAGCGTTTTTAGCTCCTTTCATAGGACATTTTATACATAAAATAGGCAAGTATGTCTCTGCCATAGCGGGATTGCTGCTCTTTAGCGCAGCGGGAAGTGCGGGGCTTTATCTGCAGACCATAGAAGAGCTTTTGTTTTCAAGGTTTCTGCTTGGGATCGCCATAGGTGTTTTGATGATCGTCACCACCTCTTTGATAGGTGATTATTTTAAAGGCGAAGCGCGTCACAAATATATGGGGATACAAAGTCTTTTCATCTCATTCGGCGGTGTTTTCTTTGTTATCGGCGGCGGATACCTTTCAGATATCGACTGGAGATACCCGTTTGGTATCTATCTTGTCGGTCTTTTGCTGCTTCCGTTTGCGATGAAGTTTTTGGAAGAAAAAGCTACAGGTCAGGATGAGGATGAAGATATAGACCTTAATACAAATATCTTCATGATATATCTTTTGGCATTTATCTTGATGCTTATCTTTTATATTCTGCCGACACAGATGCCATTTTTGATCATCAACCATTTTGGAGCAAGCGGAACATTGACGGGTGCTATCATCGCACTTGCATTCGTCTCCAACGGTCTGGGCGCTCTGACTTTTGCAAAGCTCAAAAAGTATTTCTCGTTCGCGACCATCTATATCATAGGGATGGCGATCATAAGTATCGGCTTCATACTTATCGGTCTAGTACGTAATGTGGACCTTTTCTTTTTCACATCGCCTATTATGGGATTTGGCGGAGGAATACTGATGACAAATGTCTCGGCTTGGATGCTGAGCAAAGTGCATCATACAAAACGCGTCAAGTCGTCGGGTTATCTGACAAGCTCGCTCTTTTTAGGACAGTTTTTCTCTCCTATCGTCTTTCATCCTGTCGTGAGCTACTTCGGAGTACAGCACTTTTTCGTAGTCACAGGCATATCTCTGGGTTCGATAGTCCTTGTGGCCGGGTCATACAGTAAACTAAAAAAAGGCAAGAATTGAATCTATTATCCAAAAACGCTCCGCTAGAGGAATCCATAACCAATATGAAGTCTGTCTTGGCGGATGTGGGATGCGAGGTCGTGTTTAAAGAGGAGAAACATCCTCTTTCTCACTGCTATTCGGTCAATCTGGCTTCCAAAGAGGCACCGCGTCATATCTACTCAAACGGCAAAGGTGTTCTTTCTGACGCTTCTGTTGCCAGTGCATTGGGCGAATATATCGAGAGACTTCAGACAAACAATTTCTTTATAGACTTTTACCTTCCAAACAGAAAGTATTATCCTGATGAGGTGGTTTTTGATTTTATGGATGACTATCTAAGCGAAGAGTTGTCAAAAGTGTATGATCCAAACGGAGAGTTAAGCGGAGAAGATCTTGTAGATTACAACAGCGACTACGAGGACAAAATAGTTTCACTGCCGTTTGTGAAAAATTCTTCAAAAGAGATCGTCTATATTCCGCAAAATATCCTGAGCAATCTTTATGTAAGTAACGGTCTTGCAACGGGTAATACGCCAAAAGAGGCACAGGTACAGGCACTCAGCGAGATCTTTGAGCGTTATGCAAAGATAGAGATCATCAAAAACGGCTACGCTCTTCCGAAGTTTCCAGATGAGTTGGTAGAGTCTTTTACACAGCTGTATGAAGATGTAAGCGCACTGCGTGAAAAAGGTTTCATAGTCGAAGTGTTGGACGCATCTTTGGGCGGAAAGTTTCCCGTCACTGCCATCTCTCTTATCAACCCTGTGACATCATCGCTTTTTGTCTCTTTCGGAGCGCATCCCATACTTGAGGTCTCACTTCAAAGGACGATGACGGAGCTTATGCAGGGACGCGGACTGGATAATCTCGAAAGCTTTGAAGTCCCGACTTTCGATATGAGTCTTGTCTCAAACAGTTTTAACCTTGAGTCTCACTTCGTGGATTCAAACGGCAAGATGGGATTTGGATTTTTGAGTTCGCAAAAGAGTTTTGAACATACTCCTTGGAACTACAGTGGAGAAGGGTGTGAAGATGAATACAATTATCTTTTAAACATTTTGTTTCAGATGGACAAGGAACTTTATGTAAGAGAGTATGACTATCTCGGGTTTTACTCATGCCAGCTTATCGTACCTGGCATCTCCGAGGTCTACCCGATAGACGACCTTATCTATAACAACAAAAACAGTGCGAAGCTCATAAGAGACATGGTGCTGAACATGCAGGATTATGATGCGGAGGATATCCTCGATGCTATCGAGCCGCTTGATGATTCGCTTAATGTAGAAAAATACATAGGCGTTATCTTTAAGACCCCGTTTACGATGGCGGAGTTCAAAGCGCAGATGCACCTTCTTCTTGGAAACACAGAGGATGCTTTGGATATCTTGGAGTACAGTGACAAAAAGGTATCCCGCATCATCATAGAACTTATAAAGATGGATGAAGAGGGACACGGTTACGAAGAGTATGCGCAGGCTCTTAGTGATGTGTTTTCAAAAGAGAGCGTACAAAAAGCCTTACATGTAATAAAAGGCGAAGAGCTTTTTATTGACACAGCATTTCATGAGGAATATAACAACATGTTAGCAATGTACGACAGACTGGAGCTGAAGAAAAAAGCGATCCATTAGGGATAAAGCTTTCTTTTTTTGTTATACTTGTTGTATGAATAAAACTACTTTAGGTGCTTTATTACTATTTCTTGTCTTTGGAGTCTTGACCTATATAAAGGAGAGCAGAGGCGTGCCTAATGAACCGCTCAAAAAAGATAGGGTCATCCTTGCATTCGGCGACAGCCTTACGTACGGTTACGGAGCTCCCATAGACTACAGTTACCCTGCCGAATTTGAAAAGAAGACAGGATACCACATCATAAATGCCGGCATCCCAGGTGAAGAATCAGCCGAAGGGCTCAAACGCCTTCCGCAGTTTTTAAAACAAAGACCTGCTCTTGTCATCTTGTGCCACGGCGGTAACGACATCCTGCGTAAACGTTCGCATGAACAGCTGAAAAATAATCTCATCAAGATGGTCAACCTTATAAAGCGAAGCGGTGCAAAAGTCTTGCTTGTCGGTGTACCCGATTTTCATGTACTGGGTTTTAAGACACTCGGACTTTACAAAGAGGTTGCAAAAGAGACGGGAGTGATGTATGAGGGCAAGATACTCAGTCAGATAGAACTTCACAGAGAACTAAAAAGCGACTATGTCCATCCCAACGAAAAAGGTTATGAGATGATGGCGGACGCTTTTATAGAGGTCTTGCAAGACGAAGGTGTTCTGCAGAAGTAAAACTTTTTATATACCGCTTGCTGTCAGTACAATTGATCTCTGGGTCGCACGGTCTCTGTGCTCGCCCAGACATATTCCCTGCCATGTCCCGAGATTCAGTCTGCCGTTTGTAATGGGGATATTTAGCGATGCTCCAAGAAGTGAAGACTTCGCATGAGCTGGCATATCGTCGTCTCCTTCGTAAGTATGTGTATAGTAATTTTTCCCGTCACAAAGCTCGTTCATGAGGTTTTCCATGTCATCTCTTACTTCTTTTTCATAATTTTCAGTTATACTTAAACTCGCACTTGTGTGCTTTAAAAATATATTTAACATGCCGATTTTTATGCTTGAAAGCTCGATGGACTCGAGTATCTCATCCGTGATGATGTGAAATCCTCTAGGTCTTGATCGCAATTTTATCTCTGTCTGTATAAATTTCATAAAGAGATTTTGCCGATATCTAGCTGTAGAAGTGATAAAAAAGGAAGATATTGAGGAGTATGTATGGTTCATCACATTTATCGATATGATACTCAAGCGTCGCTTGTCTCCTGGCTTGATGCACACTCTCCAGCATCTTCAAAT
This sequence comes from Sulfurimonas sp. HSL3-2, assembly GCF_039645965.1. Lineage (GTDB taxonomy): Bacteria > Campylobacterota > Campylobacteria > Campylobacterales > Sulfurimonadaceae > Hydrocurvibacter > Hydrocurvibacter mobilis. Next base: position 2,107,387 of record NZ_CP147917.1, on the reverse strand, counting down.
TCCATTTTAATACAGATCTTCGCCGGAATAATCGATCCGGATATCATACATGGCATTACAAAGACTATCACCCAAAAACTCCCAGACGCTGTAGTTATCGGCAGTACGACAGGCGGAGAGATATATAATGAAGAGATAGAGGAGAAAACCATTCTCATATCAATGGCTCTCTTTGAAAAAACAAACTTAAAAAGTATTCATATCGCAGATAAAAGTTCTCAGATAATGGGCAAAGGTATAGTTGAGAGCATAGTCGATGATGACACAAAGTGTCTCATTATGTTCGCAGACGGGATGAAATGTAACGGCGATGAGATACTCAAAGCTATTGACAGCAGATCTTCTAAAGAGCTCATAATCGCCGGAGGGATGTCGGGAGATAACGGACTTTTTCAACAGACATACTGTATCCACGGTAATGAAGTCTTTGACAACGGTGTTGTCGCGGTATCTCTTTCAAGTCCTGAACTAGAGGTCTTTCATACCTATAACCTGAGCTGGAAAGCCATCGGTAAAAAGATGAAAGTCACAAGATCAAAAGGCAATGTTCTTTATGAACTTGATAATCTTCCCGTAAAAGACGTCTATGCCAAGTATCTGGGTGAAAGTACCGTAAAAGAGATGCCGGTCTCTGCTATCGAGTTTCCACTTATAATCCATGAAACCGATATAGATATCGCCAGATCGATGATAGCACTGACAGATGACGGCGGCATAGTCTATGCGGGTGAAATACCCGAGGGCAAAGAGGTGCGTTTTGGAGTCGGAAGTCCAAATATGCTTGCCACTGCTGCACTTGGTAACTATAACTTGGCACTCAGCCATCCCATAGAGGGGATGTTCTTATATTCCTGTATTGCAAGAAAAGCTTTTCTGGGCAAAGGAGTCTTGTGTGAGTTCTTCCCTTTATCGAAAATCGCTCCTTTGGCAGGCTTCTTTACTTATGGAGAGTTTTACCGAGGTGCTGAGAGCAACAAACTCTTAAATGTGACGACAACTGTTCTTGGTCTCTCGGAGACAAAGGTCAACAGCAATAAAAAGAGTTTAAAAGATGAAGATTTTCAACAAAGCGGGATGACCATCAACGCTTTGATGAATCTAGTGGAAGTGACACTCAAAGAGAATGAAGAGTATGCACAAGAACTCGTAAAGACGAATGATCAGCTAAAACAAAAAGACCATGCACTTGAAAAACAAAAAGAGCTTTATGAACTGGTGTTTAAAAACACGTTAAGCGGTGTGCTTATCATCGATATCGAAGCAAACAGGTTTATAGACTGTAATGAGGCAGCTATCAAACTCCTCAAGTGCGATTCAAGAGACGATGTACTGAATTTAAGACCTTCGGAGCTATCGCCGGAGTATCAGCCAGACGGTAAAAAAAGTGAAGAAAAGTCCTATGAGATGAACGCTTTGGCCTTAAAAAACGGTGCTCACACCTTTGAGTGGAAACATCTTACAAAGACGAAAGAGGAGATCTGGATAGAGGTGGTTCTGACGCCTATCACTTTAGACAAGACAGAGGTCTTACATGTAATGTGGACGGATATCAATGACAGAAAAGAGATAGAAGGTGAGATACTCAAACAAAAGATGCAGCTTGCATATCAGGCGCATCACGACAGCCTCACAAAACTTCCTAACCGTCTGCTCTTTAACGACAGACTGTCACAGACCATAGTCAAAGCAAAACGCCATAAACGTGATTTTGCGCTGTTCTTTATCGACTTGGATGGATTCAAACCCATTAACGACTCTCTCGGTCATGCCATCGGAGACAAAGTCCTTCAGGAGATCTCATCTCGCATAAAAGGGATGATCCGTGAAGAGGATACTCTGGCAAGACTTGGCGGAGATGAGTTTACGGTCATCATGGAAGATATAACAAAAAAAGAGGATGCAGCACATTTAGCACAAAAGATCCTCGATGCGCTGTCAAGACCTCTGGTCATCGATGGACATGCTTTACAGGTCTCATGCAGTATCGGTATCAGTCTCTTTTCCGATGATGCAAACATGGACGCAGACAAACTGCTCATCTATGCGGATGCCGCAATGTATAAGGCAAAAGACAAAGGCAAGGATAACTTTCAGTTCTATAAAGACTGACTCAGTAAAGCGTGAGAGTCTTAGGCTTTAAAGAGTGTCTTTTATCCTGTTTTTGTATCCTGCGTTTATGCGCAGATGCAGACCGAGGAAATAGGCGTAGGTTATCGCTTTTTTGAGCAGGTACGCCGTATAGCCTTTTACCTTGACAAAACCGAACATCTCTCCGACTGCATATGTGCCTCCAAGAGCTACAAATATCCCGCTGACATCGGCATGAAACGGCTGGCTGGCTCTGCCGTCTATCCTTTTGCGGATGGTGTTTGCCACATACTCCGCGCTTTTTTCGGCTATTTGCGCCGTTGGCGGGAGCAGCTTGCCGTGCATGTCTTTTATCTCGACGCAGTCGCCTACGGCAAAGATGTTTTTGCTGTTGTGGATGTTGAGCTCCCCGTCAGCGATGAGCTGGTCGATCCTGTTCTTTTCACACTCCAGTTTCGTGTTGAGAGAAGAAGCTTTGATGCCTCCCGTGAAGATCATGAAATGGTATTTTAACTGTTCGCCGTTTTTAAAATAGATAGTCGTCTTATCCAGTTTTTCTATAAATGCGCTGGTGAGTATATTGACACCAAGTTTTTCAAGTCTTTTCTTTGTATTTGAGATTATGTATGAGCTCATTCCCGGAAGGATGGTATCGCTCGCATCGATAAGATAGATCTTTATCTTTTTAGCCCTTTCGCCCAGAGTTTTGCTGTAGATCTCGATGACATGTGCCATCTCTGCAGCCACTTCCACACCGCTTAAGCCCGCTCCGCCGATGGCAAGGTTGATATCTTCACCGCTATTTATCTCTTCGTTTTGGAGTTTTTTATAGATGAGGTTTTCAAACTCTTTTCTGAAGTTATAAGCACGCATGAGGTTTTTCACGCCGTAGCTGTTCTCACGAAGCCCCTCTATAAAAGAGAAGAAGTTTGTCTGTGCTCCCGTAGCGACGATGAGGTAGTCAAATGAAAGCTGCTGTTTTTCCGTAGTGACGGTTTGGTTTTCATAGTCCACCGCAGTCGCTTTTTCATAAAGAAAGTCGACTCTGTTCTTAAATCCGCGGCACCATTTATCAAGGTCGATGGCGATCTCATGGATGTCAAAACGCCCCGCGATGTAGCCGTAAGCTTCGGTCTGTAAGTAATGGTAAGGATTTTTGTCGATGAGCGTTATGTCGACGTCATTATGTTTTGCCAAAAACTCGATGGCGCGCAACCCGCCATAACCCCCGCCGATAACCACTACTTTTGTTCGCAACTGACAACCTTTGATTCTGTTTTTACAATTATACAGAGTTAAGGTAGCAATAATGTAGCTTGATCGAAAGATGCTCTTAATTTGATTAAAAGACTTTTTGCAATATTGCCAGCTTGAATGTAATCGAAATGTAATTCTATTCGTGTAAAGTTTTGTATGGATAATAACGAATCATTTGAACAAGAAGTTCAAGCAGAAATAGAATCTCAAAAAAAAGAGATTGAAAATAACAATGATGTAGAAGAAAATCTTAGCTTAGATTGGCTTCTTGAGAGCCTTGATAGTCTCGATACTTTATTGGAAGATCTTGATCAAGAATAGAGCTGCATTATTGATCAACTGTCTTATAAAATATTAAAACTTCTCATATTTCTTTTTTTATACTAAAATTCTTTTATGAAGTATCTGTTTACATTATTTTTCTTGATTTTTACAAGTTCTCTTTTTGCTCAATTAAATATTGCAACAGAATACCAAAAATCATTTGATGTCACCATTGATTTTTCTCAAGAAACTTCTGAAGAAGTTTCAGAAATAGACATAAATCAACTTGATGACCAGGTTGCTAAAGACCACTTCAAACTTACCCTATACTTCACGCCTTCTTCGCAAAAGATATATACACCTTACACTGCTTATAAAGAGTACATAGACTCTGCAAACCCAAAACCTCCGCAATCGTAATTTATTTTCTAATCCAAATCTATTGAATTCAGTTCAATAAAAAAATTTCAAATACCAACAAAATAGGAAAATAAATGAGCATTGATGTGGTCATGAGTGATCTTCAAATAATTCAAACATTACAAAGTAGTTTTTACTTTGATATAAATTTACTAGAAAATGTAAACATGTATAAGACACATAATAACAGCCTGATTCTAGAGGTTACCTCATCAACGGATGTTGAGTTTGTAACAAAAGTATTGGATATTTATAAAGGCGTTTTATTGGTTATAGAACCTGAGGTATTACCGAAGTTTTCTACAGTTTTACAGAGTAAAAATGTCAGTTTTATAGTGAAACCTTTTACAAAGGATGAGATCAAGATAAGAATAAAATCCATTTTGTCATCTGAAGATTCAATAGAATATAAAAATATTGTATTGAATCATACTGACAAGTGTCTATATATTGATGGAACTAAAGTTACGCTCACAGCGATTGAATACAAAATAATTTCTTATCTTCTTGAAAACAAAGGTGTTTTACTTACTAAACAGGAGATCTTTAGAAATATCTGGAATGAAAAATATTCACAAGGAAATGTCAGCAAATTAAGAGTTGCGATTTTTAGACTTAAACAAAAACTCAAAGATTACAATGCTGATAAATATATAGAAGCCAGAGACCGGTTGGGCTACATGCTGCAGAATGATTAACTAAAAACACCTTAATGTAATGACTTTGTAATGGTTTTGTAGTACGGAAGTAATGTTGTGAAATTAAACTTCTGTATCTAAAGCTTAGGAATAGCCTTTATTTTTACAAAGGCCTAAGCAATTTAAAAATTACAAGGTAAAACAACATGAATAAAATTATTCTTTCTACAATGGCCGCATTAACACTAGGTACTGCAATACACGCAGAGACAATGACAATCTATACGAATAAAGCTACTGGAGAAATTTTCAATACTCCAGGCGAAGGTCGCACGATACTTGGTGAGTATACAAAGAATGCTGCAGTAGAGTCAACACCAAAAACTACAATTACGGAAGTTGAGCAAAGTTCTTCAAACAGTGAAGGTAGTATCTTGAACAGATTTCATTTCAAAGGTGATTTAAGATTAAGATATGAAAGTAAAGAATATAACTATGACGATGGATATGAGAAGACTCCAACTTATCACAACAGATACAGATTAAGATTAATTTCAGCTATTGATTTAACTGACAAGCTAACGTTTGACGCCGGTATGAGAAGTGGATATGCAAATCCGACTTCGGGTAACCAAACATTTGAGGATAGAGCTTTAAGTGATTACTTTTGGCAATCACTAAGAGTGAATATTTTAGGCTTGACGTATCAAGATGGAAATCATACATTAAAAGTTGGTAGAGAACCATATATGCTTTACAGACCGATCAAGTCACAGCTTGTTTGGGATAATGATCTCTCATTCGATGGTATCAACTATAAGTATGAAAATGATTCTCGCATCATTAACTTAGGTGTGAACCAACCGACGTATGCTGAGGATTCTGTTGCCAGAGATACTATTAATCTTGTTGTAGCACAATATGTAGAGAAAATTAAATTAGAAAATTCTCACTTAAATTTAGGTGCAGGTGTTTATTACTATGACGGTGTTAAAGGAAATACACCTCTTTACAGCGCCAATAATAATAAAGGTATGGGTAACACTTTAGTAAACGGTGTATTTGAAAATGATTACAACATTGTAGAAGCATTCGGAGAGTTGAAGTACAAAGACCTGTTTGGCAAACCGTTTGCAATTGCTGCCGGAGTAGCATATAACACTCAAGCAAGCAATAATAACTTTGGATACGATCTAGCATTTCAAATAGGTAAAGCAAAAAATGTTCATGATTGGCAAGTGAAGTACTCGTATACTGATACTCAAGAAGATGCTGTATTGGGTGCTCATAGTGACTCTGATAACTTTGGTGGCGGTACTGCTGCTAAAGGACATGCGATTAGAACAAAATATAAATTTGGCAAACATACAGACCTTGCTGCAACATTCTTTTATAATAAACTTTACGCAAATAGAGATGGCAGTAGTCACTCAGAAGCATACTATGAACGTGTGCAGTTAGATGTTATCCTGAAATTCTAACATTACGTATTTATTGGATTAGAATAAATTGATTGGTGGTGGGCAGTGAGAGACTCAAACCCCCACCGATAACCACTACTTTTGTACTCAAAAGACAACCTTTGATCTTAAATACTCATAGAGTCTCATCTGGTTTTCTTTGTACTTGTCTAGCTCTTTTTTCCCGATAAGTTCAGATACTTCATTTTCTATGGTCGATATATAGCGGTTCGCTACGCTCATCAGCTCTTTGCCTTTTAGTGTAAGCTTGATGATCTTCTCTTTTTGATTTTCCTGTAGGAGTGTGATGTAGTCTGCTTCTTCTAGCTTTTTTATGTTTTTATGCATAGCCTGACGGGAGTATCCTACCAGTTTGGAGAGTTGTGACGCGGTTATCTTCTCATCTCCGTCTATATAGGGGAAAAGTGTTATTAGCGCTACACTTAAGTCCTCAAATCCATTGCTTTGTAAATTTTTTAGTATGAGTTCATTAAAGACTTTTGTCGTTTCTAAAGATAAAAAACATAAAGACATTGTAAACCTAGTTGACATAAATTTATTTTGACACTATACTTTCGTACATAAAATATTTGGGAGTATAACATGAAATATCTGTTACAAGTAGACTTTCCTCATGCAGGACCGTTTAAAGAGGAATTTTCAGAAGCATTTACCGACTTGGCAAAAGATATAGCCAATGAAGAGGGGCTGATATGGAAGATATGGACAGAAAATGAAGAAACAAAAGAAGCCGGAGGGATCTATCTCTTTGACAATCTAAAAGATGCAGACAGATACCTGCAAAAGCATACAAAAAGATTGGCATCGTTTGGATATACAGACATAAGAGCGAAGATCTTTAATGTAAACGAACCGCTTAGCCTGATAGATAATGCGTCACTTTAGGATTTAGAAAATTATTGATAAATGGTGTAGAGATGGTGGACAGTGAGGGATTCGAACCCTCGGTAGGTTGCCCTACGGCCGCGTTCCAGGCGACTGGATTAAACCAGCTCTCCCAACTGTCCGCGTTTGAAGACTGAGATTATAGCGAAATATTTTTTATCTCGCTAAATTTCATGCTGTTTATGTCTAAAGTTATGTATGAAGAGTAGTCGAACTTGATGCAAAACGCCTCTTCAAGCCCCAGCTCATCGATGATGGAGATAAGCACTCTTATGACTCCCGCATGGGTCATGACGAGGATGTTTTTCATCTGCAAAGAGGGCAGGTACTCCAAAAAGAACTCTTTCACTCTTTGGATGTAGGCCTCGTACTCCTCGCCGTCAAGCGCGGTGATCCATTGCATAAAATCCTCGTAGACAAACTCTTCACTTTCTACTATCTCATTAAAGCTCATCCCCTCGTGTCTGCCCCACGATTTCTCCCGCAGTTTGTCGGTAAAAACAGGCTCTACATGTAAGCCAAAGGGAGCAAGTGTCTGGCGCGCTCGTTTAAGGTCGGAGCAGAACACTCCGTCAAACTTTTCATCTTTAAAATGCTCTGCAAGAAGTAGTGCCTGTTGTTCTCCTTCGGGTGAGAGCGAGATGTCGATGTGCCCGTTGTAACGCATCTTGTAGCGGTCATCTACGTCAGCGTGGCGGATGAGGGTTATCATCATCTTATATGTTCTATGATAATGAGGTTAAGCAGGAGCAGTTCGGTCACCTCGATGGTAAAGCCATAGATATCTCCGCTGAATCCGCCAAGACGGCCCGTGAAAAACTTTGCCACTAAAAGCAGGAGCAGACCTGCTAAAAGAAAGGGGGTAAAGAAAAAGCCAAAGCTAAGTCCGAGAGCTAAAACGTACAGAGCTGAAAAAAGCAGCTGTGAACGTGTGAACTCCTCTTTGGCAAGTGCGCTCATCCCGTTTTTTGTGATGTATGGAAAAAAGTAGATGGCGAGAGAGGCATTGAACCTTGCATACATCAGCACAAGCGGAAGCAGATAATAAGCACCAAACGCTACGACGGACGAGGCTTTTAAAAGCAGGAACACGACGCTGAAAGTCATCCCCATCCCGCCGACATGCGGGTCTTTCATCACCTCTACGGCTCTCTCCTTTTTTACAAAAAGCCCGTCTATCGTATCGCTAAAACCGTCTACATGTAAGGCTCCCGTGATGGTCACCCAAAGAGCAAAGATGATGATGCCAAGATGAAGCGGCGGAAAGTGCGGCGCTAAAAGTGTTGCTGCTCCCCAGAGGATCAGTCCGATAAGAAACCCGACAAGAGGGTAGAACATCACCGCATAGCCGTTGATTCCTTTGAAAAAGTCGTGGACTTTAAAAAAGGGGATGATAGTCATCATGTTAAAAGCGAGTGTAAACCCTTTGAGAAGTTTTGTCATTTTATCTTTACCGCTATGCCCGCTATGTTGTTGTAGACCTCTTTACATGTAGAAGCAAGATACTGCGATATTCTGCCGTTGATATCCACAAAGTCGCGTGTGAGTTTGTCTGCACCGATGACGCTGCAGCCCACATCGTTTTGCACAAATACTATCTGCGCTTCAAGCTTGTTAAGCGTATCTATCTGCTTTATCATGTCGTCTTCGGTGAAGCCGTGGTAGAGAAGATTGTTTATCCACATGCTGATACATTCGATGAGTACCATTCCCTTAAAATCATGCAGAGCATAAGGGAGGTTGAGCGGTTCTTCGACCGTTAAAAAACGCTCACTGCGCTGAAGTTTATGCGCTTCTATACGGATCTGCATCTCATCGTCGATGAACTCCGTGGTCGCCAGATAGATAGGGAGGTTTTTTGATTTTTTCAGTACATAGGTCTCGGCGTTCTTGCTTTTTCCGCTTTTTATACCGCCTATGAAAAGGGCTCTACATCCCATACATTATCACCTCTATCTCGTTTACGATCTGCTCGTTTGTAAGCGCGTTTGAGAGACCGTACGCAAGAGCAGCTCCCGCACCGACTCCCTCTTTTGCTTCGCCCTCATCATACTTTTTAAGAACAGGGATCTCTGCAGATGCGAACGAGAACTCCGTATAGAGTGCGTTTGGCGTATAGCTCAGCTGTGAGAGTATCTTTTTGATGTCGGAGTTTTTGTCTTTTGCCACCCATGCGGTAGTCGCTAAAGTCAGGTTGTCCGAGTTCAGACGCATAAGCACATCTTCTCTGAGCTTATCGGCTATAAGCAGACATGCCGCCATCTGCGTTCCGCCTGCAAGTACGACGTGAAATCTTTTTGTCGCTTCAAGTAAAAAGCCTGCGCAGAAGATGAGCATATTGTCACTCACGATGCCGAGTTTCTCAAAACTGCTCATCTCTTCATCTAGGAGTGAAAGCGCTGCATCGATGGTCTTTTTTCTGATGTCGTCTGGTACATGCAGGAAGCTTGAAGAGAAACACTCCTCAAGCTCGAAGCCTAGAGCAAGTGCGGTCGCTGCCGCCGTCGTCGTACCGCTTGGCGTGCTTTCTCCAAGGATGAGGTAGCTGCCTTTGAGCTCATATTCGCGTCCGAACTTCATCCCTTTTGCAAACAGCTCTTTTGCGTTTATGCCTGCACCTTGGCTGATCGCTTTTGACGGAGAGATACCAAACTTGTGGATATGACAGTTCTGTGCTTCGAGGTCAAGTCCAAGGTCTAAGATCTCGATGCTCTTAAAGGGTTTTAGGTTATGAACGGCGCGAGTCATAAGAGCAGGAGTCGGAACGCCTGTGGGTGTTTCGGCAAGTTCGCCGAGGGAAAAAACTTTTTGATTGATAATGAACTCGGCATCGAGCGTAGGCGTTAACGGGATCTTCCCGGGGATGCCCGCTTGAGTGATGCCCTCTATCTCACAGGTACGCGTCACACTTGCGGCGAGAATAAAATCTGCACTGCCTTTTGGCAAAGATGATGGAGTGTCATCAAAAATATTTTTTATCATTTTTTTCCTTTGTGAGATTTTATCAAAAAATAGATTATGAACTTAATTTTTATAAATCTATTGAGAGGTGAGATCCGCTTTAAAGTAACAAAAGCATTGAAAAATGTGAATAAATGTGGTATTTTTGAAACCTTATTGACGATAAAAGCTTCAATACCATAGTGATTTGCTAGAGTAAATATAAATTTAAGTATAATAAAAACAGAATAATCAATCATACTTTACAAATAGTGGGGACTATTAGTGGGGACTATGTATGATTGACTTAATAAAGCTTCAAGTGGAATGATTTGAATTTTAAGGGAAATACATGACAATAAAACAGAAATTGACGCTTGGCATAGGGATAATAATTGCCGGCGTTTTAGTAAACACAGTGGTAGTGAGTTCTAACGTTGACAGCGTTTATAATCTTAGCAAGACGACAGCAAATGAGTCTGTGCCTTTTGCATTGACAGCAAGCGATGCAAAATACCAGACCTCGCAGGTGCAGCAGTTCATAACGGACGCGTCACTGACTCAGAGTCCGGATTCGGTTAAAGAGGCGGAGAGTGCATACAATGAATTTATGTCGGATATGAATAAATTTGTCAATATGTATAAAAGTGAAAATGATCAAGAGAGCCTGAAAAAAGTAGAAGCGACTAAAAAAGATATGGATAATCTTTTCACAGCCGGTAAACATATGATCTCACAATATGCGATCAGCAAAGAAGCCGGTGATAAAGCGATGGAAACGTTTGACGGAAGCAGCGAACGTTTAATGGCAGGGATCGATAGCATCAGAGATACACAGGTAAAAGAGGCTTTGGATAACTCTGAACGTACTATGAGCAAAGCTAGTTTTACAAAAATGTTCTCTCTTATGATAGGTGCCATCACTATCGTTGTCGGTGTGATTGTAGGGTTCTTATTGCTCAAAAACATCCTGACATCACTGAAAAACCTTAGCGAAGTGATCGATGTCGTGGCAAGTAATCATGATTTTAGCCGCAATATAAAACTTGACGGTAATGATGAGCTTTCAGATATGGGTAATAAGGTCAATCACCTTGTACAGACTTTGGCAAAATCGTTTCAGGAGATCAAATCGGCTTCGAGCGAAAACCTTTCTGTTGCCGCTGAACTTTCTTCAACGACACTGGTCATCGGACAAGCAGCTGAAGACGAGGCGAGGATCGTCTCTGAGACTACTTCAGAGTCGACTTTGACAAGAGATGCGATCATCACATCCGCAAAAGAGGCTCAGGCAGTTCGTGAGAAAGCGATCAGCGCACGCAACACGCTTCAAGGTGCACAAGAAGCTCTAAGAGAGACTAACAAACAGCTTCTTATGACAGCTGAGATAGAAGTGGATATCAATAGTAAACTCAACACGCTTTCAACAGAAGCGGCTCAGGTAAAAGAGGTTCTGACAGTTATCTCCGACATCGCAGATCAGACGAATCTTCTTGCACTTAATGCTGCCATAGAAGCGGCTCGTGCAGGTGAACACGGACGCGGTTTCGCTGTCGTTGCCGATGAGGTAAGAAAGCTTGCAGAAAGAACGCAGAAAAGCCTTGTAGAGACAAATGCGACGGTTAATGTTATCGTTCAGTCTATCAATGAGATCACAGAGCAGATGAACAGCAATACAAGCCGTATAGAAGGTCTGGCAGAATCTTCTTCAGAACTTGACCACAACACTGAACTGGCAGTCCATACTCTTTCAGATACGGTTCATGACATTGAAAAACTTGCTGCGGATTCTCAAAACAATGCGACGACCATCGAAAACATCATAGGCAGGATCGAAAACATCCATAACCTTTCATCATCAAATGCAAGAAGCGTCGAAGAGATAGCGTCAGCAGCTGAACACCTGCACAAAATGACTGAGCATTTAAGCAGTCAAATCGCTATTTACCGCACTTAAGTATAAGAGATAGATGAACTTTCACCGTGTACATGTAGAGGTCACAAACATCTGTGGCCTTGCGTGCAGTTTCTGTCCCCCGAAAAATCAACCCTCAAAAAGCATGGACAGGGCACTTTTTGAAAAGACGTTAAACGAGTTAAAACCCTATACAAAGACATTGGCATTTCATGTCATGGGAGACCCGCTTACGCTTTCCAACCTTGCTTCTTATCTTGATCTGGCTTATGAGAAGGGTTTTGAAGTAGAACTCACGACTAGCGGATACTACCTGACTAAGACCCCTTTTTCTACACTTTTTCATCCGGCTGTGAGACAGATAAACATCTCACTTAACAGTTACAACAAAAACTCTTTAAACATGAGTTTTGAGGATTATATGGAGGGTGTCTTAAAGGTCTGTGAAGAGAAGCTCAAAAATCATCCCAAGCCGTTTATAAACCTGAGAGTCTGGAACCTGGACGAGCAGTTTTCAGAAAGCACGTTCAATGAAAAACTTTTCCATTCTCTTGAGCAGTTTTTTGCTGAGAAGATCGATGTCGATAAGATATATAAAGAGAGGATCAAGTCACTTCGTCTGGCTTCAAAGATACTGCTTAATTTTGACAGTTATTTTGAATGGCCTTCGCTTAGTTCAACTCATTACAGTCACTCAGCATGTTACGGATTGAAATCACACATAGGAGTACTGGCAAACGGTACAGTCGTTCCATGCTGTTTGGACGGTGAGGGTGTGATAGATCTTGGCAACATCGGTCAAACACCCCTAAAAGAGATACTAAACTCAAAAAGATCGCTCGATATGATAAACGGTTTTGCAGAGTCAAAAGCGGTTGAAGAGCTGTGTCAGAAGTGCAGTTACAAAGACAGATTTCAGGATACTTTATAATTAGTTTGATAGTTTTTTGATACAATGATAGTACAATAATTTAGATGGTTACAGGCGTTACACATTCGGTGTTAATAGGTGTTTATAAATGATGATTATAATAAGAAGTATAAGTTGAATATAGTTATAGCAGGTGCCGGAAAAGTCGGCTTCTTTCTGGCAAAAGAGCTGATGGAAGATAATGAAGTAACTCTCATCGACAGCAATGAGGGAACGATAAAAAATTTAGAAGAGAGCTTGGATGTCCTGACCATATACGGTGATGTCGAAGACCCGAATCTTTATAAGAACATTCAAAAAGATGTAGACCTTTTCGTCGCTGTTACAAATTCGGACGAAGTCAATCTCCTCTCCTCCTTGATCATAGATAATATCGTCGATGTAAAAAAGAAGATCGTCCGGCTTAGAAACAACTTTTTTATTAACGACAACATTAAAAGAAAACTAAATATCTCTACGATGATAACTCCTGCGATTGATGTCGCGCAAAACTTCAAATACCTAATAGATTTTCCACACATAAGCAATATCAAGACTTTTGAGCAGACTGAGGCACTTTTACTCTCCATCAGAGCACATGATGAGTTTGGAGATACTTCGATCTATGATTTTATACACAAATACAACAATAAGATCGTAGTCGCCGGGATTGAAAGAAAAAGTCAGTTCTTTGTTCCGGACGAGACAGAAATGATACAGCCAAGAGATGTCATCTACTTCTTTCTTTTTCCAGAAGCGGTGAACTCTATAAGAGAGAAGATATGCGATGAGGTAGATAACAAGCCTCTAAAAAACTGCATCATCTACGGAGCAACACAGCTTGGTATGGAGATAGCTAAAGTACTGGCAAAAAAAGGTCTCAATATCAAATTGATAGATAAGAGTCTGGAAAACTGCCAACATGCCAACACTACTTTGAAAAACAGCATAGAAGTGATAAAAAGCAACTATAACAATCTTGATGTAGTGTTAGACAGTTTTACGGGAGAGATAGACCTTTTCGTGGCTGCGACCACCGATGATGAGTTTAACATCATAAAATGTATAGAAGCAAAACAAAAGGGTGTGAAAAAGATCGTCGGTATCTATAACAACAACCAGTACGCGACGCTGATGAGAAGACTCGGCATAGAAGTAGTGCGCGGCGAGAAGATGAACGCTTACTTTACCATACTTGAAAAGATAAACTCGACAAAACTTGTCACACAAAAAGCGTACTGCAACGGAGCAGGGACTGTTTGTCTGAGAAAGATCTATTCGGCTTCAAAACTTATAGACACAAAACCTTTTATAAGTGATAAATTAAACAAAAAGGGAAGTTTTTACGTTCTTAGAGATGAAAAATTTATCCTTTACAAAGATATAGGCAAACTGCATGAGGGCGATATTATCATCGCATTTATGAAAAAAGATGACTCAAAACTCATCACGACATGGCTAAAGCAAAACGACAGTGAATAAAAAGAATATATTTAAATTTGTTTCTATCGTCGGGATAGTCGTATTTACAACTCTTCTTATCCCGCCTATCGTCGGTTTTTTCTACGGTGAAGATGTCACACTTTATCTGCTTACCATACTTGCTTTTTTAGCTGTTAACGTAGGGATATTCGCTTATCTAAAAGATCATGATATAAAACTCAGTATCAAAGAGAGCATCATCTCGGTCAACATTGTATGGCTGCTTTTAGGAGTAGCGGGAGCGATGCCCTATCTTTTGCTTACCAATGTCGGATTTGCGGATGCTTTTTTTGAATCGATAAGCGGTTTTACGACGACGGGAGCGACTATTTTTCAAGATATCGAGGTACTGCCGCACAGCATCTTGTTTCATAGAAGTCTGACACACTGGATAGGCGGTATGGGGATCATCGTTCTCGGGGTCGGACTGCTTCCTCTTTTAAATCCCAACGGTTCCTTGACCCTTTTTAAAGCGGAATCGACAGGGATATCGCTGGACAAGATATCTCCGAAGATCAAAGATACCGCGATAAAACTCTGGGAGGTCTATCTTCTTTTGACAATAGCGGATTTTGTACTGTTAATGGTCTTTGGTATGAACTGGTTCGATGCCATAAATCATGCTTTTTCTACTATATCTACAGGCGGGTTCTCGACAAAAAATACATCTCTTGGTTATTTTCACAATGACTTTATCATCTGGGTGACGACATTCTTTATGTTTATCTCGAGTATAAACTTCTTGTCGCATATACGTTTTTTACAGGGTGACAGGACAGCGTATGCACATGAAGAGGCTAAATGGTTTGGATTTATCGTTATCGTGTTGTCGATACTTCTAACGGTCGTACATTATCTAAACAGTCACGATAGTTTCTATACATCGCTTACACACTCGTTCTTTTCCATAGTGTCGGTATCGACATCGACGGGATTTGCAACAGTCGATTATGAGACATGGGGAAATATCTCGATCATGCTGCTTTTCTTCGCGATGCTTTTAGGGGGAAATACAGGCTCAACTGCCGGCGGTGTAAAGACCATCAGACATATCGTGTTTATCAAGAATATCGTTTTTGAGATCAAAAAGACACTTAACCCAAATACGATATCTTCTATCTTTATTGACGACAAAGAGATCAAAAGTTCTACGATACGCTCAATCTTCGGATTTTTATCGCTCTTTTTTATGACAATATTCGTGACTATGGTCTACCTTTATGCAAGAGGGTATGATGAGATGACCTCTCTTTCGACCGCGATATCGATGGTAGGAAACATCGGGCCGGGCTTTAACCTGACGGGACCAAGCGAGAACTATGCCTTTTTTACATGGTATGACAAGATAGTCCTGTCATTTTCTATGATAATCGGAAGGCTTGAGTGTTACACCGTTTTTATAGCGTTTAGCAGTTTCTTTTGGAGAAAGTTTTAAAGTAGCGACTTGTGGATGGTCTCCATATCCACATTTTGTTCTACATGTAAAGCAAACTCTTCGATCGCTTTTTGTTTATACTCTTTGAAGTCGTACCCTTTGTACTCTTTGTTTACCTGTGAGAAGAGTTTTTTTCTAAATTCATCGCTGTCAAAAAGTCCGTGGACAAACGTCCCGTAGAGGTTTTTTTGTTTTTGGGAGAGTTTTTTTGCAGTCGCACTGTGTATTTCATACCCTTCGACTTCGCAGTCAAAGATCTCATACTCCTCTTTCTTGACACTCTTTTTCTCTTTAAAGACGACATCGCCTTTGAGTCTGCCGAAACCGTCTATCTCTTTGATATCCGATTCGACGGCGTTTGGATCGAGGATGCGTTCAAACATCATCTCATATCCGCCGCAGATAGCGACTATAGTCTTTTTCTTTGACATTATAATGTCTGTAAATCCCATCTCTTTTAGCCACAGCATATCATCCACGACTCTTTTACTTCCCGGCAGGACTATCACGTCATATCCATCTGCTGCTGCGGGGGTCGAAAGAAAGGAAAGCTCTATCTGTTCATCTGCGACAAGAGGTTCGAAGTCTGTAAAGTTACTGATATGCGGGAGTTTTATAACACCGACCTTTATGATCGCCTTTGATGCGTCTTGAGTGTAGTTGAAAATGGACTGGCTGTCTTCAAACCCGAGATTAAAAGGTTTGTAGGGGATCACGCCCAAGACCTTTATGCCAAAACGCTCCTCTAAGATATGAACGCCGTCGTCAAAGAGCGTGATGTCTCCGCGGAACTTGTTGATGATGACGCCGATGATGTTCTCTCTAAGCGCTTTTGGCAGAAGTGTATAGACACCTATGATGGATGCGAATACTCCGCCTCTTTCGATATCTGCGACAAGGACGATCTTCGTCTTGAACTCTTTTGCGATATAGATATTTGAAAGGTCTTTATCCATCAGGTTGAGCTCAACAGGACTGCCCGCACCTTCAGCCACGATACACTCATACTCTTTGCGAAGTTTTTTAAACGCTTTTTTTGCATGCGGTCTTAAAGAGTGGATATTTTTGTAATATTCGTGAACATCGATGTCCGAGACGGCTTGTCCGTTGATGATAAGATGAGCGCTGTTTTTGGAGCCTGATTTTAAAAGGATGGGATTCATAAAATGCGATGTCTTTATGCCGATGGCTTCGGCTGCAAAGTGCTGAGGTATGGCTATCTCTCCGCCGTCGTCACATACTCTGGAATTGTTTGAGACGTTTTGTGCCTTAAAAGGTGCGACCTTGACACCGCGTTTATGTAAAAGGTAGGTAAGAGCAAACGAGATAGTCGATTTTCCTGCATCGCTGCTCGTACCAAAAACGCTGAGAGAGTTCAAAATGATCTACCTTTATGCAAATAAATATCGTTAATCAATACAGGCTGTAATTATTTTAAATTATATACCTTTTATGCTGTGAATTTTCTATCAAAATGCTTAATATATGGACACTTTTTGTAATTTATCGGTAATCAAATATCTGTAAAATCTCGGACGCATTGTAAGAGTGTAAGTTATGTTATTAATAAGGTATATATAAAAAATGACTATAAAACAGAAGATAATGGTCGGACTCGGTGTCATATTTTTTGGGATAACCGTAAATATTTTTGTTGTGTATTCGAACAACATAAAAGTGTATAGATTAAGCGAATTGACGGCGGAAGAATCTGTACCATATGCTCTTTATGCCTCTGATGCGATCTATCAGACGGCGCAGTTCGAGCAGTACATCATGAAAGCCTGCCTGACTAAAAACCCGGATCTCATAAGTGAAGCAGAAGTCGCATACAACGCATTTATGAAAGATATGAGCAAGTTTGAAGAGATGTTCAAAAAAGCGAACGATAAAAAGAACATGGACGGCGTCAAACTGATCAAAAAAAATATGGAAGATTTTCTTCAAAGCGGAAAGGATATGATAGACAACTACGGCATCAGCGAAGAGGATGCAGCGTGGAGTCTAGAGATATTTGACAAGCAGTCCGTTTCACTGATACACGATGTGACAAAACTAAAAGACCTGCAGGTAAACGTAGCGATACACAACTCTAAGATGACTATGGAAAAGGTTAATTTTACAAAAATATTTTCCGTCGCCATCGGTCTGTTTAACATGTTCGTCGGTATGATAGTAGGGTTTATACTTTTAAAATCTATTCTTTCATCGATCAAAAAGTTTGGCGACATAGTCGAGGTAGTGGCAAATAACCGCGATTTTAGCCGCGATATCACACTAAACGGAAAAGATGAGCTCTCAGAGATGGGGCAGAAGATCAATACTTTGGTTTCTATGCTGCGTAACTCTTTTGATGAGATCAGATCGGCATCGGGTCAGAACCTTTCAGTCGCATCGGAACTTTCATCTACGACTTCACAGATAGGAAAATCTGTCAAAGAGGAGTCTGAGATAGTCCAAGAGACTACAAGCGAGTCAAATGCAACTAAAGAGATCATTCAAAGATCGGCTCAAGAGGCTCAAGTTGTCAAAGAGAGATCTATAGATGCTAGAAGCGCATTGCAGGAAGCTCAAAAATCACTCAGAGATACAAACGCTCAACTTTCATTGACAGTCGAGATAGAGGTCGAGATAAATTCGAAACTCAACTCTCTTTCAGTAGAAGCATCGCAGGTAAAAGATGTGTTAAACGTTATTTCCGACATTGCAGATCAGACGAACCTGCTTGCACTTAATGCAGCTATAGAAGCGGCGCGTGCAGGTGAACACGGACGCGGTTTCGCAGTCGTTGCCGATGAGGTAAGAAAGCTTGCCGAAAGAACGCAGAAAAGTCTTGTAGAGACAAATGCGACGGTCAATGTCATAGTGCAGTCGATCAATGAGATAACAGAGCAGATGAACGAGAACAAAGAGCGTATAGATGCCCTTGTAGAGTCGTCATCTGAGCTTGATAATAACACTGAACTGGCAGTCGGAATCCTTTCAAATACGGTCGTAGATATTGAAAGACTGGCAAACGATTCAAATAAAAATGTTCTCTCTATAGAAAACATCATCTCTAAGATGGAACATATAAACTCGCTTTCTACCTCTAATGCAAAAAGTGTCGATGAGATCAATTTAAAAGCGGAACATCTTTCAGATATGGCGAAACGTCTAAGTTCTCAAATCGCTATCTATCATACATAAGAGAGTTCAGTTTTATAACTGACAGTCACTCATCACCTTTTTCCAGCTTAAGTCGAAGTTCTTGGTCACATACTTTTTAGTATGGGGCACAAGACACTTTGAACAGTCCTGATGGATCGCGTCCCCGTAGACTCCTTCGGCACCGTTTTTTGACTCGATGGAGCAGAAACTGTATTTGGTCTTACTTCCTATCTTCTCGACTCCATCGTCTTTAAAGCGAAAATGAGGGCAGGCGCAGAAGTAGCAGTTTAGATAGTCCGTATCGTGGCACTTGTCGCCTCTTTCATAAAGCGGACAGAACTCTTTTTCGTTTTTCGCCATGTTCTCATACTCAAAATACTCGATTATCTGCTCTTTGCCATAACCTTGTGCAGTCAGTTTATCTATGATCTTTTTGTGTTTTACGGCATGTTTTTCATACCAGTCGATATAACTCATTTTTTGCTCCTGGATATGATGAGGTAGATGAAAAAAGGTCCGCCTATAAATGCGGTGATGACACCTATAGGGAGCTCGCTCTGGGTGTTTATGACCCTTGTGAGCATATCACACAACACTAAAAATACTCCGCCAAAAAGTGCTGTTTTAAAGATGCGTCTGTTAACCGTGGATGGATACAGCTTTGCCACGGTGTGAGGCACTACAAGACCTACAAACCCTATGGGGCCGCTTATACTGACCATCACCCCGATAGCAAATGATGAGATCAAAAGAAGAGTGACGGTCACTTTTTTTGTGTTTACACCCTTTGATCTTGCATTGTCATCGGAGATGCTCAGAAGCTGGAGTTCAAACCTGTAAAGATAGACAGCGATCAGAAGTATGGTCGCTATAACGGCAAAAATGACAGGATTTTGCCACCCTATACTTGAGAGCGAACCCATAGTAAAGCGGATAAGCATATCGTTTTGTACAGAAGTACCGAGGTAAAATATGACCATCAGAGCCGACGTGAAAAAGAGCGAGAGGGCGATCCCTAAAAGAAGGATAGACTGGTTTTGCGATGTCTGTAAATATTTTGACAGCCATATAAGCAGGATCACGGTCGCCATCGCGCCAATAAAGCCAAACAGACTGATAGCGGCTATCCCAAAAGCGATGGTGGCGATCCCGAGTTTGATGGCGATGCCGGCACCCAGTACCGCTCCGCTGGAGATCCCTAAAGTGTAGGGTGTCATAAGCGGATTTCGAAAAAGAGTTTGAAACAGAAGTCCGCTGAGTGAGAGTATGACACCGGCAAAAAAAGCAAACAGTTCACGGGGAAGTCTTAGTTCGAAAAATATTTTAGAGCTCAGTGAGTCGTAGTTAAATAGTTCGTTTACATGTATGGGTGCACTGCCAAAGAAAGGCGATAAAACGAGAACTAATAACAGTAATATCCATACTAACCATTTACCCATATTTCATCCGTAATATTATTTCATCAAAAAGATTGTGTATTCTACCTAAAATAATTTGATAAAGATTTTCATATATTTCAGGAGTATACTTTAAGCAAGACATAATAATATAAGTTAACTTTATTATGCCAATAAAGGAGCTGATTATGAAACGAATATCTCTCTATAGCGCTACGACGGTAGCGATGTTATTTACACTCTTTGGTGCACAAAACGCTTACGCGGTTCCAAGTTTTGCCCGTCAGACAGGACTTAGTTGTGTGATGTGTCATGCCGGAGGAGAGTTTCCGGCATTAACCGATATGGGACGTCAGTTTAAATTGACCGGTTATACAATGGGCGGAGGGGAGACGAAGATGCCTCTTCCTTTATCCGCTATGGTTCAGGTGGCTTTTAGTTCTACTAAAAACGGTTCTGATGCTACAGCGGCTGCAAGCGCTAATGGCGTGAATGAAAACAATAAAGTCAATTTTCCTCAGATGAGTATCTTTTACGGTGGTAAGATCTATGGTAATTTAGGTGCTTTTGTACAGATCACATATGATTCTTCAGACCTGCCCGAAGATCTGACTACAAGAAGAATAGCTGCGGATAATACAGATATCCGTTACGGCGACACAACAAAACTGTTAGGTAACTCTTTGATCTACGGAGCATCACTTAACAATAATCCGACAGTACAAGATATCTATGCAAGTACACCGGCATGGGGCTTTCCATGGGCAACTCCGAGCATCGCTGCAGGCGTTCCCGGACCTATCTTGGAAAGTCTTGGCGGTAATGTCGTAGGATTAAATGCGTATGGACTTTATGATGATACTCTTTATCTTGAGCTAGGAGGCTATCAAGACTCACATACCAGAGACGATGTATTGAAAAACTTGACTTTTAATGGCGATCCTATCGATGTACAATCAGGTGGTACAGGGGTTTTAAAGGGTACTGCACCATATCTGCGTGTGGCTCTTCAACATACATTCGGAGATAACTTCGTAATGATAGGCGGCTACGGTTCACACATAAATATTGAACAAGACGGTACAAACGAACTTGATGAGTACAGCGATGTGGCGATCGACGGTGAGTATCAATATATAGCTGATAAACATTCGTTGACCCTTACTGCTAGAAATACCTGGGAAACACAGACTTTACACGGTAGTTATGCTATTGACTCGACGAGTGCTAATCTTCACCAATCTCTTTCTGTATTCTCTTCGATGGCGGCATATACTTATGATTCAAAATATGGAGTGACTCTGGGATACAATCAGGCATCCGGCACGGGATATATTTCAAGCCAGGATTCAAGTGCCTATATCTTACAAGCATGTTATACACCAATACAGAACATACGCTTAGTCTTACAAGATATGATGTTTACAAAGTTAAACGGAGAAACAGGCAGTACGGCATCTGATAACAATACCATGACGCTTGGTGCATGGCTTATGTTTTAGACAAATAGTTTAGATTGTTCCATTTTCTATCTATGTCGAAGATGGAACTTCTTTACTCATATTTAACGGCCAAAGATTCAAAATCTACATTGTAAAGTCTTCTTAGATTTTCAGTAATGAAAAAATCGCTTTGGAAGTAGAAAGTACTCTGCTCTTTTATGAAGACTACAGGACTGTCTATATAAGAAGCGAGATGCAGATCATGGGTGATCAGGATGATCTGATGTGATCTTTTAAGATCTTTTATATGGTTTGCGATTATCTTTGAGTTGTGCGGGTCAAGATTTGCACTTGGTTCGTCAAATATAATGATCTTACTCTCCTGTGCGAGTGCTTGTGCTATAAGGACAAGCGCCGTCTCTCCTGAGCTTAGCGATGTGACAAGATGATCGCTTAGATGTTCGATCCTGAGAAATTTCAGATTGTTTACGGCGATATCCTGATCCTCTTTAGAATAGTCAAAAAAACTTTTTTTATAGATAAAACGCCCCAAAAGTACAAACTCAAGCACGGTTATATAATGGTCGTAGATCTCCAGTTTTGCCGGTATATAAGCGATATCCTTTGCGATCTCCTCAAATGAAAGTTCTTTGATATCTCTGTCGTTTAGCTTTATCTCGCCATGGTACTCTATAAGATTGCAGAGTGCTTTTGCGAGTGTACTTTTTCCAGAACCGTTTGAACCCAGTATCGTCAAGTGATCGTTTATCTGAAGGTCTACGTCACGCAGTATCGTCTTGTCAGCATATCTGCATGTAAGATGCTTTATCTCAATCATTCATCTCCCTGCAAAGTCTTTTGATCGTCTGTGCCACTCTTTGAGAAGGGATATGCAGATAACTCTCATCGACTATCGATATTTTTTTGTTTCGTGACGCTTCTGTGGGGATAGCATACCAGTTATGAAGTGCTTTTTTCACATCGACGTTAGGCTCTGTCGCCATCGAGTGCAGGATGATTATCTGCTGCGGATTCAGTGCTATGACGTTTTCATAGCTAAGGACAGGCTGGCTGAGAACCTCTGATGTGTAGGCGTTTGTGTTGCCGCAGGCTTTTATGATATCTTCAAAAAATATATTATGTCCCGCAATATAGATGCCGCCTCTTAGATCCTCTTTTAGTCCGTAGACTATCATCACCGAGTGAGGTTTGTTTGCTTTTTTGGCATCTTTTAATGAGTCGTCTATCTCTTTGACGAGCTTAGCGGCATTCTCTTGTTTTGATATATTTTTTGAAACCGTCATAATGGAGTCTTTGATATCATCGATGGTCTGAAGTCGTATCATCAATGTCTTTATGCCGAACTTTTGCAGTTTTTCTAAAGTAGCCAGGTTAGAGTCCTGACCGATCACCAAGGTGGGTCGTAAAGCGATGATCTTTTCAAGATTTGGACGGCTGTAACCGCCGATGATAGGAAGATGCTGTGCCTCTTTGGGGTAGAGTGAATAATCACTCGTAGCGACCATCTCATCCCCGCCTCCAAGTGCATAGACTATCTCCGTGATGGAGGGGCTCAAAGAGATGATCCTCTCATTGCCCCACAAAGTGAGCACAAAAAATAAGATGATAAAAACAGTTTTTATGCTCAAACTTTTTTCCTTAGAACTTAGCGTTTAGACCAAGATAGAGGCTGCGTCCTGCAGTCGCATAACCGTCCACTGTCTGGTAGTATTCATCTGTTAAGTTGTCAATTTTACCATAAAAGGTTACATTGTTATTTACTTTGATATTCGTGACGAAGTTGGCTATTGCGTACTCGCCTGTCTGCGCACCTTGATTATCGGCTGAATCATATCTTGTACCTATGTACTGAGCGTTTATGCCCAGATCAAAATCATCGGACACGTAGTAGATCACACTTGCATCGATCTGATTTTTCGGACGGCGTGCCAGTGCTTCACCATTGACGTTTTTTGCTTCGATATATGTGTACATCGCATTGACGCCGATAGAATCGAAAAAGTAGTCTTTGTAGCCTAGTTCGATACCTCTGAATTTTGCTTTTCCAGATGCCTGTACATATGCCCAAGTCGTCATATCGTACTCGATCAGATCTTTGATCTCATTATAAAATCCCGTCACCCAAAGCGTGTCATTACCGAGCGTAAGATCGCTGGTAAAAGATTTTTCGGGTTTTAAGTCCGGATTTGCACCCCATTGACCGTAAAGTTCGCCTAGAGTCGGTGCATTAAAACCTGTTCCGACGTTCGCACTCACGTAGATATCGTTATGGATGAACTGTTTTACACCGACTTTTCCGGTAAACGAATCATCAAAGTTATTGTATTTATCGTAACGGACAGATTCTGTAACGATAGTGTTTTTACCGCTAAGCATCTCAAATTTATTGTAGTTTGTTAAAAAAACCGACTTTGCATCGAAGCTTTTATTTGTGTTCGCAGTGATCTCTTTTTGTTCAAACTTTTGATAAGAGCCGCCGACTCTCACAAAACTGTTTTGCAGATATTTTATCTTATCGTCAAGTTTGTACTCATCGACTGAGCCTATGTATCTGTAATGTGTATATGAACTGCTTATATAGTCTCTGTGAAAATCAGAGAGATTGTACTGCAGTTTCAGATCGTTGATAGAGTCTTTGTGTTTAAGAGCTAAAGTATAAAAACGGTTTTGAAGAGTAGTCTGCGGTACTTTTGAATCACCTGTAATACCTGCACCGGAATCGGAATGGCTCAAAGAGTTGATACTCTGCACGCCGGCTTCCACTCTGTCATTTTCCGTCAGATTTATCCCCAATTTTGCATTAAGCGACTTGTTGTCGTAAGCATCTTTTTCCAGTCCAAGTTCATCATATCTTTTACCGTAGTCGGCTTCGCTTTTCTTAGGTTCTACTGCTGAAAAACCGTCGGTGTTATAAAGGATCCCGCCGATAGTCAAGTCGTATTTATCCGTAGCATAAGAGGTCTGTAGAGATGTCTTTATACTGTTGTAAGAGCCGTATTCTGCATTGACCGCTGCGTGCAGACCTTTTTTCGGTTTTGAAGTGATGATGTTTATGACACCTGCGGTCGCATCTGCGCCCCAGACCCCTGACTGTGCACCTTTGATGATCTCTATCTGATCGACATTATAAAGCATGATCTGCTCGAACTGAGCTGCAGCACCTATGTTTGTCGGATCGTTATATCTTACGCCGTCGATAAGGACCAAAGTCCTAGACGAATCCATACCTCTAAGAAAAAACGAGCTGTTCGTCCCGACTGCGCCGTTTTGTACCATAGGTATGTTGCCGAGTCTGCTTAATGCTTCTGCAAGGTTAGTGACTCTTGACTCTTGGATATCGTCTTTTGTGATGATCGTCGCACTGTCTGTTATATCTTTTTGATCGATGCTTGTCCCTAAAGAGGAGGTCACGTTGATCGTCTCAAGCGTATAGCTGTTTTGCGCGTAAAGCGAACTTATAAGTGATGCCAGTATTAGAGATATTTTTATATTGTTTTTCATTAATTTCCTTAGTTTATTTCATATTTTTTGGTTACATGTAAGAAAAAAATGATCAAGGCGGTGATATGGAGGTGTTGAGTGTGACAAATATCTGCGGTTTTGATTTTTGTTTAGGGTGGAGCTTTATAGCTTTACGGGTACGTCTTTTGTAAAAACAGTTACAATGGCAAGGCTTGAAAGAGAGCTCTAGCGTACCTAGTGTGGCGGCGAGTTCCTCATCTTCCTCTAAGGCTTCAAGTTCATCGCTGTAAAAGTTTGCCATATGGAAAGTCTGCACGCGTGAGCACTGAGCACTAAGTGTCACTTGGTTGACAGTAGCGGTGATGGCGCGCAGGGTAAAATAGTTTTTACCGAAACCTTTAGGTAGTCTCATATCTCTCTTTTATAATGATTATAAGTAATCTTTGCCGAAATTGTACATAAAAGTAGGCTAAAATATGCTTATGAAACTTTCCCATTTAAAACAACTCATAACCTATTTCAAAAAATTTGAAAAGATCAGTGCAATATACAGAGTCTCCGACACCATCATAAAAGTGGCGTTTGACAGAGATGATGAACTTTATTTTGATATGCAGCGTTCAAATTCGGCTGTCTTTACATGTAAGAACTATACCCGCTCAAAAGTCTACAACGCGCCTTTTGACGTAGTGCTTGCAAAGCGTTTTAACCGCTGTGAAGTGGAGGATGTGTCACTTGTCTCCGGCGATAAGATACTTCGCTTCACCACTGTCCAAAAGGGTGCGTATAAAGAGATACGGACATATCTGCAGTTTGAGTTTACGGGAAAATACACAAACGTCATCATACTTGATGAGAGTGAAACGGTGTTAGAGGCTCTGCGCCATATCGACCTTTTCTCCTCATTTCGCGAGGTAAGGGTCGGGCAAAAACTTCTGCCTCCTCCCGCAGCGCCTTTTGTCGCTAAGGATTACCCGATAGAGGATATCCGGAAGTTTTTAGAGGATGTCTACAGCGAGAGGGTACATAACAGACTAGAGACACTTAAAAAGCAGAAGATCGCACTGTTGGAGAAGAAACTCTCACGCCTGCAGAAGCTTTATGACAAACTTGACGATGAAGCAGTCTTGCGAAAAGATGTAGAGCAAAACGAACATCTTGGAAATCTTGTCCTCGCAAACCTGCATCTTATTAAACCGTATGAAAAACTCTTACATGTAAAGGATTATGACGGAAGCGACGTGCAGATAAAACTTGAGAGTTTCTTTTCAACTCCCGCAGATATCGCGAAGCATTTTTTCAAGCTCTCGAAAAAAGCGAAACAAAAAGCGAAAAACCTGCATATCGAGCGTTCATCGTTAGAAGAGAAGATGGAGTTTTTAAGACACTTCATCCAGACGGTAGAGAGTGCCCGCGATGTTTCGAAGATAGAGCTGCTTTTCCCTGCAAAGAAGCAGGATAAAAAAGTAAGACAAAACGAGTCCATCGAGCAGTTTTTCATAGACGGCTATAAGGTGATGATAGGAAAAAGCGAGAAAGGCAACATCGAACTTCTGCAAAATGCAAAAGCAAAAGATATGTGGCTGCATCTAAAAGAGAGACCTTCGGCTCATGTTATCATCGTTACGGATAAACAAAGCCTTCCTCAGCATATCATCTATGAAGCTGCAAAACTGTGCGTAGATTTTTCCGTATTTGAAAAAGGACGCTATTTGGTCGATTATACCCAAAGACGTGAAGTAAAGATACAAGAGGGTGCGAACGTTCTTTACTACAAATACAACACGATAGAGGTTGATAACACTCTTTAAGGAGAGTCATATGGCATTGGGACCAGTTGGAAATGCTATCTATGTAAACCAACAGATGGCAAGCGTATCAAGTGAACACACCGCAAGAAACAACCGTATAGATATGCAAAATTTTACTGCCGGGATTGCTGTCACCCAAGAGGAAAAAGAGGTCAAAGAGGTTCGTCCTGCCGAAGAGAACCATATGGTCGATGAGGACCGTGAACATCAAAGACAAGAGCATGACGAGGAGCAAAAAAGGTCTCCGAAGAAAGAAACTGAGCATATAAAAGATGAGAATGGTGAAGATATAGAGATACATCATTTAGATATTAAAGTCTGATTGGATATAATAACTCATCAATTTTTAAAATGGATTTCTCATGCAGATAATGGATAAATTAAACTCTAGTAAAGATAGGGTGATCACAGGTCTTGGACTTTTAGCGGCAGTTTTGGTTGTAGGGTTCATAGACAGCTTCTTACTTACATGGCTTGTCTTAGGTATTGTTTACCTATTGGCTTTTAAGGAGGCGAATGAACTCTTCGGCATCGACAATAACTCTCTTTTCTTTTACGGCGCGCTTTTATGGCTTGTAGCTTTGTTTTATCCATACGGAGATGATCTTTTCGTTATAGCCGGCGTTATCTTCTTCGGTGCTGTTGCATATACACAAAACATACCTTGGAAGAACTTTTTACCGTTTTTATATCCGACTGCAGGGATGCTTTTCTTCTGGACGCTTTACCAAGAGTACGGAATGGTCTCGCTTTTATGGCTGATAGTTGCAGTAGCAGGGACTGACGTAGGTGCTTACTACGTAGGTAAAAGTATAGGCAAGACACAGTTTTGTATTACAAGCCCGAACAAGACGATGGAGGGTGTCGTAGGCGGAGTCGTTATAGCGACACTGCTAAGCTTCTTTATCGGTATCACGTTCGTGGACCTTACAAAAGCGATCATCATCTCATTACTAGTCTCTTTGGCATCGATATTCGGTGACCTTTTTGAGAGTTATTTAAAACGTCAGGCAGGCGTTAAAGACAGCGGAAATATACTTCCGGGTCACGGCGGTGTACTAGACAGAATAGACGGCTATCTGTTCGGTGCTATCGTTATGCTTGTTCTTCTTCGCGGTCTGGTATAACATTGATAATACTCGGATCTACCGGCTCCATCGGAGTCAATACACTCGCTATCGCCGAGCGTTTTAATCTCAATGTAGATGTTTTAGTCGCGGGCAAGAACATCGCTCTTTTAAATGAACAGATAAAACTCCATAAACCAAGAACAGTCGTCGTATCAGAATATGAGGACTGTAAAGATGTCCATCACGATAATGTCCTCTGTGGAGAAGAAGCGATACTTGAGGCTATTGAAGGTTCAAACAGCTCTTTGGTCGTAAACGCCCTTGTAGGTTTTTTAGGACTTCGTCCGACACTTAAAGCCATTGAATGCGGTAAGCGCGTGGCTTTGGCGAACAAAGAGAGTCTGGTCGCTGCGGGCGCATTTGTAGATACTTCTAAGATACAGCCCATCGACAGCGAACATTTTGGACTCTGGTACTTGTTACAAGACAGAGCGATCTCTAGTATGACCATAACGGCAAGCGGCGGAGCGTTTCGTGACTGGGACCTTCGGGACTTGCAAAATGCGACGCTCGAAGACACGCAAAAACACCCTAACTGGTCGATGGGGCAGAAGATAACCATAGACAGTGCGACGATGGTCAACAAGATGTTCGAACTTTTAGAAGCACGTTGGCTGTTTGGCGAGGGCAGATATGATGCCATCATTGAGACAAAGTCTCTTATCCATGCGCTTGTGAACTTTAAAGACGGCTCGACTACGGCACACATTGCAAATGCATCTATGCAGCTTCCTATCTCCTATGCGATCATGAACAAGGTCGATGAACAGATACTTGAACCCGTGGATTTGGTAAGAGCAGGCTCATTGGAGTTTAGAGCTATAGACGTGAGGCGTTATCCGATATGGCAGATAAAAGAGGAACTCTTGAAAAATCCAAAAAGAGGCGTTGTCATTAATGCTGCGAACGAAGCGGCTATCAAGAAGTTCATAGCCGGTAAAAACGGCTTTTTGGATATCTCCTCAGACATCTTAAAAGCGTATGAAAAGTTTCAAGACGAGCCGAATTCCATAGAGGATGTTTTTACTATCGACAAAGAGGTAAGAACATTCGTTCAGGGCATCTGATGAAGACGCTTATACTTCACGGCTGGGGCGGGAGTGATTATCCTCACTGGCAGAGTTATCTTGCAGGCGAGCTTGCTAAAGATTACGGAACGGTCTGTTTCCCTCTTTTGACAGATAAGGATGCTCCGAAAAAAGATATCTGGATGAAGCAGGTCAAAGAGCTGCTTCAAGAGTTCAAGCCCGACACCGTCGTATGCCACTCTTTGGCAAACACACTTTGGTTTCATCTGTGTAATGAGGCTGAGATAAAAAGAGTCAAAAAACTCTTTTTAGTAGCACCGCCGAGCCTTACATGTAAGATAAGCGAACTCTCCACATTCTTTCCTGTAGATGTACCAAAAGAACTGTTTGCCGATGAGGTGACGCTTGTCACATCGACGAATGATGAGTATATGAGCCAAGAGGAGGCTGTGTCTTTGGCAAAGGATCTTAGTGTCAAACATATAATCTTACAAGATGCAGGGCACATCAATGCAAGCAGCGGCTATGGAGAGTGGAGCGAGATAGTAGAGTGGGTAAAAGCATAAACTACATCGGCTCAAAAGCCAATCTTCTCTCTTTTTTAGAAACTAACATAAGTGATGTAGTAAAAACCGATCTCTCTCATATGGTATTTTGTGATATCTTCGCAGGCACGGGAGTCGTCGGAGCTTTTTTCAAAGCGAAAGTCAAAAAAGTGATAAGCAACGATTTGGAGTATTACAGTTACGTTCTCAACCGCAACTCCATAAAAAATACACAAGATTATAGACTTTATGAAAAGTATATCGATGAGCTAAACAACTTACAGATAAAAAGTGGCATTATCTATAAAAACTATGCACTCGGCAGCGGAAGTAAAAGAAACTACTTCAGCGATGAGAACGCTATGTTGATAGATGCGGCTCGAAAGCAGATAGAAGAGTGGCATACGAATGATAAGATAGATGAGGAAGGGTACTTCTTTTTGCTCGCTTCGCTTTTACAGAGTGCTGACAGAGTCGCAAACACCGCTTCTTTATACGGAGCGTTTTTAAAGATGTTGAAAAAAACCGCGCAGCAGAGGTTGGTCATCCTGCCTGCAGAGTATCAGGCATCGACAAACATCAATGAGGTGTATAACAAAGATGCAAACGAACTTATATCTGAGGTAGAGGGTGACATCCTTTATATTGACCCGCCATATAACCATAGACAGTACGGGGCAAACTATCATATATTAAACACGATCGCACTTTATGATGATGCACCTTTTCACGGAAAGACAGGTGTGCGGGATTATGTCAGTTCCGCATACTGCAAGAAAAGCGAGGTCTATGAGAGCTTCGAGGAGCTGATACGTGATGCAAGATTCAAGTATATCTTTGTAAGTTATAATAATGAAGCCTACATGGAACAAGAGAGAATTAAAAATATTATGTCAAAATACGGAAATTATTTGCTGAAAAAGCAAGAGCACCAAAGATTTAAATCATATAAGAAGTATAGAGCCTCGACTGAGGAACATCTGCATATATTAATAAAGGAAAATCATTGATATTATCAATAGAAAGTTCATGTGACGACAGTGCGGTAGCTATCACCGAAATAGCTACATGTAAGCTGATTTTTCATAAGAAGATATCTCAAGAGCTGGAGCATTCGGTATACGGGGGTGTCGTTCCTGAGCTGGCTTCACGCTTGCATGCAGAAGCACTTCCGCGGATACTTGAACTTTGTAAACCTTACTTTAAGGACTTAAAAGCCGTGGCGGTCACGACGACTCCGGGACTTGCAGTGACACTCATAGAGGGTGTGACGATGGCAAAAGCGATAAGTATAGCTCTTAATATCCCTATCATAGGAGTCAATCATCTCAAAGGGCATATCTACTCTCTGTTTATAGAGAAAGAAACGGATTTTCCTTTGACAGTCTTGCTGGTATCGGGCGGTCATACGCAGGTGATAGAAGCGAAGAGTCTTGAAGAGATGAAAGTCGTGGCCTCCACAATGGATGACAGTTTTGGTGAAAGCTTTGACAAGGTCGCAAAGATGATGGACCTTGGTTATCCGGGTGGTCCAGAGATAGAGAAGCTCGCAAAAGACGGGGATAGAAAAAGATACGATTTTACGATCCCGCTGCATCAATCTCCAAAGATAGCATTTAGCTACTCGGGGCTCAAAAATGCGGTCAGACTTGCAGTGTTAGAAGGAACGAAAGAGGACTATAAAGATATAGCCGCTTCGTTTGAGCATATAGCGACAGCGCATCTCATCCAAAAAATTAAAAAGTATTTTAAAGTAAATCCTCCAAAAAAGTTTGCTATAGTTGGAGGTGCAAGTGCAAATCTCTATCTGCGTGAACAGATAGAAAAATTGTTAGCCCCTTATGGTGCCTCACTTTTACTTTCGGAGTTGAAGTATTGTTCGGACAATGCGGCGATGATAGGAAGAGTAGCGGTAGATATGTACGAGAAGGGAATGTTTACTTTACATAATGAGTTGGAAGTCAGTTCAAGAAGTGAGCTTTAGACTTAAGTGAAACTTAGTCCAAAAGTGATATTGGCTAATTAAGACAAAAATTATCCGATTTAAGTAAACTACCGTCATCAAAATAATAAAACTAAAAATAAGGAGCCAATATGGCAACAACAATGTTAAAAGGTAACACAGTTAATTTAGCTGGTAATGAAGTAAAAGTTGGTGATAAAGCACCTCAAGTAACAGTAACAAACTCAGAAGGTCTTGCTGATAAAGTTGTGGGCGGTGCTCAAGGTAAAAAACAACTAATCGTTGTTGTTCCTTCATTAGATACTCCGGTATGTGCTACTGAAACTCGTCAGTTCAATGCAAAAGCTGCTGAACTTACAGATGTTGATGTAACTATCGTATCTATGGACTTACCATTTGCTGCTGGACGTTTTTGTTCAACTGAAGGTATCTCTAACCTAACTGTTGCTTCAGACTTCAGAAACAAAGACTTCGCTAACGCTTACGGTGTACTTATCGCTGACGGTGCATTAGCTGGTGTTACTTGTCGTGCTATATTCGCAGTAGATGCAAACGGTATCGTAACTTACAAAGAGATCGTTCCTGAGATCACTGAAGAGCCTAACTACGATAACGCTCTTGCAGCAGTTAAATAATTAACAACCTATAAACCTACTCCTGAAATTTTATAACTCCTTCAACTCAGAGCAGATGCTCTGAGTTTTTTTTTAAGACTTACTTCGATACACTTATTATTATAGATTTTAATACAAGGTTTCCTTATGAAAAAAATTATAGCTACGATAGCTTTAAGTGCAATGGCCGCAACTGCCTCATATGCTGATATCGCAAGAGTCGAGATGGGTGCAGGTGCTTGGATGCAGACACCAAGCGGAGATGCTATGTATAATCCTTCAACGGGAATAGGCGGTAGCGATAAACTCAAAGAGGATCAAAAAACATCTCCTTATGTATGGCTACTTATCAAACATCCGATACCCGTAGTGCCAAATCTTCGTTTAGAATACTCTACTCTTGAGGCAAAAGGTACACCGACGGGAACTTGGGGAAATTATACTTTTACGGGCGGTACAAGTAAACTTGACGTGACTCAGTACGATATTATCCCATACTATAATATTTTAGATAACACAGCTTGGATAACACTGGATATCGGTCTCGATGTTAAAGTAATAGATGCAAAATACAGTGCTACTCAAGCATCAATCGGGACATATGAAAACAAAGCGACTGTAGCTATTCCTATGGGATATTTAAGAGCAAGAGTCGAGATCCCTTCTACTAACATCGGAATTGAGGGTGATGTAAAATATATCTCATACGGAAGTTCTAAATTTTCCGATATGAGAGCAAAGGTGGACTATACATTTGATATGTTCCCTGTTGTACAGCCTGCGATCGAAGTAGGTTACAGACATGAAAACATCAAGATCGATTACAGCTCTGCAGATGTAAAGACAGACATAACGTTTTCTGGCGTCTATGCAGGTCTGATGCTAAGATTCTAAGAGTTCTATAGTGCCGAAATTTTTACATTTGCTTAGTGCCGTACTCATTTGTACTGCCATAGCAGATGCAAAAATCACCACCTCTTTTGATCCAAAAGGGAAAAAAGAGGTGGCACTTACTTTTGATGCGTGCGAGACAAAGACCCCTTCACATTTTGATCCTGTGATCTTGGATTATCTTATAAAAAACAAGATTCCTGCGACTTTTTTTGTCAGTGCAAAGTTCGCGCTCAGAAATCCAAAACGCTTAGCAGAAGTGTCCCGCTATCCTTTTCTAGAGATAGAAAACCACTCCTATCATCACGATATCCATATGGAAAGAATGCCTAAAGATAAAGTAATAGAGGAGATAGGTTCGACTCAGGATATCATAGAAAAGACCACGGGTGTAAAAACAAAGTATTTTCGTTTTCCTGCAGGCAATTATGATAAAAAGACTCTTGATACAGTCGAAGGGATGGGATACAAAGTCGTACACTGGAGCTTTGCCAGCGGAGATCCGGATAAAAACTTACAGGCAGAACGCATCATCAAATGGGTACTTAAAGCTGCAAAACCGGGTTCGATACTTATCTTTCACATAAATGGACGGGGATATACGACGCCAAAAACACTGCCAGTGATCGTAGAAAACCTGAAAAAAAGAGGATTCAGTTTTGTCAGACTCGATGAAGTACTGTAAGAATTACGCTTACATGTAAGTTTTATCGACGATGATTATCTCACGCTGAAGATGGACTCCGAACTCATCTTTGACTTTTTCTTCTACAAGATGTATCAGCTCGACGGCATCTTCAAATCTTCCGTTACCGTGGTTGACTAAAAAGTTTGCATGAACGGAACTAAACTCCATGTCTCCCAGACGTTTTCCTTTGAGTCCTACGGCTTCTATCAAGCGTCCTGCATAATCTCCCTCAGGGTTTTTAAAACAGCTTCCTGCACTTGATTCACGCGGCTGGTTTGAGCGCATATTAGTAAAAAGTTCCATCTTCTCTTGACTAAAACCGCTGCTCAGTTCAAATCTTGCTTCAAATATCACATCTTTTATGTCGGTGTATCTGTAGCCGTAGTCGATCTGCTCTTTTTTTATTTCACCCTCTTTAGTGATGATGGAACCAAGATTGTTAAAGATCTCGAACTCTTTGAGTCCTGCATTCATCTTGAGCATTCCGCCTAAAGTCCCGGGTAGACGGGAGACAAACTCAAAGTCGGCGATATCGTGCTTTTTACAAAAAGAGACGATCTTTCCGCTTGGTGTCGCAGCACCTATGACCAAAGAATCGTCTTCTATTTTAATGTAGTCATATTTTTTACTGAGCATCATAAGCGGAGGAGGGTTTGTACCGATAAGTACATTATTTGAAGCCCCGAGAAGATAGTGCTCTTTTGGATAGTCAAAATCTTCTATCATCAGCACATCGACCTCTTGACCGATCTTGATAGAACTGAACTGTTTAAAATTTATCTTTTTAATCATCATTTAGTGAACAAAAGTAGGTATCATGTTTATGACCTCTATAGAGAAGTCACTGATCTCATTCATCATCCAAGGCATAGTGAGGATGATAACGATAACGACGCCGATGATCTTGGGAATAAAACTCAAAGTCATCTCATTGATCTGAGTCGTAGCTTGAAAAATACTGACCCCAAGACCGATAAGCATACCGACTAATAGCCCCGGCAGCGAAAGCAAAAGGGCTATTTTAAATGTTTGAACACCGAGTGCTAAGAGCTGCGAATCCATTATGAGTTTCTCAGACTTTCATATTGTGTAGGGATCAGGTAATCCTCTATTTTTACAGGCATATCGTAAAAACCGTGCTTGTAACCTAACTCATAGAGCTTGTCTATTGCTTGCAATTGTATTTGGCTAAGACTTACAGAATCATCATTCGCATAAAGTTCCAGGTATTTGTCCAGTGTAGGTGCATCTACACGTACCAGATCACGCTCGATCAGCATTTTCGAGAGTCTCTCTTTATGCTGACGTGCGACATCGACCGCTTTAGTCAAAGTCTTCTCGTACTCTATCGCTTTATTAAGCGGTAATGAACGGCGTATCGCCATCCCTCCAAGAGGAAGTGGCAGACCTCCGCCAGAAAGTTCCTGCCAAACGTCCCATATCTCGCGTTCTACTTCAAGTTCGTCTGCATATGTGAGGATGCTTTCATGTATAAGCACACCCGCATCTACTTTCCCGCTTTTTACTGCGTCTTCTATCTCTAAAAAATTCATATACGTGATGCGTGCATCAGGGTAAGCAATACGAAACAGCATCGCATTCGTCGTATATT
Organism: Sulfurimonas sp. HSL3-2; assembly: GCF_039645965.1. Lineage (GTDB taxonomy): Bacteria > Campylobacterota > Campylobacteria > Campylobacterales > Sulfurimonadaceae > Hydrocurvibacter > Hydrocurvibacter mobilis. Next base: position 2,071,918 of record NZ_CP147917.1, on the reverse strand, counting down.
TTCCGCTCAGTGCGACTTTAAAGTTACGCTTTAGTTTCGTACCTTTTAGTTTGATGAGTTTCGGTCCGTACCCTTCGCCGAAACTGACGGCCGTACGCAGCGGTGCATACTCATCTTTAACATGCGGGTAAAGTGCAAAGCTGATGGCAGCGATGTCGTAAGTCCCTTTTAAAGTCGCTTCATTAAGTGTTTCTATATCAAGTGCAATATTCTCAAAACTGACATTATTCATACCGACCCAGCCAAACTTTATAGCATAGTACATAAAGATATCATCGGCGTCTGGTGAGTGAGCAATTAGCATTTTTTTCAAAGTTAAATCCATTAAGTTGTAAATCAATTTAATTTTAACCAAATAACGCTAAAATTACACATTATTTTATAGGTAATGCATACATATAAGATAAAATATGACAAAATGCAATATTTTTGAAAATATATTTCATATTGAAATATGATTAGTCTAATAAATTTCTGGGTACATCCCAAATAAGTGAGCGATAAAATGGATGCAAACAAACAAAAATCATTAGACTTAGCATTAAAACAGTTAGATAAAACCTTTGGAAAAGGTACTTTGATGAGACTCGGCGATAAAGAGATCGAGCCTATCAAAGCGATAAGTACAGGTTCATTAGGGCTTGACCTGGCTCTTGGTATAGGCGGAGTCCCTCAAGGACGTATAGTCGAAGTATATGGACCTGAGAGTTCTGGTAAAACGACTTTGGCACTGCAGATAACTGCAGAGTGTCAAAAAAACGGCGGAGTGTGTGCATTTATCGATGCTGAGCATGCCCTTGATGTCGTCTATGCTAAAAATCTTGGCGTAGATATAGATAATCTGCTTGTATCACAACCGGATTACGGCGAGCAGGCACTTGATATCGTTGAAACAATAGCGCGCAGCGGGGCAGTCGATCTTATCGTTATCGACTCGGTCGCGGCACTTACGCCGAAATCTGAGATCGAAGGTGAGATGTCGGATCAAAATGTCGGTGTACAAGCACGTCTTATGTCAAAAGCACTTCGTAAGCTTACGGGTATTTTACATAAGATGAACTGTACGGTGATCTTTATCAACCAGATCCGTATGAAGATCGGTATGATGGGTTACGGTTCACCTGAGACTACAACAGGCGGAAACGCACTGAAGTTCTACGCATCTGTGCGTATAGACGTCAGACGTATCGCTTCACTTAAACAGGGTGAGAGTCAGATCGGGAACCGCGTAAAAGCAAAAGTGATAAAAAATAAAGTAGCACCTCCTTTCCGTCAGGCAGAATTTGATATTATGTTTGGAGAAGGAATCTCAAAAGAGGGCGAATTAGTCGATTATGGTGTAAAATTAGACATCATCGACAAAAGCGGTGCCTGGTTCTCGTATGAAGACGTCAAACTTGGACAGGGACGCGAAAACGTTAAACAAAAATTTAAAGACGAGCCTGAACTGGCTCGCGAGATAGAAGATAAAATTAAAAACGCTATGGGGATGAGTACACTTATGACCATGGACGTATCAGACATAGATGAAGGAGATTTAGATATATGATTTTTATAGATAATGTTAGTGCAATCGAGGTTATGGATTCACGCGGGAATCCAACGGTAAAAGCTACAGTAGAGTTAAGTGACGGTACAAGTGCAAGCGCTATTGTTCCTTCAGGAGCAAGTACAGGTAAAAGAGAAGCGTTAGAACTACGTGACGGCGATGAGCGTTACATGGGTAAAGGTGTTTTAAAAGCTGTTGAAAACGTAAACACTCATATCGCTGACGGTCTGATCGGAATGAGTCCGTTTAACCAAGCGATGGTGGATGCGACTATGAAAGAGCTTGACGGGACTGAAAACTATGGAAACTTAGGTGCTAATGCAGTACTTGGTGTTTCTATGGCAGTGGCTCGTGCTGCGGCAAAAAGCTTAAAAATGCCTCTTTACCGTTACCTTGGCGGTGCTAATGCAATGGTTATGCCTACACCGATGCTAAACATTATCAACGGTGGAAGCCACGCAGACAACTCTGTTGATTTTCAAGAGTATATGATCATGCCTATCGGATTTGAGGATTTCACAGATGCACTAAAAGCTTCAGCAGAGGTATATCACAATCTAAAAGCTATTCTAAAAGCAAAAAATCACAATACTGCACTTGGTGACGAGGGTGGTTTTGCACCGGATCTAAGTTCAAATGAAGAGCCTATCCAAGTTATTATGGAAGCTATCGCAAAAGCAGGATATGAAGCAGGAAAAGATATCGCTATCGCTCTTGATGTCGCTGCATCTGAGTTAGTAGTAGAGGGCGGTTACCGTTTAGAGTCTGAAAACAGAACTGTTACTTCAGAAGAACTGGTAGCGTACTACGAAGACCTATGTTCAAAATACCCGATCGTTTCAATCGAAGACGGTCTAAGCGAAGATGACTGGGCTGGATGGAAAGTTCTTACTGAAAAACTTGCAGATAAAGTTCAACTTGTCGGTGATGACCTTTTTGTTACAAATGCAGCTATATTAAACGAAGGTATCCAAAAAGAGATAGCAAACGCTATCCTTATCAAACCAAATCAGATCGGTTCTGTAAGCGAGACGATGTTAACTGTTCGTTTAGCTCAGAGAAACGGTTACAAATGTGTTATGAGTCACCGTTCTGGAGAGAGTGAAGATGCATTTATCGCTGACTTTGCAGTTGCACTTAACTGTGGTGAGATCAAAACAGGTTCTACAGCTCGCGGTGAAAGAACTGCAAAATACAACCGTTTACTAGAGATAGAAAACGAGATCGTATACGGTGAATATTTAGGTTCACAACTTTTTAACTAATTTGATAGGAACTACTCCTATCAAATGCTTGCAGCTAAGGTGAAACTATGAATCATGACGAACTGTATGATGAGATAGATAGTTCACAATCGATTACCGAGAAATATCTCGGTCTTTCAATCGGCAAATTCCTAATCGCACTTTTTATTGTTTTATTTTCAGGTGTCTATATCGGCAGCTTACTGTATGGAACAAACTCTTTAGAGGTACTTATGAAGCTTGATGATTATCATGACTACTTAAAAGATGAGATACATACTCTAAAAAAACAAAATGCACAGAAGCAAAGAGAGTATTTTGAATTAAAAGAGATTACCGCACAATAATTTGCTATAATAACTTCATTATTACATAAAAAGGGTTCGAGTGTTTAAAAGTATAGTCTTACTTATATCATTGATCTTATCGCTGAATGCGAGAGAAAACCCATTCTTTCCAACACAAGACTCACAAAATCTTTCTATATCCACTAACAAAGTAAAACAGCATGATCCACTTAAACGTGCGACTATTACACTTCCATCGAGTGCCAGAATAGTAAGAGAAGTATCTGTTGAATACATAAACCTTGACGGCTCTATTGAAAAAAAATCTATATCGCTTGACAACTCTATAGACTGGCATCTGCCGATCTTTATCTCTCAATCATATACAAATGATACTGCAGAAAAAGAACACCCTATATTAAAAGAGCAGTCAACAGTAAAAAAAGAGCAAGAGTTCAAAAAAATTGCAGATTATGAATTTATCTCCTTTGCTGTAAGCGGAAAAAAACTAAAGATAATGACTAAAGATAAGAAGATACGCAGTTTTATGTTACTTGATCCATATAGGATCGTAGTCGACTTTAAAAGAGATGCGGATTTTAGATCGTATCAAAAAAAGTTCAAAAGATCTATATATAAAAATGTCCGTATCGGAAACCATAAGGGATACTACAGAGTAGTTATAGAACTTGACGGACAGTATAAATATGATTTGAAAAAGGATGATAACAGCTATATATTAGATTGCTATTGATTATCTGTTATAATGAGTAAAACCACTTTTGGAAGTACTCATGTCAAACATAAAGATCAGCGATCAAGAAGCTCTAGATTATCATCAGTTTCCCCGTCCCGGTAAAATATCGGTTGAACCTACTAAACCTATGCAGACACAAAAAGACTTAGGTCTTGCATATACTCCCGGTGTTGCAGTCCCGTGTCTTGAGATAGAAAAAGATCCCGATAATGCTTATAAATATACTGCAAAATCAAATCTTGTGGCAGTCATTTCAAACGGTACAGCCGTTTTGGGGCTTGGTGATATCGGAGCTCTTGCTTCAAAACCCGTCATGGAAGGCAAAGGGATACTGTTTAAAAAATTCAGTAAACTTGATTCATTTGATATAGAAGTAGACAGCAAAGATATAGACAGATTTTGTGATGTCGTAGAAGCTATCTCTCCGACTTTTGGAGGGATAAATTTAGAGGACATCAAAGCCCCCGAGTGTTTCGAGATAGAGAGACGTTTGGTTGAGAGACTTGATATCCCCGTAATGCATGATGATCAGCACGGTACGGCTGTCATTAGTGCGGCTGGGATCATCAATGCCTGCAAGATAACATCAAGAGATATCGAGGATCTAAAGATAGTCGTAGTAGGTGCAGGAGCAGCCGCGATCAGCTGTGCAAGACTTTACAGACATCTGGGTGTCAAGACGATCTACATGATAGACTCAAAAGGTGTCGTACACTCAAAAAGAGATGATATAAATGAATACAAAAAAGAGTTTATGTGCGAACAAGTGATGACGCAGGATGAAGTCTTTGAAGGTGCGGATATCGTAGTCGGTCTTTCGCGTCCGGGTACCTTTACAACAGAACATATTAAAAAGATGGCAAAGGACCCCATCGTCTTTACGCTGGCAAATCCGGTTCCTGAGATATTCCCTGATGATGTAAGAGCGGCGAGAGCCGATGCCATCATCGCCACAGGAAGAAGCGATCTGCCAAATCAGGTTAACAATGTCTTAGGCTTTCCCTTTATATTTAGAGGGGCGATGGATGTACGGGCAAAAAAGATCAATATAGATATGAAACTAGCGGCGTCATATGCGCTAGCCGAGCTTACATGTAAAGAGGTTCCGGAGTATCTCAATGAGATATATGACACGAAACTTCTCTTTGGAAGAGAGTATATCATTCCAAAACCTTTTGACAAAAGACTGATAGTCGAGGTCAGTTCCGCAGTTGCCGAGGCTGCCATAAAAAGCGGTTCATCTGCACTAAAAGAGTTTGATCTCGAAGCATATAAAAGAGAGCTTTCCAGCAGGGTTTAAACGGTAAAACTGTCGTCTTTGAGCAGATCAGGTGACGGTTTGCCTATAAAATATCCTTGAGCGTAGGTTATGCCTACCTCTTCTATCTTGTCAAATATCCCTCTGTTTTCGACAAATTCAGCCACAGTTTCTACATCGATGGCAAAAGCAAACCTGTTGATCGCTTTTAGTATCTGCAGCTTCTTATCATCTTTGATGATCTCTTTGATGATCGAGCCGTCGACTTTTAAACTATCGATATCGAGATATGAAAAATAGGAAAAGTTTGAATAACCTGTTCCAAAGTCATCTATAAGTACTTTACATCCATACTGTTTTACATCGTTTATAAACTTCTCTATTCTCTTAATATCATATAGATTTTCAGTCTCTAAAAGTTCGATGTCCAGATGAAAGTTCGAAGATTTATTGAGTTCTAATTGTGTAAAGAAAACCCGCATCAACTCATCGTTTGAGATATCCTGCATGGAGATGTTGATAGAAAATCTATAGGGTTTGTCTTTAGCGATCGCTATGACTTTGTTTATCATGATCCTTGTTATGTCTTTATATACGGATGTCTTTCTAATGATCTCCAAAAAGTCAAACGGCATGACTAATGTTCCGTCATGATTGATGATCCTTACAAGAGCTTCATACTTCTCTATTTTTTTTGTTTTTACATTTAAAATAGGTTGGAAATACGGGATAACCCTGTTATCCCTGACAGCTTCTTTTACTAGAGTAATGATTTCGATATTTTTCTTTATTTTTTCAAGAAGATTCATCTTTTCATCAAATACGATAGAACTTATCTCCGGAAAACTTTTTATATGTTTTAGTGCCATATCTGCATTTTCCAGAAGAGGACGTTTGTTGTTTATGGCGATGGAGACACTCAGGTTTATGCTGATGTCAGAGATAATAAAATGGTGTAAAGATATACTTCTTGCTAAAGAGTTGGCAATATTTTCTGCTTCTTTTATCGGCAGGTTCTGGACTAGTACCGCGAACTCGTCTCCTCCAAGTCTAAAATATTTCGTATGAAAATATTTTAATGAGTCAAACTGTATAAACCTGGATACCTCTTTTAAAAGTTTATTTCCGATGCTGTTGCCGTAAAGATCGTTGATCTGTTTAAATTTGTCTATGTTTATAAGAAGCAATGTGAATTTATTGTCAGCTTCTGATATCATCTCTTCAAAAGCGTTTCTGTTATATAGACCTGTAAGTTTGTCATGAGTAAGTGAATAGTCTAAGTCATACCGTGCTGTTTTAAGAAGCTTGTTTTCTTGCCAGATCTTTATAAACAGATAGATGATAGTGACTATAAGCAGAAGTAAAACAGTGATCAGCGTTACTGCAAAGTAGTTAAGCGCCTGCATATCTTTTTGTGAACTCTTTGCAAACTCTTCAGCGATAATATCTGTTTTGTCATCTATCGTATCATCTAAGATCTTATCGACAAGTTTTATAAATTGGTTGAAGTTTTGAAGCAGATATGATGCATGAAGATTAAATGTCTTTATATACTCTTTTTGTTTCTGCGTCAGATGTTCATTAGTAAATAAGACTTTCGAATCCTTGCTGATATAGCTGTTGTCCTGTATTCTTCTGGCATTTGAGAACAGGGCCATAAGTGAATCTATCTGTTCATGAATCGAATCGTTTGCACTAAAATAATGTTGACTTCTTGAAGCGTGTCTGGACAAAAAGATAAAAGAGTTCTTTATCCCTGCATTGATGATAAGGAATTTTCTAATATCATCCATTTTTTTATCTATGACGGGTCTTAGGTCTGTTATATCCTTCTTTACTTGAGCGTAGTTTTTATTATTTAATATCTGTTCGTTTTGTAGTTTTTCGTAGCTTTGTTCCAATAATGTTACATGGTTTGTCGTATCGTCTTGATTATAATAAGCGAAGATAGAACTTTGAAGGATATTGTATTTTAGGTCAGAGTTGTGTCTGTTTAATTCATTAAGAGATGAAATGAAACTTCTTTGTTGTGAAGAAAATTTTTGTTCATATCTGTAAAACGCTATAAGTGCATAAAATAAAATAATGCCGATTATAGAGATAGAAAAGATATTTTTAAAAAGATTCATAGCTTTTGGCTCAATATCTTTGGAGTCTGACCGTTTAAAGTTTGAAGAAAGAGGATGATCTTATCTATCTCATCATCGGAGAGTTTCGTCCCCAGCTGATACTTTGCCATCTGCTCGACTACATCTTTTAGATCTTTTGCAGATCCGTCGTGAAGATAGGGTGCTGTTAGTGCGATGTTTCTCAGCGTTGGGACCTTAAATACATTTTTATAAGCAGGGTCTTTCGTGATAGAGTAAAGATCGGGGTATGGACGGGCATTTTTATACTCTTGAAACAGACCGAACTTCTGCATCGCATTCCCGCCGATATTGACACCGTTATGGCAGGTTATACAACCTATCTGCTTGAAGAGGTTATATCCCTCGATCTCTTTTTTACTTAAGGTGTTCTCTCCGTTTAGATATCTGTCGAACTTTGAGTTAGGCGTAACAAGGGCTTTTTCAAATTCTACGATCGCATCGATGACTTGTGAGAATTTAATAGAGTCGGTTTCATATACCGCATAAAACAGTTTTTTATACTCTTTTGAAGCGTTTAGTCTTTTTTCTACTTTTGAAGCGTTCATATCCATCTCAAGTGGATTGTGAATCGGTCCCGAAGCTTGTTCAGCAAGGCTTTTTGCTCTGCCGTTCCAAAACTGCTTGAAGTTGTAGCATGCGTTTAAAACTGTCGGAGACTGAATATTGCCCATTCTGTGTTTTACGCCTATGGATACGACATTTTTATCTGCACCGCCAGCTTCAAAGATATCGTGACAGCTTAAACAAGAGGTAGTCCTGTCGCTTGAGAGAGTCGTATCTATAAACAAACGGTAGCCGAGCAGGGCTTTTTGTTGGTCATAGGTCACTTTACAAGGGATAGGAGAGATAGGCTCCGCTGCATAAACAATATTCGATATGGCGAAAAAGATTAATAATATATATTTCATGTATTTAGATTATAACTAAATTGTTTAAGATAATGCATAAAATTTCCTAAGTCCCAATGAAGCTTTTTTATCAAGTTTGTAACTTATTCTCTTGAGGTAGTCTAGGATCTCTTCCTCTTTTATTCCTGTCTTTTTAGAAGCACGTGCAAGGATATATCTTGGTATTTTGACTCTTGTCTTAGAAAAATGTTTTTCGATCTTTTTTATCTGGCTTTGATGATTGTGGTATGCAAGCAGCGCAAAGACAAATGGAAGATGATATTTATCGTTCCAAGCCTTGGCAAGATCAATGTGCGGTCCTCCGCTAAGATAATACTTTAACGCTTTATCGCCAATGAGGACTTCGCCTTTGATACCCAAAATATTTGCAAGGAGATTCGAGGTCGCGGATTCCACATCTTTTTTATAGTCATCCTGCGGGATCACAAGTACGCTTAGGACCTCTTTTTTTGCGATGATCCCAAGCTTTGCATATTTGTATTTTTTTGCTTTTATACTTGATATGAAAGCAGCGTCAACAATTCTTTTTTCAAAAAGGTTATTTATTTTTGCGGGAACACTTTTTTTGTATTCCATCGTCATATTTTCTCTGCTTGATCTGCTAAATCGCTTCATAAATACGTGAAAAGGTAAAAGATTAAGATACTCTATTTTGCCAAAAACCAAATTAAAAATTTCCCGATGTTGATTTACGTAAGGCAATTATAGCTACATTTTTTGATATAATCGCTTTAACAAAAAGCAAAGGAATAGATATGGTACATGTAGAGTTTTTAGGTCCCATACAAAAAGAGCCTCTAGAGCTGGAAGCACAGACTTTAAAAGAGGTCGCCGATATCCTAAATCAAGACGATGAACTAAAAGAGTGGCTGTCAAATAGCGCCGTAGCGATTAACGATATGCTTGTATCATCACTTGAAATAAAATTAAACGACGGAGATAAGATTTCACTTCTGCCTCCTGTCTGCGGCGGTTGATCATGTTGGAGCTATACAGCGGTCCATTGGATGTGCCTGAGATCTTAAAAAGATGGTATGAGACCGAAGCGATAAGCAATTACGGTGCATATATCCCTTTTGTCGGAACAGTAAGAGATGAAGACTCCATTGAAGCACTGAGTTTCGATATCTATGAGCCTATACTTGAGAGTTGGTTTAAAGCTTGGGAAGAAAAAGCAAAACAAAGAGGTGCCAAAGTCGTGATGGCTCACTCCATAGGTGACGTTCCGGTTCATACATCATCATATATCGCAGCAGTTTTCTCTCCAAAAAGACGTGTCGCACTCGAACTTATAGAGGAGTTTGTCGAAGACTTTAAAGCAAGCGCACCTATCTGGAAATATGACATCATCAACGGTGAGAGAGTCTACGCAAAAGACAGATCGACACGCATTGCAGGCAGCGGACTTTTAGGAGCAGGTAAATGAGTTTTATTTCATACGAAGCATCTCAAAACATGCTTCACCTCTTACATGTAGGAGCGTTGCGTTTTGAGAATATCTTTCTAAGCGATGCGCTTGGACGTATCTTGGCAGAAGATATAGTAGCCCAGGCGCCTTCTCCGGAGTTTCCAACGGCATCTATGGACGGATATGCGATCATCGGGCAAGATCAGGAACTCGGACGTATCAAGATACTGGGAGATAACCCTGCCGGAAGCGATGAGCGAAGAATCGTGACAAGCGGGTACTGCATCAAAACTTTTACAGGTTCAAAAATGCCAGAGGGTGCAGATACACTTATCCAGATAGAAAACGTCACGGTCGAGGGCGATGAGATCATCATAGACGAGTACGTACAGATAGGATCGAGTGTCCGTCCTGTGGGTGAGAGTTATAATGCAGGTGATGTACTTATCAAAAAAGGGTCAAAGATCTCTTTTACTGAGATAGGCGTTATGGCCGGGCTGAACAAAGTGATGGTAAAAGTCGCGGTTAAACCACGTGTGGCCGTCATATCTACAGGAAGCGAGATACTTGATATTGGTGAAGATGCGAAGACATCGACACAGATCAGAAGTTCAAACAACTACACTATAGAAGCGATGGCAAAACTCGCAGGTGCAGAGGTGATCCAGCTCGGTGTCGTTAAAGATGACAAAGTCTCCATTATGGAGAGTTTTGAAAACGCACTCAGCTGTGCAGATATCGTCATCTCGACGGGCGGTGTGAGTGTCGGTGATTATGATTTTGTAAAAGACATCGTCCCTCGTCTTGGTGCCGAAGTCGTTTACAAAGGTGTAAACATAAAACCGGGTCAACACATCATGCTGGCACAGCGAGACAACAAGTTCATAGCAGCACTTCCCGGCTTTGCATACTCATCAACGGTCACGGCACTGCTTTATGCGATCCCTCTGATCTACCGCTTCTTGGGAATGGACCCGGAACTACCGATCGTCGAGGCAAAGTTAGCTGAACCGTTTCGTAAAAAATCAAGAAAGACAGAGTTCACCGCTTGTAACCTGACTAATGAAGATGGAACTTTAATGGTCGATTTTAAAGACAAAAAAGCGGGGACTTCTGCTATCCTTACAAACCTGCTTAGCAAATCAGCACTGATGATAACAGGTGAAGAAGACACGGATCTGGAAGAGGGAATGCTCGTACATGTGATCCTGCTGGACAGACTGTAAAAGTCTTGTCTTCCTCCTCTTTAGCTTAAAAGCTATTGAGACCTAAAACTTCAAAACACTCTCTCAAACATCAAGGAGAAACCGTGTACTACTACATCGTAAAACTCATCATTACAACAGTTCTGATCGTCCTGATATCTGAAATAAGCAAAAGAAGCAGTTTGGCAGGAGCACTTTTAGCGGCGATACCGTTGGTGTCCATACTAGCAATGACTTGGATGTATGTAGATACCCAAAGCAGCGATACTGCAGTAGCATTTTCAAACAGGATCATCTGGCTGATCGCCCCGTCGATGACACTGTTTCTTGTATTTCCTTTCCTGATTAAAAAAGGGATGAGCTTTTACCCGAGTATGGGAATTGCGATCTTACTAACGATAATAGCGTACTATCTGATGATCTTGATCGTTGAAAGATTCGGGATTAAAATGTAGATCTGAGGTGGAAGAGCTGCATAATACAACGTCTCTTCCATTGTCAGATTTTTTGTAAAGAGCTTCCTATTTTAGGATCTTACCCTCTATCTCTTCTTTAGAAAGCTGTTCACTCACATATTTCACGATAACAAGTTTTTCCGTCTCGTTTATGTACCACTCTGCAATATGCTCATGTTCTAAAGCATTTAACTTATCCATATCTACATGCTCTTGCGGGACATACAGATGAGAGTGTTTTGTAGGGTTTTGCAGTTTCAGTGTCCATAAAAGCCACAGTAATGCTATCGCCGCTGCACTTAACCCTAACACTTCACGGTTGGAAAAGTCTAAGAACATACCCGCAGCCGTACCGCCGACAAACGTCATAAAGTAAGCGAACGAGTTAGCGATGCCAAGAGCCGCACCTTTTTGGTGTACTTTTGCAAACTTCGATATCATTGACTGAACGAGGGGCTCCATCATATTAAACGCGACAAAGAAACTCACTACTCCTACTACAAAAAGAACACTTGAAGATGTCAGACCCATCAGTAAAAACGATGCGATAAAAAGCACGATAGAGATCAAAAATATCTGTTTAGGTTTGTTGTGTTTTTCGCCAAATACCGCAGCAGGTCCCATCGCTATAAGTCCCAGTATCATTGCAGGAACGTATGCCATCCAAAGGTCTGTCTTTGCCCAGTGAAAACTATCGCTAGTGAGGATGATAGGGATGATGACAAACGCCATCGTCATAAGACCTTTTTGCATACCGTTGATGATGATCATACTTAAAAGGTTCGGATCTTTTAAGATGTCAGAAGTTCTTGTTCTGTTATGGTAGATATGTTTTATCTTTGGAGGAGTAGGGACTTTCGTAAAAAGAAGGACCATTGCAAGCACAGCTAAAACGGCCGTGATCCAAAACAGGATATCTACACCGAAATGCGCACCGATGACAGGACCGAGTCCCATCGCAAGAGCGAAACTAAGAGCGATCGTACCGCCCATCATAGCCATCGCTTTACCGCGTACTTCCTCTTCTACAAGGTCGCTTATCATCGCAGTGATAACAGAGCCGATAGCGCCCGCACCCTGCAAGAAACGTCCAAGCATAAGCATGTAGATATCTGTACTCATCGCAGAGATGACAGAACCGATCAAAAAGATGATAAGCCCAATGAGGATCGTAGGCTTACGTCCTATCTTGTCACTCATAGAGCCAAACGGGACTTGAAATATCGCCTGTGTAAGAGCATATCCACCTACGATGATACCGACAAGTAACGGTGTCGCACCGTTTAGTGTCATAGCGTATACCGAGAGAACAGGAAGAACTAAAAAGAGACCTAAAAAACGAAGTGATAATATTCCGGATAACGGAAGTACTTTTTTGAGCATCAAAAACCTTTATTAAATATATCAACTATTAAGAAGTTTCAAATTATAATCCACAAATAGTTTATAGAATGTAAACGATTTAAAAGTTAAAAACTTTAAAGATAAAAATAAGGAAGATGATGAAACTGGTTTTAGCAACATCAAATAAAGGCAAAGTACGAGAGATAAAACATATCTATGAAGATATGGACGTTGTTGCTTACAGTGACATTATAGAACCTTTTGAGATCGAGGAAAACGGAAGCACTTTTAAAGAGAATGCACTTATAAAAGCAAGAGCAGTTTTTGAAGCTTTGCATGACAAAGATGTTATAGTCATAGCTGATGACAGCGGGATCAGTGTAGATGCACTCGGCGGTGAACCGGGAATATACAGTGCCAGATATGCTGGAGTAGATGCGAGTGATAAAGATAACCTTTATAAGCTGGTAGATGCTTTAAAAGAAAAAGGACTGACAAGTTCTAAGGCTCACTACACGGCAGCGATAGCGATAGTCACAAAAGATGCAGAGTTCAGTATTCACGGCTGGATGTACGGGGATGTAATAACAGAGCCAAGAGGTGAGAACGGATTTGGATATGATCCTATATTTATTCCTGAGGGTTATAAGAAGACGTTAGGGGAACTGGATGATGAGACAAAAAAAGGTCTTTCACATAGATCGCAAGCTTTGAAACACACAAAATCCGTTTTGAGGTCTATTTCAAAGCATACCATATAGCATCCTTGCTTATCTGGTTGTCATAAAAACTTTTGACTTAAGCGATATAACGACACTTCAAGACGTTGCATAAAAGTTGTAAGCTTACAACTAAAATCCATACAAGTTTGCACGGCATCTCCTTTGAACTGATAAAACAGTTTCAAAGCAGATTTAGCAAAAATTATTCCATTAGTTGAAAAATGTTAGCAATGTGATACCGAAGAGGATGCGGTAGATACCAAAAGAGACGAATGTAAATCTGTCCAAAAACTTCAAGAACAGCTTGACTGTCAGGTAAGCGACTATAAAAGCGACTATAAATCCGACAAGTAAAACTACTAGGTTCGCATCACTGAACTCTTTGTAATGCTTTAACAGATCATACGCACTCACGGCACTCATAACGGGCAGCGCAAGCAGGAAACTAAATTCTGCACTTGCTTTTCTGCTAAGTCCTACCAGTAGGGCTCCGATGATGGTAGAACCCGCACGGCTGGTTCCGGGTATGAGCGCGAATACCTGAGCGATCCCGATGAAAAGGGATTGTTTCATCGTCACATCTTCGACATCCTGGATAAGTCTGCTCTCATCTTTGATGAAAAACTTTTCGACTATCAAAAAGACGATACCGCCTAGGATGAACATGATGGCGACTATATGCACGCTAAAGAGCTCTTTTATCTGATGTGAGAAGATAAATCCGATGATGCCGATAGGCAGAAATGCGACAAAAAGTTTGACCCATAAAGAGATATGTTTGGGTGAGAACTTGTCTTTATAGTTAAATACGACTGCAAGTATGGCGGCAAACTGGATGATCACTTCATAAGCTTTTGTAACACTTGTCTGATTGATCCCAAGCAGGTCGCTCACTACTATAAGATGGCCGGTTGATGAGATGGGTAAGAACTCTGTAAACCCCTCTACGATACCTAATATTATTGAGTCAAAAATCGTCATTTGATATCTGCCTTTATTTTTAAGAAGTAAAATTCTACCACCAAACTTATTAAGTATTGGTTTGCTATGATTTTAAAAATATAAGTCAAGGAATTATGCTATGCCATTACTAGACAGTTTTAAAGTCGATCATACAAAGATGACTGCACCTGCGGTACGTTTTGCAAAATCTATGAAAAGTAAATGCGGTGACGACGTAACGGTTTTTGACCTTCGTTTTACTCGTCCGAACGCCGAGGACAATATCCCTTCTCGCGGTATTCACACGTTAGAACACCTGTTCGCAGGGTTTATGAGAGATCATTTAAACAGCGATGATGTAGAGATCATCGATATCTCTCCAATGGGATGTAGAACAGGTTTTTATATGAGCCTTTTTGGGACACCTGATGAAAAGACTGTAGCGGCTGCTTGGGAAAAAAGTATGCAGGATGTCTTGAATGTGAAAAACCAAGAAGAGATACCTGAGCTCAATATCTATCAATGCGGGACATATAAAATGCACTCACTTGAAGAAGCACATGCGATATCAAAACAGGTTCTAGATCGCGGGATCGGCATTATGAGTAACGAAGAGTTAGCTCTTGACGAGTCTTTAGTCAAAGTAGCAAAATAAGATATACCTCACTTCTACATGTAAGTTTTACTCTTCAAAAAATTATCTTACATGTAGGCAATTAAATTTAAGATTTATACTTCTTTAGCTATAATACACGGTTTTTTTATTTTATTAAACATAGGACACTAAATGTTACTTTTTACACCAGGGCCTACTCCGGTTCCTCAAAGTGTTAGAAACGCTATGAGTGATGAGACTCTACACCACAGAACTCCGGAATTTGAAGCGATTTTTGAAAGAACTCGCGGACTTTTATTTGAATTATTCGGTATGGATGAGGTTATTATGCTTTCATCAAGCGGTACTGGAGCGATGGAAGCTGCAGTCACAAACCTTTGTAAAGATACTTTGTTAAACATCAATTCAGGGAAGTTTGGCGAGCGTTTTGGAAAGATCGCAGTAGCTCACGGATTAAAAAATATCGAGATCAAAAATGAGTGGGATACGCCGGCATCTGCTGAAGAAGTAGTAGCAGCTGTTAAAGCAAATCCTGGTATCGATGCGATCGCTATTCAGGTGAGTGAATCTGCAGGCGGGCTTCGTCACAGTGTTGAAGAGATCGCTGCAGCTGTTAAAGCGATAAACAAAGATATCATCATCATCGCTGACGGTATCACTGCTGTCGGTGTGGAACCGATCGACGTGACAAACATCGACTGTCTGTTAGCAGGAAGTCAAAAAGCACTTATGCTTCCTCCGGGACTTGCGATCATGGGTCTAAGCAAACTTGCTTTAGAGAAGATCGGAAGTGGAAGAGGGTACTATTTTAACCTTGCGACTGAGATCAAAAACCAAAATAAAAACACGACTGCGTGGACAGCTGCGACGACTTTGATCATCGGTCTTGAGTCGGTTCTTCAGAGAATCAAGGATGAGGGCGGATTAGAGAAACTTTACTCTGAGACAGCTCGCCGTGCAGAGGCAAACATCAAAGCTCTTGAAGCTTTAGGTCTGCATGTATATCCGAAAGTTCCGGCAAAATCTATGACGACAATAGATGATGAAAATGCAAACGAGATAAGAAATATCTTGAAAAAAGAGTTCGATATCAACGTAGCAGGCGGACAAGATCACCTAAAAAGCAAGATCTTCAGGATCAACCAGATGGGTCTGATCTCTCCGTACGAAGCTGCTTGGGTCGTAAACAGCGTAGAGCTGGCACTCGATAAGCTTGGTCGTAGAAAATATGACGGAACGGCTAATCGTATATTTAATGAGGTGTTTTTCCAGTTATGATTTTTGAGCACGAAATACCAGATGGTAGTAAACTCTATTTTGCCGAATCAGCGAAAAAGAAACGTTATATAGAGAAAGTCGCATCTGATATACTTTATGCGGATGGATTTGATGAGATAGTGACACCGCTTTTCTCATACCATCAACATTTAAGCATATCCGATGAACGTGAACTTGTACGTGTAAATGATAAGCAAAACCATAAGATGACGCTTCGTGCAGACTCTACGATAGATGTAGTACATATTATCGATAAAAGACTAGGACGTAACACCTCTCATAAAAAGTGGTTTTACATCCAGCCTGTTTTTAGATATCCATCTATTGAAAAGTATCAGGTAGGAGCAGAGTTCTTAGGCGAGAGTTCACTTTCTCGTGTGATGAGTAGTGCGATAAAAATATTTCAGAAACTTGAGTTAAAACCTCTTGTCCAGATATCGAATATGCGTATCCCTATGATACTGTGCGAGATGTATGATCTGGAACTAGACGATTTTCGTCATATTAACATAGAGAAGATCCTAAAACTAAACGTCGACTGGTTAAACAAACTTGTCTATCTTCAGTATGTCGAGCAGATCGATGAAGTGATAGACCTAGTCCCCCAGATGATAAAAACAGAGCTTTTAAAGATGAAAGAGCTATGCAGTGAACTTGCATGTGATAACACCGTTCTATCACCGCTTTACTACGCGACGATGCTTTACTACGATGAACTTTATTTTAGAGTGATCGAGAAAAACGAGATCTATGCGCGCGGCGGAAGATATAAAAATGATGAGCTGACATCTGTAGGCTTTGCAATATATACAGATACTTTAATAGAAACTTTGAGCAAGGAAGATATAAAATGAAAGCGGATTTAATTGTAGGAATACAATGGGGTGATGAAGGAAAAGGTAAGATCGTTGACCTTTTGGCACAAAAGTATGATGCGGTAGCACGTTATCAAGGTGGACATAATGCAGGACATACGATAGTAGTCGACGGTAAGACTCATGCACTTCACCTGATCCCGTCTGGAATATTAAACCCTAAAGCTATCAACATCATCGGCAACGGTGTCGTTGTCTCTCCTGAAGCACTTATAAAAGAGATGAAACAGTTTGAGAATCTTCTTGGACGTCTTTTCGTAAGTGAGTCGGCTCACATGATACTAAGTTTTCATATAGCGATAGATCAGGCAAAAGAGAAACTTCGCGGAGCAAAAGCTATCGGTACAACAGGACGCGGAATCGGACCTGCATACAGCGAAAAAGTGGCACGTCAAGGTTTTAGACTGGGCGAACTGCGCGACATCGATAAACTTGTTGCAAAAGCTATGGATTATTTTGAACAGAACAGAGCTGTATTTGATGCTCTGGGTGTCGAGTGTCAAGGCGAGGCTTCTTTAAAAGCTGAGCTAGAAGGGTATGCAGAAAAACTTCTTCCATTTTTGGCAAACACGACTCAAATGACTTGGAACCTTTTAGACGAGAACAAAAAAGTTCTTTTAGAGGGTGCACAAGGAACTCTTCTTGACATCGATCACGGTACATATCCGTTTGTAACGTCATCATCGACTATCAGTGCGGGTGCTTGTACGGGTCTTGGTATCAATCCAAAAGACATAGGTCATATTACAGGTATCGTAAAAGCTTACTGTACACGTGTCGGTAACGGACCTTTTCCTACAGAAGATTTCGGAAATGACGGTGAGATACTAAGAAAGAACGGTCATGAATTCGGGACTACGACAGGTCGCCCTCGTCGTTGTGGCTGGTTCGATGCCGTTGCATGTAAATATGCAAGCCGTATAAACGGTTGTGACACGCTAAGTATCATGAAGCTTGACGTACTTGACGGTTTTGAAGAGATAAAAGTTTGTGTTGCATATGAAGTAGACGGTCAAGTGATAGACTATATGCCAGTAGACCTAGACAACGTAAAACCTGTTTACAAGACTTTTAAAGGGTGGAGCAAATCTGTAGGCGCTAGAACTTTAGAAGAACTTCCTGCAGAAGCAAGAGAGTATCTGAACTTTCTTGAAGAGATAACACAAACGAAAATCGGTATGATTTCGACATCTCCTGACAGAAATGATACAATACTTCTATAAAAAAAGATTATTCACGAGTTGAAGAGTGTGAAATTTTCACCTCATGACTCATAGAGGATAGAGTATGAAAACGCGTTACACGCCACTTCTTAAAATCAAAAAGAATGATTTAGACAGGTGTGAACGTGAATTCGAACAGGCAAATGCCAACTTAAATAAAGCGAACTCTTCTCTAGAGGAAGCTTACACTGCACTCCAAAACCTACAACTCCCCCAAAGCGGCAAAATCCAAGATATGTTATCGGCAAGAGCTTACATCAGCTCTCAAAGAATGATTGTGGATGATAAGAAAAATTGGGTATCATTTGCAAACAAACAAGTGGAACTAGCCGCGATAAAACTGAAAAATTCGAACGTAGAGTATGAAAAGTTCAAATATCTGGATCTTGAAGAGGTCAAAAAAGTTTTAAAGCAAAGAAGCATTCAAGAATCAAAAGACTTAGACGAGATAGCTATTATGACCCACAACAGAAAAGGAAATATATGAGATACCTGCTTTTAGCCCTGCTAATTACGATAAATCTTTTCGCAATAGAGAAAAACGATAAACTTTTTGAATGTACTAAGATCTTTGAAGACAGAAAAAATGAACTTTTAGTCGAGCTGGAACGTATCGATGAACAAAAGCAGGCACTTGATGCATTAAAAATAGCAACGGAAGACCTCTTAAAGAAAAAAGAGAACGACCTGAATATCAGAGAAGCCAAGATAGATGAAAAGTATGATGACGTCAATAAAAAAGAGGCATCTATAAAGTCTATGCTAGAAGAAAACAAGAAAGTCTTGGAGACGATACAAAACACAAAGATGGACAAGGTCTCACAGACTTATGCAAAGATGAAACCGGGTGCAGCAGCAGGTGTTATATCACAGATTGACGATGATACGGCAGTTAAGATCCTGAGCTCTTTAAAACCGGCTGTAGTAGGTAAAATACTCGCAAAGATGGATCCGCTGAAAGCATCAAAACTCACAACACTGATGACAAAGATAGAGGAGGAGTAGATGAAGGGGAAAATCTTACATTTCGATGCTCAGACGAATACGGGTCTGATAGTCTCAGAGAGCGGTGAGCGTTACAGTTTTACTAAAGAGGATGTAAAGAGCAATATCTTTATAGCAAACGGTATGGAAGCGGATTTCATCACGGAGCAAAACAGTGCGAAAGAGATATATCTGACAGAAAGTATAAACAGCATATTGGTTGCAGATGTGCCCTATTATGAAGAGCAGGAGAAAGGCTTTGGGGAGCTTTTTTCGGCACAAGGATGTTATACAAGATGGCAGTACTGGAAGATAACACTTGTAACTCTTCTGATATGGGCTATTTACGGGGTAATGATCGCAATAATGAGTACGGGAAAAGATCGTATGTCAGATACAGATATAGCCGTTCTTGCCGGTGTGTTTATAGTCGTACTCCTTCCATTGGCCTATATCAATATCGTGACTTCTATCAAGCGTTTTCATGACATAAACAAGTCGGGCTGGTATTATCTTTTTTCATTGATCCCGTACGTCGGAGGATTTATTTTACTGGTTATGAACGGCTTTATGCCAACGGTTAAAGAGGGGAATATCTACTGCCGAAGAAAAAAGGATGAAGTCTAATTATTTCTTTACCTTTTTTATTGTAAAATAATAAAATTTTAAATAGGGCTAAATATGAAAGTTTCACTTAAAACTGTACCACATATATCAAGTAAAATAGCGATAGATTTAAACAAAAGTGGTGTTGTTACTATGACTAAGGGTTTAGATCCGGTAGCACATGAAGCGGAAAAAGTTTTATTAGAGAATATCAAACAAGAGATGGCTTTAGAAGAGAAGGTCCATGAGATCGTTGACGATAATGAAGATCAAATAGAATTTTATCTTGCAGATGAGCGCCAACTCTTCTTTATGATCAAGAAAAAACTAGCGCCTGAGTTTGGGATCATTCTAAATTACGAAGAGCGTTACTCTGACCTTTCACATAAAATCTTAGATGAGCTTTACGAAGAGGATCTGATACATTTTGATGTAACGGAAAACCGTATCAAGAACATCATCTATAACTCAATAACATCATTTATTGCGAACAACGACGAGATTGAAAATGCAGTAAGAGAGAAGATCGGTTCATATAAACGCACTATTATTCCGGGTACAGATGATTATGAGATACTTTATGAGAAACTTTTTCATGAAGAGCTACAAAGAAGAGGGATGGCATAATGCAAAAAGTTTGGTTATATCTTGAAAATGGAACTTTTTTAGAAGCAAATAGTTTTGGTGCAAGCACGACAAATGTCGGCGAGATAGTTTTTAACACATCTATGAGCGGGTATCAGGAGATCATGTCTGATCCTTCTTACGCAGGTCAATTCGTTACTTTTACGATGACTGAGATCGGTAACGTCGGTGTTAATGATGAAGATATGGAGAGTACAGCAGCTCACGCGAAGGGGATGATAGTACGTCAGTACCAAGAGCGTTACTCTAACTTTAGAGCGCAGGGTTCTCTTTCTGATTTTCTAAAAAAACACAATGTTATGGGGATCTGTGACATAGATACGAGATATCTTACGAAGATGATCAGAGAGCAGGGCTCGATGATGATGGTCGCATCGACTGAAGTAAACGATAAAGAGGAACTCAAAAAGATCTTAGAAAGTTCTCCTCGTATCGAAGATGTGAACTATATAGAAAAAGTAAGTACAAAAGAGAGTTATGTCCATAAAAACGGAACATATGATCCTTTTAACTTCAGATATAACGATGCTCCAAAAGCTGAAGCTAAAATAGTTGCGATAGATTTCGGTGTAAAAAGAAATATATTAAACGAACTTACGCAAGCAGGCTTAGAAGTGGAAGTCGTACCAAACACATTCAGCGGTGACGAGCTTATCTCAAGATATAACAACAAAGAGATCGACGGTGTGTTCTTATCAAACGGTCCGGGAGATCCTCTTGTATTAAAAGCTGAGCAGGAACAGATAAAAAAACTGATCGCTGCAAAAATTCCTATGTTTGGGATCTGTTTAGGTCATCAGCTGCTTTCGATCTCTCACGGATACGACACGTTTAAACTGAAATTCGGTCACCACGGCGGGAATCATCCTGTGAAAAATGTGAAAACCGGAGTCGTAGAGATCACAGCACAAAATCATAACTATAATGTGCCTGAAGCTATTGTCGAGATAGCAGAAGTGACGCATATGAATCTTTTTGACGACACTATCGAAGGTCTGATCTATAAAGACGGACCGATCTTTTCGGTTCAACACCATCCGGAATCAAGCCCGGGGCCAAAAGAGAGCAGTTATATCTTCGGTGAATTCCTTTCTCTTTTAAAATCTCAAAGATAAGAGCTTTATTGCTCTTTTGAGAACACTTAACACAAAATTAACACTTAGCCGTTAAAATCATAATAAAAGAAATTACTTAATGAACAGTTTAGAATTAACCGCGATCATCAGCTTTGCATTTCTTGGCTCTATCGGACATTGTATAGGTATGTGCGGCGGATTTATTATGACATACACGATGGCTAAGGTAAAACCGACTGATTCTAAACTTGCTCAATCTCTATATCATCTCTCTTATAATTTAGGACGTGTCTTTACTTATACTGTCTTAGGTGCACTATTTGGATATTTCGGTTCTTTATGGGAAGTAAATCCGCTTGCAAGATCTGTGATGTTCACTATTGCAGGTGTCTTAATGGTAGTTATGGGACTCTCTTTTGCAGGTAAACTGAAGTTTTTAAACTCTATAGAGGTACCTATAAGCAACTATAGCTGGTTTAAAAAGATGTTTACATATCAGATGAACTCGGGAAGTAAGAGCAGTTTCTTTATACTGGGTATGTTAAACGGACTTCTTCCATGCGGACTTGTCTATACTATGCTTGTAACTGCGACGACTACGTCATCTGCGCTTTACGGTGCTTTGGTGATGTTTATATTCGGTATTTTTACTATCCCTACACTTTTTAGTTTCGCTTTTGTTATAAGCCTGTTCTCCGGACAAAAATTTCGTTCGTTTATGATCCAGCTCGCAGCCCTCACAGTCATACTTTTCGGTATTTGGACCATATATAAAGCTTATCTTCAATTCGACTACTGGTATAACACAAAAGAAGAGGTTCAAAAAGTAGAACCCGCTCAGATGAAATGCGGTCCTGCAATGAAATGTGCACCGGGTAAATGCGGAATGGGAAAATGCGGTTCAAAAAACTGACAATTTTGTCATTGTGTTACAATAATCTACAATAAAATTAATTCTCCCTTAAATTTTATTTCTATAAAGAGATTGCAAATAAATAATTAAATTTTTATATTTCTTCTGCTATTATGATGCTGTCTATAGTCTATACACGGTGTATAGACTGTTACGCTTTGAATCTTTAAGGAGGCTATATATGGAAAATCGTCCATTAGAGTATGACTATACAGTTGCTAAGATGTTCATGTTTACAACAGTTCTATTAGGCTTTGTAGGTATGCTTATCGGTGTAATTTTGGCAGCAGAGCTGGCTTTTCCTGGTGTTAATACTATACTAGGCGGGTTAGGTCTAAACGAATTTACAAACTTTAGTCGTTTACGTCCACTGCACACAGATGCAGTTATTTTTGGTTTCACGTTAAGTGGTATTTGGGCTACTTGGTACTACGTTGGTCAACGTGTATTAAAGGTTTCAATGGCAGAATCTAAGGTATTAATGTTCCTTGGAAAACTACACTTCTGGTTATATTTAATCGGTGTTGTTGCTGTTGTTGTATCTTTATTCGCTGGTGTTACAACGTCAAAAGAGTATGCTGAGTTTGAGTGGCCTATCGATATCGCTATCGTTGTTGTATGGGTACTTTGGGGATTAGGTATATTCGGTCTTATCGGTATTCGCCGTGAAAGATCACTTTATATCTCAGTTTGGTATTACATAGCTTCATTCTTAGGTATAGCTATGCTTTATCTATTCAACAACATGGAAATACCTACAATGCTTGCGACTTCACCGGCTGGTGAAACAGGTATAGGTGCATGGTATCACTCTATCTCTATGTACTCAGGTACAAATGATGCGTTGGTACAATGGTGGTATGGTCACAATGCGGTTGCATTCGGATTTACTGTTCCTATCGTTGCAATGATCTATTACTTCCTACCAAAAGAGTCTGGTCAAGCGGTTTATTCATATAAACTATCTTTACTTTCTTTCTGGGGATTGATGTTTGTTTATTTATGGGCTGGTGGACACCACCTTCTTTTCTCTACTGTACCGGATTGGATGCAAACTATGGGATCTGTTTTCTCTGTAGTTCTAATTCTTCCATCATGGGGTAGTGCTATAAATATGCTTCTTACAATGAAGGGTGAGTGGCAACAAGTTGCAGCGTCTCCGTTAATCAAGTTTATGATCCTTGCTTCTACTTTCTATATGTTCTCAACATTAGAAGGACCGATCCAAGCTATCAAATCTGTTAATGCGATCGCTCACTTTACTGACTGGATTATCGGTCACGTTCACGATGGTGTACTTGGATGGGTTGGATTCATGATCATGTCTGCACTTTTCCATATGGCTCCACGTGTATTTAAACGTGAACTATATTCAAAATCATTAATGGCAGCACAATTCTGGATTCAAACGTTAGGTGTTGTTTTATACTTCACTTCTATGTGGATCGCTGGTATTACTCAAGGTATGATGTGGCGTGCTCACGATGAATACGGTAACTTAGCTTACTCATTTATCGATACAGTTACTGCTCTTCACCCATACTATACAATTCGTGCTGTTGGTGGTGCTTTATACTTAATAGGTTTCTTAATGTTCGCATGGAATATCTATAAAACTATGACAGCTGGTCGTCGTGTTGAAGAGAGCGAGTTACAAAACGCTTCTCCTATGGCAGCGTAGAAAGAAGGGGGAAAATAATATGTTTCATTGGTTAGAAAAACGTCCGTTCTTTTTTGCGGTAGGTGTGTTTTTAGTAATTGCTTTTGCTGGTTTAGTAGAGATTCTGCCAAACTTCGCTCAAGCGGCTCAACCGGTTGTAGGTACTAAGCCATACACTCTTTTAGAGATGGCTGGTCGTGATGTTTACATCAAAAACAGTTGTAATGCTTGTCACTCACAACTTATTCGTCCGTTTAAAGCTGAAACTGACCGTTACGGTCACTACTCTTTAAGTGGTGAGTATGCTTATGATCGTCCATTCCTTTGGGGTTCAAAACGTACAGGTCCGGATCTTCACCGTGTTGGTAACTATCGTACTACTGACTGGCATGAAAATCATATGAAAGATCCTGCCGGTGTTGTTCCAGGTTCAATTATGCCTGCATATGCTTGGATGTTCACAAATTTAGCTGATATTGATACTGCTTATGCATCTCAGTTAACTAATGCAGAATTTTTCAGTGTTCCATATAACAAACCTGTACCTATGAAAGATGGTAGTACAGTTACAGTTCCTATGGCAAATTCAGTAGCAGAAGCGCATGCAATGGCATTAGCTGAAGCAAAAGTGATCACTGCTGATATGAAAGATAAAAATGTACAAGATATGGTTGCAGCAGGAAAAATCCCTGAAATCGTAGCTTTAATTGCATATTTAAACAGTTTAAAATAGGGGTGTAAAGTGGATATTGTTCAGCTTCAAGGATATGCTTATTTCGTACTAGTTGTATTGCTGGTAGTAATTTTATATAGTTATATTTATCATCTATACAGCAGTGAAAAAAAAGGTACGAAAGATTTTGAGAAGTATGGCAATATCGCTTTAAATGACGAGATAGACGATACTCCGGTAGAACCTATCTCAAAAGATGAAAAAAATAAGTAGGAGGCATATATGAATAAGCTTTATTTGGCAGGTGTAGTATTTGTTGCTGCGATGCTAGGTTTTACATATGTTGCGATGGACATCAAGGGCGGTTTAAACAATGACATAGTCAATATGTTAGCTGTCGCTGGTGCTGTTGTACTTGTAATCGTAACAGTTTTCGTTGTTACAAAATATGTTCGCCAGATGCAATCAGACACTGCTGGCGGTGAACTTGCAGATGAAAAATGGGATGATATAGGCGAATATAAAAACCCACTTCCAATGGGATGGGCAATTATATTCTTAGGACTACTCGTTTGGGCAGGATGGTACTATTTAGCTGGTTATCCAGTTAATGCATACTCTCAAATCGGTGAGTATAATGAAGATTCAGCAGTAGCTAACGCTAAGTTCGAAAAGAAATATGCAAACTTGAGTCAAGAAGAACTACACAACATGGGTGAGTCAGTATTCCTTGTTGATTGTGCTCCTTGTCACGGTCTTGCTGCTGACGGTATGGACGGTAAAGCTGCAAACCTAAACAAACGTTTAGAAGCTAAAACTGTTGCATTCGTAGTAACACACGGTTCAAACAACGGTATCGCTGTACATGAAGAGATGACTAACGGTAAGTTAGTTAAAACTACTAGTATGATGCCTGATCGTAACGGTTTATTCAATGCTAGCACTGGTGCGTTAATCACTGATGCTGAGATTGAAACTGTTGCAAATTATGTTGCTAACGGTATGAAAGGTGACGGTGCTGATATCTTTGCAGGTACTTGTGCATCTTGTCACGGAGCAGATGGTAAAGGTATGGATTTTGTTGCACCAAATATAGCTGCGTTTACTCCGGCTTTAGTTGCTGACATTCTTTCACACGGTAAAAAAGGTGCTATAGGTACTATGCCAGCATTTACTAATCTAAATGATACTCAGATTAAAGCTGTATCGACTTATATCACTGACATAAGTAAAGGAGAATAGTAATGGATAATAATTTCAAAGGTTCTGGTGTATTTTCACTTGATGGAATTACAGGTATGTTAATAGCTACTGTTTTATTACTATCTATCCTTGCAGGTTTAACTGTTTGGGGATTAGGTGTTCAAAATGCTAACCAAACAAAATTCTATAAAATTACTGATGAAAAGTCTATCAAAATGATAGATCCTACTAGCGGCACTCATCGTGTCCTAGTAAACTAAGGAGTTATGTTATGGATAAAATTTTAACAATTGGTATGGCTATATTAGCAGTTGTCACTTTGTGGGCAGTTCTTACTCCAAACCACCTGTATATAGGTTAATAAGACTTGAATAAGTTTAAAAGAGGGCTTCTTGCCCTCGTCCTCACAGTTTACGCTACCGCTCCTCTTAACGCAGAGTATTTATATAAAGATGAAGTGTTATTCAATCCAAAGCTGACTCAAGATGTTGAAGCTATGGGAAAAGAACTACATGAAAAAACAGGTATCGCTTTACGTCTTGTCGTAGTAAAAGAGCTTGATGAAAATCAGACCATTGTCGATTATGAAAAAAGTCTGATAGAAAACTTCAACGAGCCGACTATTTTATTGACGTTTTCCGAGATGAACCAAAAAGTTGATATACTAGCACGTCCGGAATCTTTATACAAATATTTTGATAGAAAGCAGGTGTTATCTCCTACGGCAACAGGATTACAGGCATTTTTTATGGCTGTATTCTTTAGCAGCAGTTATGATAACTTTAAAGAAAATATGAGTAGCTACGGTGGAAGTATCATCCCTATCCTTGCTGAAAAAGCAAAAGGGGAAGATATTATAAACAAGTATAGCGTCGCGCTGTTTAACGGCTATGCAGACATTGCTGAGCAGGTCGCATCGGCAAAGAATGTTAAGCTTGATACTGCGGTCGGTAACTCGAACCGTTATACTATCGAAGTTATGAAGATAATATTTTACTCATTTGTATTGTATGGACTTTATGCGTATATAAAGAGAAAAATCTACATAAAGAAGAATAAACATGAAAAAGAATAGCGGTATTATTTGGCCGATAGGCATAGGTTTATCTATACTTGGTGTTGTTGCTCTAGGTGCTTGGACTATCATGGAAGCTTCCAAGATGCCAGTACAAGAGAGTGATATTTATATGACTTATTATCAAGATGCTGACGCCAATGCCAATAAGATCATAAACGCTGCAATAGAATTCAACAAAAAATATAATATTGAATATCTTGGAAAACAGTTAGATGTTAATAACTCTGAAATAGCTTACAAGATCACTACAAAAGATGGTAAAAACATCGATGATGCGAAAGTCAAGCTGATCGTGACAAGACCACAGACACATGACTATGATTTTACGCTAGAAAACCCGAAAGTGGCAAACGGTACATATAGTTTTGAAACAAAGCTACCGGGTATCGGCAGATGGAACATCATGGCGCAGATCGAAGTGGGTGAAAACAAACGTTATTACAATCTCAAAGCAGATACAAGATCAGATAAAAAACCGACAGAATACTAAAAGGTTATGCAAGAGCAGACTCTCATCTTTCCTACATCTCGTGCTATCAGGCACGAGTTGCTTTCATTTGAAAAATCCACCACGTTTTTACAAAAATATATAACTATCTCCGAGTTTATTGAGCGCAGCTGTATCGTCGAGGGATTTAAAAAGATCGATAACGATACAAGAGTGCTTCTGCTTTTGGAAGCATCTGATTTTAAAGAGTTTGAAAATCTGCAGATAGAGAGAAACTTTTTTACATTTACACAAAACAGCAGTTATATCTTCTCTCTTTTCACGGAACTCAGCGGTGAAAAAGTAGAGCTGGACGATCTGGAACTGGCAGATACCTACGGAGACTATGAAGAGCATATAACCATTCTCAAAGCACTATATACGCGTTATGAGAAACTCTGTTTGGAGAAAAAGATCTTCGATCCTATCTTCTTGCCTAAGTGGTATGAGTTCAATATAGAATATATAAAAAGCCTGGGAGAGATCAAACTGATCGTAGAAGGGTATCTTACCGCTTTTGAGATAGAGATACTGCAAAGATGCAGCGAGGTCGCTGAACTGACTTTAGAGATGACGACTACAAAGTTCAATCAAAAAGTGAGAGAGCGGTTCGAGTCTCTCGGATTTTCTTTAAAAAGCGGATACAGATATCTTTTGGACTTCAACAAACGTGAGATCGTCTCGCAGGAGAAGATGACCGATAACACCAATATAGAGTGTTTCGGTTTCAGCGAACAGATCCTGCAGGCTGCATTTGTAAAGCAGAAGGTGTATGAGTACATACAAAGCGGTCTGGCGTGCGAAGATATCGTCGTTATCCTGCCCAACGAATCGTTCGCATCAGCTTTGAAGCTTTATGACAGCGAGACAAACTTTAACTTTGCTATGGGAGAGGGCTTTAGCCGTACTGAGGCCTATATGCATCTAAATGCAGTATGCGAGTATATAGAAAATCCGACCGTGCAAAACGGTGCAAGGCTTCAAAGATACGGCTCATCGTTCTACGAGCTCTTATCACCACTCTACTACGCGGATATGAAAGAGGTCGATCTCAAAGAGCTGATCGAGAAGTATATGGACTGCTTACATGTAAGCTCGCATAAAAAGGTGATAGAAGAGGAACTGTACAGTTTTACAAAACTAAAACATCTCTATGATGAACTTAACCTCAAATCGACTCTTCATCTTTTTATGCAGAGGCTTGTTCAAAGAAGCATAGATGATGTCCGCGGCGGGAAGATAACGGTGATGGGTGTTTTAGAGAGCCGTTATGTGGACTACGAAGGTGTCATCATAGTCGATTTTAATGACTCAAATGTTCCAAAAAGAAGTGAAAAAGACCTGTTCTTAAACTCAGATATCAGAGCACATGCGAACCTTCCGACGCAAAACGACAGGGAGAACCTGCAAAAACATTACTACTCTCTGCTTATAAACAGAGCAAAGCATGTAAGCATCTCCTATGTCGCTTCGACATCTGCGATGCCTTCACGATTTTTGACACAGCTTGGCATACAACCAAAAGAGGCAGAGAATGAAGCAGCATTTGCAGCGATACTTCATAAAAGTGTGCCGCAAGAGAAAAAAGAGTTAGATGAAGAGATAGTACGAGAATATGATTTTTCAAAAGTCAGGCTATCTGCGACATCGTTAAAAACGTTTTTGGAGTGCAGAAGAAGATACTACTACAGACATATCATGCACCTTGCAAAGCATGAACTCCCTCAAGATTTTCCGACTGAGAACCAGATAGGTCTTGATCTGCATGAAGCACTGAAAAACGTCTACATGAAAAGATCTGTCTACACAGACAAAAGAGAGCTTCAAAGTGCAATATTCAAAGAACTCGAGCGTATTTCGGGAAGCAGTTCACTGGAACATTACCAGCTAAAACTATGGAATAAGAAACTGAGCTCTTTTGTTGAAAACGAGATGCAAAGATTTGAGCAGGGGTACGAGGTCAATGACTGTGAGAAGTCGCTTACATGTAGCTTTGCGGGAATGGAGCTGACGGGTCAGATAGACAGGATGGATATCAAAGATGAGAGACTTTTCGTACTTGATTATAAAAGCGGAAAGTATCCTGCGTATACGACAAGGACGTTGGAAAAAGCTACCGACTTTCAACTTGAGTTTTACTATCTCTTGGCATCGACGGTCAAAAAGGTCGGCGGCTGCGGATATTATGACCTAAACAGCGGAAAGATCGTGGATGAGACACTTCTTGAAGAGAAGCTGGAGCTTTTACAGAGACATCTAAAAGAGATGCTTGAGCAAAAAAGTTTTAGCTTTGATAAGACTGAAGATGAGAACAAGTGTAAGTATTGTGAATTTGTATATCTGTGCGGACGTGGATGATGTTTAAAAATAAGTTAGCCTACGAGGCAAGTGCGGGAAGCGGAAAGACCTTTAATCTTGTAGTGAGATATCTGAGTCTTCTTTTTATGGGAGCATCGCCTTCAAAAGTACTTGCTCTTACCTTTACGAACAAAGCCGCTTCGGAGATGCAAGAACGCATCGTCCTTACACTTAAAGAGCTTGAAGACAGAGATGAACTTAGTGTCATCTCTGATGTGACCGGGATCTCAAAAGATGAGATACTAAAGAAGAAGAAAGAGATCTTAGAGCAGTTCTTAAATGCAGACGTGAAGATAATGACACTCGATAAGTTCTTTGCAAAGATACTTAGAAAGTTTTCACTTTATGCAGGACTGATGCCCAACTTCACGACATTCGCATCGCAGCATGAACAAAAACTCTTTGCACGATTTTTGGATGAGATAAGCGTAGCGTTTAAAGATGAGACGCTTATCGACCTTTCGCTTATGATGGATAAGCGTGTAAGCGATATATTTTCACTGCTTAATGAACTCTACTCAAAACTCGCAGAGATAAAAAAACTCTCATTTGAGTATGCGCCCTATAAAGAGTATGAGCAAAAAGCGCTTGACGCGTTCTTGAAGATACGCGAGGCAGTGCTTACATGTAAGGATGCTTCGACTACGGTAAAAAATGCGGTGGAGGGCGAAGAGTTTGAGTCTATCCTGTCAAAAGCGTGGCTCTCTAGAGACACACTTGACTACTCTACGTTTAAAAAGTGTTTTCAGCCTTTTATGGACAGTGAACTCGCCGTTATCAAAGAGAACGTAGAACTCTATATGAAAGCCCGTGAACAGAGTTTTTTCAGTTCTCTTTTTACTCTTTTGGATACCTATGTCAAAAGTAAAAAAGCTCTGGCTTATGAGATCGCAGAGCTAGGATTTGACGATATCTCGGCTCTTGTGCATGAACTGCTTTCAAGCAGAGTCGACAGCGATTTTCTGTATTTCAGACTGGATTCCAAGATAGAGCACATTCTGCTCGATGAGTTTCAAGACACAAGCGTGCTGCAGTACGAGATACTCCGTCCGCTTATCAAAGAGATAACTTCAGGCCAGGGCGTACATGAGAGGGGAAGCTTTTTCTTTGTCGGGGATGTCAAACAGTCCATCTACAGGTTTCGCGGCGGAGTGAGCGCGCTTTTTGATTTTGTAAAGCACGATAACGATGTAGAGGTAGAGCCGCTGGTGGTCAACTACCGCTCTCAAAAAGAGGTCGTAAACTTTGTAAACAGCGTGTTTAGAGAGAGGATCAAAGGCTACAAAGACCAAAGCGTCAAGGCAGATGCAGCAGGCGGATATGTCGAGGTCGTCAAAAGCGACGATATCCTGCAAACGACGCTTTGTAAACTTCAAGAGCTAATAGATCTTGGAGCGGATGTAAACGAGATAGCCGTACTTACGGCGACAAACGGCGACGGGCAGGAGATCGAAGCGGTACTAAAAGATGCAGGAATAGATGTCGTGACGGAGACGACGACAAAACTGATAAATCAGGATGTGGTAAAAGCACTTATCGAGTATCTGAAATATCTCTATTTCAACGAAGATATCTACAAGTACAACTTCTTTGCACTGCTCGGGCGTGAAGAATTTGCACTTGCAAAAGTGGATCTGAATGCACTCTCTTTAAAAGAGATAGTAAAAGATGCCATTGACAGATACGCTCTCTTTGACGGTGAGTTCCATCTTCTTCGCTTTATGGGTATGCTGGATAACTATCAGGATATAGAGCAGTTCATCTTTGAGTACGAGAGAGATGATACGACTGCTGCTGCGTCCGATCTAAACGGGGTGAGAGTGCTTACCGTGCATAAATCAAAAGGGCTGGAGTATGAGCATGTCATCGTGATGGACAGACTGAAAAAAGCGCCACCTTCGCGTGCTCCTATCATTTATGAGTATGATGGAATAGTGCTGCATAACATCTATCTCAGGATGAGCGGCCGTGACGCTTTGGACAGCGCATATGCAGCTGCACTTCAAAAAGAGAAAGATCTTGTCTTAGAAGACAGTCTAAACGCTCTGTATGTCGCATTTACAAGAGCAAGAGAGAACCTTTTTATCATCTCCAAGGAGAAAGACTCCGTTTTTGAGCCGCTGGATCTAGCGGCGGTGAGCTACGGTACTTTACATGTAAAAGAGCGTAAAGAGGTGAAAAAAGAGCAGGGCAGACCTCTTGAGTACAAAGCACTGCGTTACGGAATCCAAACGGAGATACTCTCAGTCGCAAAAGAGGAGGAGGATGACCAGCGTGCCATCAACTTCGGTCTGGCTCTTCACTACTACTTGGAGATGATGCAGGAGTTCACGCAACAGAGCACACAAAAAGCTTACAGTGCAATGCTAAACAGATATGGGAATATCCTAGATGCAGATGAACTTCAAAGCATACAAAAACGCGTAGAGATGCTTTTAGAAAGTGAGCAGTTTTTAGCACTGACCGAGGGAGAGCGTTTTAAAGAGAAGGGGATGCTGGTAAAGGGCGAGCTCAGATATATGGACCTGCTTGTAAAAAGAGCTGACGGCGGGTATAATATCATCGATTATAAAAGCTCGCAATCTCCTAGCGAACATCATGTAAAACAGGTGCAAGGATACAAAAAAGCGGTGCAGGAGATCACGTCATCCCCAGTCAATGGATATCTCTGCTATATAAGGGAAGATGAGGTAGTAATAAAAGAGATTTTATGAACTTATATAAACCTTAATTTAAGGTCATTATAAGTTTATGTAGATATACTTTCGCACTTTAATTCGACGAAAGGTTCGAGAATGAAATTTACAAAAATTGCAACTCCTGAACAAATCGATCAAAAATGGGTTTTGATTGATGCTGAAGGGAAGACATTTGGGCGTATCGTAACTGAGATCGCTACTCGTCTTCGTGGTAAAGATAAACCATGTTATACACCTAACTTTGATTGTGGTGATTACGTGGTAGTAGTTAATGCTTCTAAAGCTGTATTCAAAGGTGCTGGTAAGATAGCTGGTAAAGAGTATTTTACTCACAGCGGTTACTTTGGATCAACTAAAAGTGTTAAGATGACTGAGCTTTTAGAAAACAATCCTGAGAAACTATTCAAATTAGCTACTCGTGGTATGTTACCAAAAACTAAACTTGGTGCTAAAATGATCAAAAAACTAAAAGTTTATGCAGGTGCGGAACATCCACATACTGCGCAAATAGCGAAGTAAGGACATTATAGATGGCTAACAAAATATATGCAACAGGACGTCGTAAGTCTTCAATAGCAAAAGTGTGGTTAACTCCGGGTACTGGTAAAATCACAATCAACGGTCTTTCATTAGACGCATGGTTAGGTGGTCTTGAAGCGAAAAAACTTCGTGTAAAACAACCACTTGCATTAACAAAACAAGATACATCAGTTGATATCGTAGCTACTACTTTAGGTGGTGGTTTCGGTGGTCAATCTGACGCATTACGCCACGGTATCTCTCGTGCATTAGTTAAATTTGATGCATCGTTTAGAGCAATACTAAAACCTGAAGGTATGATGACTCGTGATTCACGTACTGTTGAACGTAAGAAACCAGGTCTTAGAAAAGCACGCCGTTCACCTCAATTCAGTAAACGTTAATCGTTTCATGGAAAAAGCCCTTTCGGGTTTTTCCGTTTTTTCCTCTTTACACTTTTTCTTTTTTACCCCTATATTTTTTTACAACACTGATAAAGTCTCTGCATTCAAACGATCTTTTTTTCAGATCAAAAAATAGAAACGATTATTTACGATAAAATAAATTTTTAAAATTCTGGAGATATATATGAACTTTACAAAGATAACTTTACTCGCTGCTTCCGGCCTTTTATTTTTAGGATGCAGTTCCGCTCCAAAAGATACAGTCACAGAGATGTATGACGCTTTATCCAAAGGCGATTTAAAAAAACTGAACGAGTATGCGACAGAACCTACGATAATGCGTTTTAGCATGGGTGCGGCTATGCAATGCCAAACGGACACCAATGAGTATAGCGATACAAATGAGTTCATGAGCGCATGTATGAAAGATTTTTTTAGTCATATGCGCATAGAAGATATTCAGGTAGTTTCAGAGACAGATACGACAGCCACTGTCATAGTCATCGAAAATATAGAGGGGAAAAACTTTAAAGAACATATGCAGCTTGTAAAAGTTGACGGTAAGTGGAAAGTAAATATCGGTCAATAGTTATTTACGACTCCCGCTAATCTTTTTATATTTGATATAATTCACACAAAAAAGAGTTACAGTGCGCTATTTTTACCTTTTGATCATCTTTATATCTTTGCAGGCATCGACTCTGCATCTCTCCACTTCAGCAAACCCCTCACGTTTAAATCCGATCCTTGCGACAGATTCGAGCTCATCAGAGATAGCAGACTTTATCTTTAACGGGCTGGTGAAGTATGACAAAGACTCATCCACCATCATCGGTGATCTGGCAAAAAGCTTTTACTTTGAAAACAACACGACACTTATCTTTAAACTCCATAAAAACGTCAAGTGGCAAGACGGCGAGCCCTTTAGTTCAAAAGATGTGGTCTTTACATATGAACTTATAAACTCAAAGAATGTAGTCTCCCCCTATACGGCAAATTTCAGGATGGTAAAAAGTGTAGAGGCAGTCGACAGTAACACGGTAAAAGTCGTTTATAAAAAACCCTACTTTAAAGCACTCGAGACGTGGATGATGGGGATACTTCCCTACCATATCCTAAAAGATGAGCAAAACCTTATGAACTCCTCTTTTAACACCCATCCTGTAGGTACGGGAGCATACAAGTTAAAACAGCTTGAGTACTCAAAGGACATAGTCCTAAGTGCAAATGACGACTATTTTTTAGGGCGTCCAAAGATAGATGAGATCATCTTTCATGTTATCCCCGACCCGATGACCCGCTTTTTGATGTTAAAGTCGGCTAAGATAGATGTCGGTTCTTTGGAGCCGATGGAGTTTGAAAGACAGGTCGATGAAAGCTTTTTTAAGACATTTAAAAAGTATGAGGATATCGCCCATGCCTATACCTACCTCGGATTTAATCTAAGGAAGAAGAAGTTTCAAGACCCTCGTGTGCGTGAAGCTCTCTCCTTGGCGATTGACAGGGATGAACTCGTTGACATCCTCTTTTTAGGTCATGCAAGAGTCTGTACAGGACCGTTTTTGCCTACAGGATCCGCATTTAACAAAGAGGTAAAAGCGCCTAAACAAAACATTCAAAAGGCAAAAGAGCTTTTACGCGAAGCAGGGTATGATGAAAAGCATCCGCTCACCTTTGAGATAGCGACGTCAAACTCGAGTTCCGTGCGTCCTTATGCTGCGCAGATACTGCAGTACCAGCTTCATAAAGCGGGAGTCAAAGTCACGCTTCGCGTTATGGAGTGGCAGGCATTTTTAAACATGGTAGTCTTTCCCAGAAAGTTCGATACCGTACTGCTTGGCTGGTCGCTCTCATCCACACCCGATCCCTATCTTTTGTGGCACAGCGACAATGATAAAAAGGGTGGATTTAACTTTATTGGGTATCATAATAAAAGAGTTGACCGTGAGATCGAGATGATGCAGAACATGGTCGACAGAGATGCCTTGGCACATGTCTGGCAGAGTATTTTTGCCGATATCGTACAGGACAATCCATATCTGTTTTTGTTTATACCGAACAACATAGCAGTAGCAAATAAAAAGATAAAAAACATTGAGCCGAGCCCTAGCGGAATCTGGCACAATTATAAAGATTGGGAGATGACAGATGAGTGAAAAAAGTACATTCGACAACAGAGCAGACAGCTGGGACAGTTCAAGCATGCGTGTGCAGCTTGCGCAAAATATCTATAATGCGATCGTAAAAGAGGTGTCTCTTACAAAAGAGATGGACGTTATCGATTTTGGTGCCGGAACGGGACTCTTAAGCAGAAACATCGCTTTACATGTAAACTCGCTGCTTGGCATCGATACTTCAAAAGGGATGCTTGAAAAACTTGATGCTTTGGAGATGGATAACGTAGTCTCCTGCTACGGCGATTTTTGTGAGTTTAAGAGCGTCAAAAAGTTTGACGGGATCGTAAGTTCTATGACGATGCACCACATCAAAGAACTGGACAAACTCTTTGAAAAAATGCACGAACTTTTAAAAGAGGGCGGGTTTATCGCCATAGCCGATCTGATGAGTGAGGACGGGACATTCCACGGTGACAACGAAGGCGTGCATCACTTTGGATTCGATGAGACGGATCTCTTCGATATAGCAAAAAAGCACGGCTTTAAAGAGGTGAGATATCAAAAGATATTCGAAGTAGAAAAAGAGGGCAAAGAGCCTTATGGCATCTTCTTGCTGACAGCGAAAAAATGACGATACTTTTTGATCTCGACGGAACATTGATAGACTCGACAGAGGCTATTTTAGAGAGTTTTCACAACTCATACAGGATATTTGGGCTTCCTTCTCCCAAGGATGCAGATATAAAGTCCCTTATCGGTCATCCGCTGGACGTGATGTACAGTTCTTTGGGTGTCGAAGAAAAGATCGTATGGGACATGGTCGATGCATATAAAGAGCATTACAGAGAGATATCTAGAGAAAAAACCATACTTCTTCCCTATGCAAAAGAAGCGATCGAGCTTGCAAGCCAACATGCAAGAGTCGGAATCGTCACTACAAAAACAGGCAAATATTCTAAAATCTTGATGGAGCATTTTAACGTAATGCAACATTTTGAAATCTTAGTCGGCCGAGAAGATGTCACAAACCCAAAACCGCATCCCGAACCGATCCAAAAAGCGATAGATTTCTTAAGTGTTTCTAAGGATGATTGCTGGATGATCGGAGATACCAGAATGGATCTGATTTCTGCAAAAAATGCCGGAGTGAAAAGTGTTGCCGTAGTAAGTGAATATGAGGCTGTCGAGGAACTGAAAAAACACACAGATATAATTAAAACTAATGCGCTCGAAGCTGTCCGAACTATCCTTGATAGGAAGATATAACACAGTTTTATCACTTACATAAATAACATTGCTAAAACAAGCTATATTTAAGAGCAACTTTCATAAAATACAGCAAACATAAAACAATTCTTTTTTGAATTTTAATTGTAAGGGGACTTTATGCTAGAAATCAGATGGCACAGCCGTGCAGGACAGGGTGCTGTTACTGGTGCAAAAGGTTTGGCAGACGTTGTTTCGACAACAGGGAAAGAGGTGCAGGCATTTGCATTTTACGGATCTGCTAAACGTGGGGCAGCTATGACTGCTTATAATCGTGTAGATGACAAACCGATCATGAATCACGAAAAGTTTATGAGTCCAGATTATGTCTTTGTTATAGATCCAGCTCTTGTTTATACGACAGATGTGACTATCAACGATAAAGAGAACACTGTTTATATCATTACGACTCATATGAGTACTGACGAGCTTGTTGCTTCTCAACCAAAACTTGCAGGAAAAAAAGTTTTTACGGTTGATTGTATCAAAATAGCTCAGGAGACTATCGGACGTGCTATTCCAAATACACCGATGCTAGGTGCATTTATGAAGATATCAGAGATGTATGACATAGAGTTCTTCAAAGAGAATATGAAACGTATTCTAGGTAAGTTACCTCAAAAAATCATTGATGCAAATATGTTGGCTATTCAACGTGCATATGATGAAGTGAAATAAGGAGCGAATGATGGCAAATAAAGGATGGGATGAATTCGAAATTGGTGCGATGCTCCGTTCATTTAATGGTCCAATAAGTGACATTGCAACAACTCATCAAGAGGACAGAGATTATTCAGAAAATAACTCTTTCACTGCAAGTGTTGCTGACTGGCGTATAGAAAAACCGGTATTTAACAAAGACTATTGTATCGATTGTCAATTTTGTTGGATATATTGTCCGGATATCTCTATCATCTCTCGTGACAAAAAGATGGTAGGTGTGGATATGGATCACTGTAAAGGTTGTGGTATTTGTGTCGAGGTTTGTCCTACAAATCCGAAATCACTACTTATGTATTCAGAACAAACAGATGAGGAAGAAGCACTAGCTGCTTGGCCTAGTAAAGAGACAGGAGAAAAATAATGGCATTTGATAAAATGGAACTACGTGACATTGAGGTTTGGGACGGTAACTTCGCTGCTGCTCAAGCTATGAGACAGTGTCAGATCGATGTTGTTGCCGCATATCCTATTACTCCGTCGACTCCGATCGTTGAGGGTTACGCTAAGTTCTTAGCTGATGGATATGTAGAGGGTGAATTTGTTATGGTTGAGTCTGAGCATGCTGCAATGTCAGGATGTATCGGTGCTGCAGCTGCAGGTGGACGTGTTGCTACTGCGACTTCGTCTCAAGGTTTCGCACTAATGGTAGAGACACTTTACCAAGCTTCAGGTATGCGTTTACCGATCGTACTTAACGTTGTAAACCGTGCACTTGCTGCGCCGCTTAACGTTAACGGTGACCACTCTGATATGTATCTTGGACGTGACAGCGGTTGGATACAGCTTGATGCTTACAACCCGCAAGAAGCGTATGACCTAAACTTCATAGCTTTCAAAGTCGCTGAAGATCACGATGTACGTCTTCCGTGTATGGTTCACCAAGACGGATTCATGACTTCTCATACAGCTCAAGGTGTAAAAACTTTGACTGATGATCAAGCTTACGGATTTGTCGGTGAATTCCAACCGATGAACGATATGCTTGACCTTGACCATCCTGTTACTCACGGTGTTCAAACTGAAGAGGACTGGCACTTTGAGCATAAAGCTCGTCAACACAGAGACCTTATGCTAAACGTTGCTCCAAAACTTCAAGCAGCATTTGATGCGTTCGAAAAACTAAGCGGACGTAAATACAACATGGTTGAAAAATACGATATGGAAGACGCTGACGTTGCCGTTGTATGTATGGGAACATCAGTTGAGACAGCTCGTGAAGTCGCAAAAGAGATGAGAGCACAAGGCATTAAAGCAGGTGTTGTCGGTCTACGTGTTATCAGACCTTTCCCGTTTGCTGAGATCGCTGAAACATTGAAAGATGTAAAAGCTATTGCTGCACTTGACCGTTCATCTCCAAACGGTGCACCTGGTATGCTATTTAACGAGCTTGCCGGAGCACTTTTTAACACTGACACTAAAGCATTACTTTCTGGTTATGTTTACGGTTTAGGTGGTCGTGACCTTACAAAAGCTCATTTAGTTGACCTGTTCAAAGAGCTTCAAGCTAACGTTGATGCAGGTAAAGTTACAACTCAACTACAACAGTTTATCGGCGTTCGCGGTCCGAAACTGGCATTTTTATAGAAGGAGATTCTTATGAGTGAAATGAAAAAAATAAAAAACTTAAAAGAGTTCTCAACATCAGCGGATCGTTTTGAGGGTGCAAATCTTCTTTGTCCAGGTTGTGCTCACTCTATTATCGTTCGTGAAGTACTAAATGCTACAAACGATGATCTTATCCTTTCTGCATCTACTGGATGTCTAGAGGTTTGTACAGCGGTTTATCCATATACATCTTGGGATGCTTCATGGATACATATCGGTTTTGAAAACGGTTCGACTGCTGTTGCAGGTGCTGAAGCTATGCATAAAGCGCTCAAAAGAAAAGGTCGTCTAAAACAACCTGATCGTGATCCTAAGTTCATCTCTTTTGCAGGTGACGGTGCATCTTACGATATCGGTTTCCAATGGATCTCTGGTTGTATGGAACGTGGACACAACATCATGCACGTTGTACTTGACAATGAAGTATATGCGAACACTGGTGGACAACGTTCATCTTCAACACCTATCGGTTCAAGCGCTACGACTTCTCCGGCAGGTCGTAAAAGCTACGGTGAGAAACAAAACAAAAAAGACATGGTTGCGATCATGGCTTCTCACGGTATCCCATACTCTGCGCAAGTTGCTCCAAATAAATGGAAAGACATGGTCAAGAAGATCCAACACGGTTTTTCAGTTGACGGTCCTGTATTTATCAATGCTATGAGTGCTTGTACAACTGAGTGGAAGTTCGATCCTAAAGACACTATGGCGATCTCTGATCTAGCTACAGACTCTTTAGTGTTCCCACTTTACGAGATCATCGACGGACATGAGTTAAACATCACTTACCGTCCTAAAAACATCGTTCCTGTAGAGGAATATCTTGCAGCTCAAGGTCGTTTCAAACATCTTTTCAAAGATGAATACAAATACCTTATCAAAGAGTGGCAAGAGCGTGTAGATAAGCAATGGGCATATCTACAACGCCGCGAAGAAGCACGCGTCTAATAAAAGCTTCATCTTCAGTGTACCTTGCGTCCAAAACGGACGTCGGTGCACTGCTAGTGCTACCTCAGTCCGACTTGGACACAACTTACACTAAATCTAAAATTTTTAATCCTTGTTTTTAACTTCTACTTTTTTTCTAATATCTTTTAATCTCATACCTTACTTTGAACTTCTCCTCGTTGTTTGCTTTTACATGTACGTCAAAGATGATGTAGCCGTCTTTGAAACTGTGTGGTTGTGATGTGATCACTTTAGCGTTTTCATTTTTTACAAACGGGACTTTGAGCGTGACTGTTTTTGTCTTGTCCGTAGAGTTTTTGATGCTGTAGAGAAGCTCCTCATCAAGATAAGTTTTTGTGCTTGTGCGTTTTACGATGCTCTCGCTTGCTTTTATATCAAACGCTTTTCCTATGGTGACCTTGACGGTATCGTTTTTTGGAGTGTGGGCTATGTTAGCTTCTCCTGTAAAGACCGTGTCGTCTTGAAACTTCGTATAGGTACGTATAACACCTTTAGGAAGCTCATAATCTTTGTTTTTGAAAGTAATGGTCTGATCGACCTGATGTTCTCTCTTTTGGCTTAGATAGTCAGGATGGCTCATCATGGCACTATAGAGTTTTTCTATGAGAATGTTGTTCTTTTGGATGAACTTGATCTGCGTCTTTTCATTGTCGGCAAGAGTCACTTTAAATGGAATGGAGTAGATATGGTACCCCTGCAGCGGAGCAGTTGTTACATCAGTCATGGGAGCCGCTTTTTCGGCAAGCATATCATAAGCTCTTTGTTTATAAACAGGAGTGTTTACTGCTACATCGCCGGCTAAAACAGAAAGCTTCGAGTCGACATATGGCTTACCGCTTCTATTGTCTATGGTGATCCATCCCGTGAGGTCTGCCTTGTCATTTGCAACGCGGAGGATATAGTCGCTCTTCCAGCTAATGCCTCTTACAAGATAATCCACAGAGATATCTTGTTTCATCTTCTTTGGCGAGTAGAGGTTCCACACAAGAGAGGGCTTCAGAATGAGTGTCGATGGGATGGAAAGAAAAGCGAGTTTTTTCGCATCCACACTATAGATATGACCGCGTTCGTTTTTGACGATGGCATTTTGACCGTTAAAAGAGAGCAGGATAGCTTTATCCTCCTCATAACGCACCTCTTCGCCAATGTTCTTTTGCAGCAGTTTAGAGAGTTCGAGCTTATCGTAACGGTACTGTTGCGAAAAGAGGGTCACACTGCTTGGAAGCGATATATTGACGCTGTCGGTGATGATGTTGGAGGCTACTCCGTTATAGATAATGGTGCTTCGGTCTTTGTCTAAATAGAGTTCTCTTTTTTCATGCACGAGTGCAAGATTTGAGTTATAGACTACAAGAGAAGTAGAAAGAGGCTCGTTTGAGATAGTAGAGCCAAAAAGTAAAGAGGAGCCAAGTGTGTAAAGTATCAGTAACTTTTTCATAAGCGACCTTTAAATTTAACTATTAAGAGTATAGCTAAGTTATAGTAATATATAAATAATGATAGAATCTCAAAAAAATTAGGAATGATAATATGAATATTTTATTGGCAATGGACTGTGACGACGTAGAAGAAGCAAAGCTTTGCAAGATAAACGATGTCGTTAAATGGGCGATGCTTGTGGTGGAAGAGGGGCAGGTCGTAGAGATCTTGTTTGCAGATAAGAGAGAAGATTTTGAACCTATTGCAGAGACGGTCGTAGTGTGTGACGACAATGAATATGTCTGGCCTTTTATCGAAGAGCAGATGCAGGTGCTTGTCGCTCATACGCAAAGATATATCGACGACATAGTAGAAGCATATCTGTTTAAAGAACTCCATGATCTCGCGTATTAAAGAGCTGATAAATCCACTTCCCGGATACACCATCTTACATGTAACCTCCAAAGTCGATGAGATGACTTCGATACTCTTGGAGATGCTGGGTGGTGTAGGCGGAAAGCTAAACCTGGCGATCTACAGTGATGAGACAGTAGAGTCGGCTGAGAACATGAGAGTTCAAAACATAGCTAATTATGATGATATGTTTCGAGCTTTGCCCAGAGACAACGATATCGTCATCTTTCATGAGGTGTTTTTAAAGCATTCACAACAGGGAAGGATGCTCAAAAATGCATATATGACGCTCGCTAATGCTGCATATATCATCATCATCGAAGAAGAGGGAAGCATGGATATCCAAAAGGTGAAAGCAACCCTGGAACAGCATGAGTTCCGTGCCCCAAACGAGATAGATATCATAGAAGGGTACGATCTCATTATGGCAAAGAAGATGCACATGTGGGGTAACGGGCTTTAAAAAAAGAGGAGATCCATCCGTAAGAATTGATCTCCGTTATATTATCTCACTCTTTATCAAGTGAATTTACAGCTTTATCAGATTGAAACTGTTGCCACATTACAGCGTCTGAATTGTGTGCCGGTTGTCCTGACGGCTGTGATGATGAACATGCGCTAAAAGTCAAGGCGATC
Source organism: Sulfurimonas sp. HSL3-2 (assembly GCF_039645965.1). Lineage (GTDB taxonomy): Bacteria > Campylobacterota > Campylobacteria > Campylobacterales > Sulfurimonadaceae > Hydrocurvibacter > Hydrocurvibacter mobilis. The sequence goes on along the minus strand of NZ_CP147917.1, from coordinate 2,029,243 downwards.
GTTGCCATGATGATAAGTAAAATCGATTTAAGCATTTTAATTTCCTTTTTTATATTATGTGTGTTAGTAAGTAAATATATGCTTAAAGCAGTGAATAGCAGTCTGTTTTGAACGACTACTATTGGCGCTCTAGTTGATAAAAGAAGTTTGTCGCTTCGACAAAACCGTCTACACTTCCGCAGTCGAATCTTTTTCCTTTAAATTTATAAGCGATGACCATCCCTTTTTTAGCCTGTTCACAAAGAGCATCAGTGATCTGAAGCTCTCCGTTTTTACCCGGTTTTGTCTCTTTGATGACATCGAAGATATCCGGTGTAAGGATATAGCGTCCAATGACGGCAAGGTTTGAAGGGGCATCTTCAGTTTTTGGTTTTTCGACCATGTTATCGACCATAAAGACGCCGTCTTCAATCTCTCTACCTTCGATCACACCGTACTTATGTACTTCGTCATGAGGTACTTCCATGGTAGCGACGATACAACATTTATATTTGCTGTAAAGATCTACCATCTGTTTGAGCACTCCCGGACCGTCTGAATTGTAGCAGAGGTCATCTGCCAAGATCACTGCAAAAGGGTTGGCAAATCCGACAAGCACATTGCCTTTGTAGATCGCATCACCCAGACCTTTCATCTCGTTTTGACGGGTATAGGTGAAGGTACATTTGTCAAGGATATTACGGATCTCGCTTAGCATTTCCTCTTTAGAAGAACCTTGGATCTGATGTTCAAGCTCGTAAGAGATGTCAAAGTGGTCTGTTATGGCACGCTTTCCGCGTCCCGTGATGATAGCCATAACGTCACATCCTGCTTCCATCGCCTCTTCGACACCGTACTGGATTAATGGTTTAGTAAGTACGGGCAGCATCTCTTTTGGCATCGCTTTTGTAGCGGGAAGAAAGCGGGTTCCGTATCCGGCTGCGGGGAATAGACATTTTTTTATCATAGGTGTTCCTTTTTATGTGATTGATTTTTAAGCCACATCATCTGATAGGGCTCTAGTGTAATGGTCTCGCCGTCGTCAAATTCTTTGCCGGAAATAAGGTCGATGCATGGGTACTCTTTAGAAAATGGCAGAGTACACTGCACTGTCTCGTTTGCAAAGTTATGAATGGCGAAGATCTCTTCCTCATCTTTTGAACAGACTTGATATATTGTAAAAAGACGCGGATCGATGTCAAAAAACTCAAACCTTCCAAACGGGTTGAATGCCGCTTCATGAGTACGGATAGAGATAAGCTTTTTCATACTGTCAAAGATGCTCTTTGGCAGACTGCCCTGCGTACTTAACTCGTTTTCAAGCCAGTCTATATGGTACTTCTCACGATTGATATTACGGTTGATACCACTGTGTTTGACACCGTCAAGATAGTTACGCGAACCTACCATTGAGTGAAAATATATCCCGGGGACACCGGGCATAGCTAGAAGTGTACCTTGTGCTAAGAGCATGCGTTTTAGGCGGAGGGCATCACTTTCGTCGGGATGAGTGAGGGCGTCTATATAGCTGCAGTTGAGCTCATAAGGACTCTCGGTTCCGTCGGCTTCTGCCCGGTATGAGACCAGACCGCCGTACTCTTGTACCTTTTGTATCATGTAGTCGATCTCGTCATCATTGAGGATGTTTTGAACCGGACGCAGTCCGATACCGTCATGACTTGCCGTAAAATTAAAAAAACAGACTTTGTCATTTGGGAGCTCAAGCGACTGCGCCCACTTCGTCAATGTCTGGGTGTCTTGATGAAGGATGGAGTGTATAAGCAGCGGCGGCAGGGCAAAGTTATAAACCATCTGCGCTTCATCGTCTCCGCTTCCAAAATAGGATACGTTTTCGCTATGGGGGACATTGGTCTCCGTGATGATGATAACTTCCGGTGAGACCTCATGCAGGACTTCACGCATCAGCTGTATCAGTTCATGGGTCTGCTTAAGATGCACACATTCTGTTCCGATCTCTTTCCATACAAATGCGATGGCATCCAGACGGATAAGTGTCGCACCCTTTTCTATGTAGTAAAAAAGTGCGTCCAGGACATTACGCAGAACACGGTGGTTTTTATAGTTGAGATCGACCTGATCTTTACTGAAGGTCGTCCAAATATGGTGGATCTTTCCGGCATTGTCCACAAACTCACTGAGTACGGGTGTTGATCTAGGGCGGATGACTTTTGAAAGGTCAGTTGCGGGATCGACCTCGATGAAATAGTCTTTAAAGTAGCTGTCACCTGCAAGATAGGCTTTAAACCAATCCGAAAACTGGGAGACATGGTTGATGACACCGTCTACCATCAGGCGGTATTTTAAGGCTATGACGTCGATCTCTCTCCATGAGCCCATATGCGGGTCTACACGGCTGTAGTTTACCACCGAAAAACCGCCGTCGGAGGAGGAGGGATAAAAAGGCAGTATATGAACAGAGTTGATGGTGCCCTGAAGATGGTTATCCATAAAATCGCAGAGCGTCTGGAGCGATGGCTCATGGTGGCGCTGGATCTGATCTCCGTAGGTGATGAGGATCACATCTTTTTCACTGAGATGATAGGGTTTTGAGTCGATACGGCTTTTGTATTTGAAGATAAGGTCGATGATCGAGTGGAGTGCCTGCTCGGCGATCGCTTCTGGGTATAGCTGATGCAGGCGTTTGTTGATAGAATGTTCCGGGTTTGAGATGTGCATTATTTATTATCCTCACAAACAAGTTTGACAAACTTATCTGAAAAATGCGGTAGAACAGAACGTACTGTTGTCCATTGAGAGAGTGACGGGACACCCATCGGATCATCATAAAACTCTTCTGCAGCTTTGTTGATCGCCTCTTGAAAAGCATTGACAGCGTTTATCTCTTTTTCACGGTTATATTCTAATCCGTTGACTTTACTCAGTGCATTGTATTTGGAGATCTCAAATCTGGATTCCTGAAAATAGGTAGCTTCAAGGGTCTTAAAAGTCGCTTTTGAAAAAACGACACCCTCCTGCGCCATAAAGCGAAAAAGTGTCTTGGCGATATCGCACGCCATTTTGTAGACACCTCCTCCATCCTCTTTGGAACCTAGCTCTTGGTGCTTATGTTCATAGCTATCCATGATCTCCGTCTGGCAGATACGGCGGTTAGAAGTGTTCTTGTAGACTTCACTGAGTGTCGAGACCTCTAATCCCCAAGTAGGAGAGATGGCGATACCGCGTCCCAAAGAGCGAATAAAAGCAAACTCACCCGAGAGAGCGTAACGAAAGCTCTCCATGTAGTCAAGATAGCGGTTTGAACCGAAGACTTTTGTCAGTGAAGTGATCAAAGGGGTGTAGAAAAGGCGTGTGACTCTGCCGTGAAGACGGTCAGTCACACGGGAGTAAAAGCCCTTATTAAACTCAAAATCAAGAGCAGGGTGGACAATAGGGAAAAAGAGCCGTGCTACGATCTCTCTGCTGTAGTTTACGATGTCGCAGTCATGCAGGGCAAAAGCATATGCATCCTGATCGGTGAGACCGTATCCGAGCATTGTCCAGACATTTCGCCCTTTGCCCGGAGTGTTTAAGCCGGGGAATCCCTCATCGGTTAGCTGGGAGTAAAACTGCTGTATATTGGGTCCGTCGTTCCATAGCACGTCAACTTCACAGGGAAGGACACTCATGCGCTGTTTGACCTCTTCAAACTGCTCCTGAGTCGCGCGATCAAGTCCTAAAATGATCTTATAAAGATATTTGACATCTTTGAGTTCTTCGATGATCTTTTGCATCGCAGGAGTCTCAAACTCGGAGTAAAGAGCCGGCAACAGCAGTACCATATGGTGGCGCTGGGCATAACCTTCGAGCTCTTTTTCCATATCTTCTAAAGAACGTTCACCTAAACGTTGTAGTGTCGTAATAACGCCGTTTTGAAAAAAATCAGCCATCATCTCTCCTGTATTTTGGATTTTCTACAAGCATCAGTACGATGTCTAGCAGATTATTGTGGGTCGGACCGGGTGTAAGCAGTTCATCGGTCGCAGTAAAAAAAGTGTTTGAATCAAACTCTCTTAAATAGTGCTGCGGATCAAGATGGTGGTTCATCGCTTGGATCCTGCTGTGAGAGTCTATAAGTGCGCCTGCTGCACCGGAATTGCCGTCGATCCCGTCTGTTGAAGCACTTAAGAAGGTGATCTCTTTTTCTTCCTTATCAAGTGTATTAAGCAGTGCGAGTGCAAGATGCTGATTGCGTCCGCCACGTCCGATGCCCGTGACTTTGACAGTGGACTCACCGCCAAGAATATAACAGTAACTCTGCTGACTGCGGTCTTTTAAAAGTTTTAGCAGAGTCTTTAAGACAGTCTCTGTGTCGCCTTGCATAGGTGTATCTACTCTACATGTAACGATCCCCTGTGATTTGAGCAGCTGCTCTGCGATTCGCATCACTTCACTATTTGATCCGAGGATATGATGCGTTATATGCTTATGCGGAGATTTGGGAGTTTCGGGATGTATGCCCTCTACACCATCAATCAGATATCTTTGTACAGCTTTTGGAATCTTTTCAAATATATCATACTCACGCAGGGAATCGACGGCATCGGCAAATGTAGATTTGTCGCAATAAAGCGGTCCCGAACCGATAGCGTGAAGATCATCGCCGATTACATCTGAAAGAACAAGGACGATGCCCTCAGCTTGTGTCATTGAAGCAAGATTTCCTCCTTTGACCTTGGAGATATGCTTGCGTACAGAGTTCATCATCTTTATAGGCATACCGCTGCGAAGCATCTCGGATGTAGCGGTTTCGTAATCTTCGAGCGTGATCCCCTCTTGAGGATACTCGACCAAAGCAGAGTTACCGCCTGAGAGCAGATAGATAAAAAGATCCTCACTATCGAGTTCACGTAAACTCTGCATCAATGCTTCGGCTGCCTCAATGCTCGAGGGTGACGGCAGAGGATGCGAGCTTTTGATATAACGGGTATTTGGACTCTGAGGCGTATATGTATAGGGCCCGACAAGCAGGGTCTCTATGATCTTGTCTCCAAGGAGTTCCTGTACAGCTTCTGCCATAGGGATGACCGCTTTACCCGACCCAAGCAGGACGATGCGTTTATAGCGGCTGAGATCATAAACAGTACCGTTTATATGAAGCATCTCTTTTTCAAGGCGGCATTGTTTAGTGATGAGACGCTGGGGTGTTATCTCTTGCAGTGTTTGCATATAGACATCAAAAAGAAGCTGTTTACGAGACATGAAAATACTCCTTTAACACGGTATTCCAGCCCTTTGGACCGGGGTAAGGTGCTTTGATAAGACCTGAAATCTCACACTCTAGGTAACTGCCGTCGGTCTTTGGGATAAGAAAAGCTCTATCTGCACACTTGAGCATCGAGATATCATTGGCACCGTCACCGAGTGCGAGAGCAGTGTAGTTTTTTGCGTCTTTTGCTTCGTACATCTGTTTTACTCTTGCGATGGCAGCCGCTTTATCCTGTCCTTTTGTGATGAGGTGGTAAAACCGTCCTCCTTGAATGACCGCCAATCCATCAGCAGCGGCAAGCTGCTCAAGACGAGGAAGATCTGCGGGATTTTTCATGATGAAAGGTTCGGTGAAGAGACGTTTTTTAGCATCTTGAGCCTGTTTTTGCGCAAGACCTGTAAGACGGATGACCTCTTCAATGCTCATATCAAAAAAGCCTTGTAGTTCAAACTCTTTTGCATATCTTGTAAAAGCGGTGCGTATCTCTTCGTATGTTTTTCCAAAAGCGGTGACATGGGAATTTTGTATGATACCTGCACCGTTTTCTACGATGGCAGGGGTTTGAAGATCGAGTGAGAGCAAGAGTTCTTGCACCTCTGCGGCTGTCTTGCTGGTGACGACCACAAGAGGGATCGCCTGACGTTTGAGATAATGAAGCATCTCAAGAGCAGCATCAAAGCTGTACGTGTCATGATCGAGCAAGGTACCGTCTAGATCAGTGAAAATGATAGTTTTCATGTTTTGTTCGTATACGGACATGCTATATTATAGTGAAATATAGGGCTATATAGAAAGAAACGTGGTCAATTTATAACCAAGTAGAGTAAAGTAATAGCACTATTTAGATAAAATTCCTTCTTTAAAAACAGGAGAGACAATGGGTTTTGACACTGATGGGCACAAGATGGTTCAAAGCGAGGACGGCTCGTTTACTGCTTATTCTAAAGAGTTTGACGAGCATTACCATTCCACAAAAGACGGTGCCTTGCAGGAGTCTTTACAAAAGCATGTCATCCCGGCATTTGAACTCTCAAAAGAGAAAGATGAACTTACCATCCTGGATATCTGTTTTGGTCTGGGGTTCAATACACTGGCTACGCTTTACTACATGAAGCGCGAGGGGATTCAAAAAAAACTTTCTATCTTCTCTCCTGAGTTTGACAAAGAGCTTATAAGCTCTCTGAAGCACTTTCAATACCCGGGTATCTTCGATGATTTTAAAGAGATCATCATCTCCCTTGCAACGACGGGAGAGTACAAAGACGACGACTTACATGTAAGCCTTTATCTTGGCGATGCGAGAGAGTATCTGCTTACATGTAAGGAGAAGTTTGACATCGTGTATCAGGATGCATTCTCTCCTGCGTCAAATCCTATTCTTTGGACAAAAGAGTATTTTCAAGATGTGAGAAGATTGATGAAAGAGGACGGAGTGCTGACGACATACTCCATCTCTCTGCAGACAAGACTCGCACTCTATGAGAACGGGTTTCATATCTACCTTGCGACACCGGAGGGGTGCAGAAGTTCTACTATCGCTTCGCCTTCAAAGATCGAGGGATATGAGGAGATCGATATGCCTCACAAAATATCCTGCAATCCCGACGTAAAAGCTTTAAGCGACGTCGATATATAGTTTTCTTAACACCGTGATGATGCTTTGTACCGCTTTATCCGATGTCGTTTCATTGACGGTATGGTAACCGATGGTCGGTATCTGAAGGGTCGTTCCTTGTATGCCGCCTTTGGTCGCGTGTATCAACCTTCCAAGTTCGGTCACGCCGATCGAGCCTTTTGTACCGTTTTGAGCCATCTTGTTTTTAAGATAGGTGTCTTTGAACTGGTAGCGTATCTTCTCTTTTGTAGCGATCTTCTTGATCTTCTCTTTGAGCGGTGATCTGAAGACGGCATTTGCATCTCTGTGTCTTAGCACGATGTCTATACTTTTTAATTCCTCAAGTGTCTTGTAGGGGCTGGTATCTAATACAAGCAGTTCATCGGTCGAGATATCAAATCTTCTAAACCATTCAAGCAGAAACCTCCAGCTTTTCCCCGCTTCTTCAGAGGAGGTGAAAAATGCCGTTCCCTGATAGCCTATCTGATACATGTAGATGATGATGGCAACGGAGAGGACATTATCGAGCTGTGCGCTGATAAGGTCGTCTTTGATATCAAGTCTGTCCATAAAAGCGATGGGAGTACCGGGAAAAAGATAATCAAACCCCTCGACTTTGAAGATAATGTTGTTTCGTCTTGTACAAAGGAAAGCTTCTTTGATGACGCCAAGACCGAGGTAGCTTCCAGACCATGGCTGATAAGCTTGGACCTTCTCATCCACAAAACGGCTTGTAAAGTTGTTTAGCATCTGTTCAGAGTTCGAGTTTCCTGTCAGATCGGCTCTGTTCTTTGCAATGAAAGCCGCATACTGAAACTCGTTGTGTCCGGTACAGATAAGGCCGTTTCTGTCAGAGTGGGCAGAGAGGTATCCGCTTGTCGGATCATCTCCTTTTGCGACTAAGACACCGTCGTAGTATTCGACCGTGACCCCCATCTCTTCAAGCTCGCGCTTTACAAACATAAAGAACGGATGTTCTGCCCCTACGACGCTTGGTATACGTATCAGCTGTTTTAAAATATCGTAAAACTGTTCCATGGCTACTCTATTGTATCCTCTTCATTTAATTCTATAAACTCACTCAGTTCTTGTACCTCTTCATTGAAATACTCTATCTTATCCTCGGCTGCTTCAAGGTTTCTGAACTTCGCGATGTGAAAGACGGCATCTCCCTCTTGGACTAAAGGTATCTCGGATTTTCCTATGATGACACCGTCAAAGACAGCTTTGATCTCAAAGCTCTCATCATCCAACGGATTGTTGATATATGCGATGGTCTCATCTTTTTTTACCGTGTCTCCAAGTGCTTTTATCGTTCTTAGTATCCCGCTTTCACTTGAGCGTACCCATTGGCTGGTCTTGCTGATGATGGGGATCTTCATACTTTTTTTCATCCCTTTTTTCGGCAGCATCCCGTTTTCTCTCAGGACATTGACAAGTCCTTTTACACCGATGCGGATGCTTGTCTCATCAAATCTGAGTGCTTCTCCCGCCTCATAGAGAAGTATCGGCACACCGTTTTCCTGAGCGACTGCTCTGAGTGAGCCGTCTCTGAGTTCTGAGTGCAGGATCACCGGTGCCTGAAACGCCTTCGCCAGTTTAAAGGTATACTCGTTTTCTATATTTGTCCTGACTTGAGGAAGGTTCGATTTATGGATGGAAGCCGTATGCAGGTCTATGCCTAGATCGCATTTTTTGACTATCTCATCAAAAAATATTTTCGCGACTCTGCTTGTGAGCGAGCCTTTTGTACTTCCCGGAAAACTTCTGTTAAGATCACGTCTATCTGGAAGATATCTTGAAAGTGTCATGATCCCGTAAACGTTTACGATCGGTACCAAGATCACGGTGCCTTTGAGCTTCTGTAAGATATCGAGCTTTTTAAACCTTCTTATGATCTCTATGCCGTTTAGTTCATCACCGTGAATAGCGGCACTGATAAAGACAACAGGGCCGTTTCTTTTACCGCGTATGACTCTTATAGGGAGCTCTGTCGGTGTATTGTAAAGTTTTGGCAGGTCGATGTTAATAACGATATTGGAGCCTCTTGGTATCTCTTGACCGCCTACAATAAATTTCTCATTCGGCATTTAGGCTCCTATGCTGTCCTTTTTCAATTTTTTCTTCTTCGATGTAGTATCGCTTTTAGGAGTCACATTTTTTTCTATGTAATCCATTATCTTGCCTGCAATATCGATATTTGTCGATTTTTCGATCCCCTCTAAGCCCGGAGAAGAGTTTACCTCCATAACAAGCGGACCGCGTGATGAAGGTATCATATCCACTCCGCACACGCCAAGACCCATCGATTTTGCAGCTGCCAGTGCGACAGCTTTCTCTTTTCTTGAAAGTTTATGTGCAGTCGCACTTCCACCTTGGTGAAGATTTGATCTAAAGTCACCTTCGGCACCCTGTCTTTTCATAGCACCTACTACTTCACCGCCGACGATAAACGCACGAATGTCCGCTCCTCCGGCTTCTTCTATGTACTCTTGGACAAGAAGGTTGACATCCATGCCGTAAAACGCGTCAAGGACCGATTTCGCCGCTTTTTCGCTGTCGACTAGGACGACACCCACACCTTGCGTGCCTTCAAGGATCTTAAGAACTAAAGGTGCCCCTCCGCTGAGTGCTATCACGTCTTTTGCACTTGATTTATTTGATGCAAAGACTGTACGGGGCATATCTACACCGTTTTTAGAAAGTATCTGAAGGCTTCTTAGTTTGTCTCGGCTTCTTTTGATGGCAAGGCTTCCCGTGACGCTAAAACAGTCCATCATCTCAAAGTGACGTACCATCGCCGTACCGTAAAATGTTCTGCTCGCACCTATTCTGGGGATGATGGCATCAGGAACAGGAAGCTCCTCGCCCAGATAGTTGATACGCAGGTGCCCTTTCATGATCTCAATACTGCATTTTAAATAATCGATGACTCTTACTTCCCATCCTCTTTGCTGCGCTGCTTCGACCATTCTTTTTGTCGAATAAAGTTTTTTGTTTCTTGATAATATATAGACTCTCATATTGCTTCCTTATTATGATTGCTTTGTAAGATACTCTTGTGAGACATCGACTAAAAATTTGTTTGCCAGAAACTTTCTGCCTATAAGCATCGGGTATTTCATATCTGCTCTGTTTGTCAGCGAGATCACTGTTTTATATTTTTTTCCAAAAAAATCTACCGTGACTTTTATGGATGCTCTTTCCTGTACTACTCCGTTTGAACTTTTGACCTTTTTTATCTTATAGATGGGCATCTTCATCTTTTTACCGTGATAGGAGGGATGGACTTCATCCAAAAGGGTGAAGTGTACAAAGTTGTCTTTGTCTATAGATATATCATCACAGTGCAGAGCATTGGAGTCTGCACCCGTATCGACCTTTGCATCTAAATCGTATAGTTCTAAATCGATAATCGAGATGATCTCTTTTCTTCCAACTATCTTTTTATTGATCATAATGGCGCCTAGTGTTTAGATTCGTTCTTCATAAGCCAGATAAAGACATCTGCAACAGCCTGATATAACTGAGAGGGGATCTCTTTGTCTAGATCAAGGTCTATCAGGGATGATGCAAGTTCCGGATTTGAAAATATAGGAACATTATACTCTTTTGCTTTTTGGATTATTCTTTGTGCGAGTTCACCTTTTCCCGAGGCGACAACTTTTGGGGCCGTATTTTTTTCTTGGTCATATTTTAACGCTACGGCTTTATCGTTGTGCATCTTAGTATAATGAACTTATCTTGTCTACGTCATCCCAAGAAGGCGATGATTTTTGATGTTGTAGTATATGTGCGACATAGCGTGCGAACATATCAGTCTCTATGTTTACATGTGAACCGGTCTTGTATGTAGAAAACAGTGTCTCTTTCATAGTGTGGGGGATGATGGTAAGTCTAAACGAGTCTTTAAACACTTCGTTTACCGTAAGACTCACACCGTCGATGGTGATAGAACCTTTAGGCACGATATAGGGGATAAACTTCTCTTTGACCTCAATAAAGACATCATAGCTGTTGCCGTTGTTTTTGATGGACTTTACCGTTCCGATGGTGTCGACATGACCCTGGACTATGTGTCCTTCGAACTTGTCGCCCATGCTCATGGCAGGTTCTATATGGACTTTGTTCTTGTAGTTTTCCATCGCCAGTATCTTTTGACTTTCTGGGGAAAGCTCCACGCTAAAGCCGTCACTGTTCACTTTTGTGACCGTCAGGCAGGCACCGTTGATGGCAATGGAATCACCTATGCCTGCTTTATATTTTGCACGAAGTGTAAGAGTGTTGTTTGACAAGCTTTTGACCTCTGCCATCTCGCGTATAAGTCCAGTAAACAAGTGCTTCCTTTAATTTGATTGTGTTTTAGAAAACTATCTTTCCGTCTTCTTGAAGAGATTTGATGATCTCTTTTGCTTTTAAGTGCCCTTTATATGCCGCTTTTCTACATAGATCAAGTGCTTTGTCGTGATCCTCTTCGCATCCGATCCCCTGATCGTAAAGAAGTCCAAGGTTGTAAAGACCCTCTTTTAAGTCTCCCTCAGCCGCACGTGAAAAACAGATAAAAGCGCGTTTATCGTCCTGAATGACTCCGTGACCGTCTTTGTAGAGAACGCCAAGGTTGTTAAATGCCTCAAGATGTCCGCGTTTTGCCGCTTCCTCATACCAAAATGCCGCTTCACTGAAGTTACCTTCGCAGCCTAGCCCTTTTTCAAACATCACACCCACCTCATACATCGCAGGCGGAACTTCTCTAACGGCAGCTTCTAAAAAAAGCTGGTGCGCTTTGTACTGGTCAAAAGGCACGCCGTTTAGTCCGTTTGCATAAAAAAGTGCAAGGTTGTACATCGCGTAGGGCTGTTTTTTCTCTGCAGCAACCATGTAAAGTTCTACCGCTTTTTGCAGGTCTTGCTCGCATCCTTGCCCGTTTTGGTACATGAAAGCCAGAGAAGTCTCGGCTTCTGCGTTACCCTCATTACTTAGTTTTGTGTATATATCAAGTGCAGTTTTGAAATCTTGTTTATTGTAAGCCTCATGTGCTTGTTTTAGCATAGTCTGTCTTTATTAGTGAAATTTACGTAATCCAGCTGTCTATAGAAATTTGAGAATTTAGCAGACAGCTTGCGCGACTTATCGCGTTTATCTAAAATTAGTAGGGAATTATATTCTCTATATTGTTAGCTTAGGGTAAATGAAAAAAGCTAAGTCTAATCATAAAGTTAACGTCTGAGTTTGTTGATACGGCGCTTGTTCTTCATCTTCATGATGCTCTCAGCAAGCTCCTCTTTTTTAGCCAAAAGCTCATCACGGACAAGATGTTCTCCGCCGCCGTCAATCTCTTCGTCATACTCAACTACTTCCGGAACCCAATCTTTAAACGGATCTTCTTTTTTTTCTTCTTTTTTCTTACACATAAGATGTATTTTATACAGAGTATCATAAAAACTTAATAAATTCGACTAATTAGATTAGGCAGAGGTGATATTATTATTGCTGTCTTATAATCTTGCAATATTACTTTTAAAGGATGTAGTGTGAAAAAATATATCTGTACGGCATGTGATTATATTTATGATCCTGATATCGGTGATGAGGATGGAGGTATCGCTCCGGGAACCGCTTTTGAAGATATTCCGGATGATTGGGTATGCCCGGACTGCGGGATGTCAAAAGATGCTTTTGAACCTTTAGAGGAGTAGTCTCCTCTAAAAGATTATTTTATGTATGAACAGCAGTAGTCTGTTACAGTCTTGACTTTGATATCAAATGAAGTGTTTGCTCCTACTTCAAATACACAAGGTGCTTTCATATCTACGAACTCTTCGCTGTCAGGAAGTTTGACAGAGAACTCTCCTGCATACATATCCATGATCTCTGCATCGCCTGTCCCGAAAGTGTACTCGCCCGGCTGCATAATCCCTAAAGTTTTTCTCTCTCCGTTTGGAAACTCTACTGTACGGCTTGTGACTTTTCCGTCAAAATAGATATTTGCTTTTTTTACGATATCGACATTTGTAAACTTTGACATTTCTAACCTTTTTTTTTCGAAATTATATCTAATTATGAAACTAATTAGAAAAGGGTATAATTTCAAAAATTATTCTACATTTTGGAAAATATTATGAAATATGATGTAATAGTTGTCGGCGGCGGGCATGCAGGTGTCGAAGCGTCGTTAGCAGCAGCAAGAATGGGTCATAAAACACTTTTGATCTCTATGCTTGCAGAGCAGGTCGGTGCGACAAGCTGTAACCCTGCCGTGGGCGGACTTGCAAAAGGGCATCTTGTACGCGAGCTCGACGCTCTTGGCGGAGAGATGGGTCTGATCACCGATGAAGCCGGGATACAGTTCCGTATACTCAACCAGACAAAGGGTCCTGCCGTTCGCGGGACTCGTGCTCAGATAGATATGGACAAATACCGTGTCATCGCAAGAAACAAGATCCTTACAACACCCAACCTTGAACTAAAACAGGAGACCGTAGAAGCGCTGATATTTGACGGCGACATGGTCGTGGGTGTAAAGACCGAGCTTATGCATGAGTATATGGCTTCACGCGTCATCCTGACAACGGGAACATTCCTAAAAGGCGTCATCCACATCGGTGAGTACCAAAAGCGTGCGGGACGTTTCGGCGAGTTCAGTGCAGAGAACCTTTCAGAGTCTCTCATCAGCCGCGGTCTTAGAGTCGGACGTTTAAAGACAGGGACATGTGCACGTATCGACACGTCAAGCATCGACCTGAGCGTGATGGAGATCCAAGAGGGTGACGCAAAACCGACGCCGTTTAGTTTTAGAACAGACCGTGAAGAGTTTGCACGTACAAAAGAGCAGCTTCCGTGTTACATCGCATACACGAACCCTGAGACTCACTCGATCATCGAGGGCAACTTTCACAGAGCACCTCTTTTTACGGGTCAGATAGAGGGTGTGGGGCCTCGTTACTGTCCGAGTATCGAAGACAAGATAAACCGTTTCCGTGATAAAGAGCAGCATCATCTTTTTATCGAGCCTCAGACTTTTGAGAACACTGAGTGTTATATCAACGGTATGAGTACTTCACTCCCCGTCGATGTCCAAGAAGCGATGATCCACTCTGTAAAAGGGATGGAAAATGCGCGTATCGTACGTTACGGTTATGCCATAGAGTATGATTATGTAGACCCGACAGAGCTTAAACATTCACTTGAGACAAAAAAGGTCAAAAACCTTTACTTAGCTGGTCAGATAAACGGTACGACAGGGTATGAAGAAGCAGCGGCGCAAGGTCTGATGGCTGGTATCAACGCTTCGCTTTCACTAGAGGGAAAAGAGCCGCTTGTACTTCGCCGTGATGAAGCATACATCGGCGTTTTGATAGACGACCTTGTGACAAAAGGGACAAAAGAGCCGTACAGAATGTTTACTTCACGTGCCGAGTACCGTCTTCTTCTTCGTGAAGAGTCAGCGGACGTTCGTCTAAGCGGATACGGATACGAACTTGGACTTCTTCCTGTGGATGCGTACCAAAAGATGCTTGTCAAAAAAGAGCAGATCCAAGAGGGTGTAGAACTTCTGAAAAACACGAAGTTCACTCCCAACAAAGAGTTCATCGCACTTCTTGAAAGTATCGACGAAGAGAAGATAACAGATACGATCTTTGCTGAACAGCTTGTGGCAAGAAAAAGTTTTACTATAGAGAAGATGGTAGCCATCGTGCCTGAACTTGCAAAGTATGACGACTATATCAAAGAGGAGATCTTGGTAGAAGCGAAATACTCAAGATATGTGGACAAACAAAGTCAAGAGATTGAGAAGATGAAAAAATATCTCACCATCGAGATCCCTGAAGGATTTGACTTCAGAAAAGTAAGCGGTCTTTCAAAAGAGATAGTCGAAAAACTAGAGAAGTTCAATCCGCCTACTCTTCAAGCAGCACTGCAGATAAGCGGTATGACCCCAGCAGCTTTAGAGATACTTCATATCTATATAAAGATATCTGCAAAAACTAAAAAAGCGTAATAAAAAAGGAGTGTCATTCACTGGATTTTGAATGATACCCTTTAATACTTATCAGATCTTCTTAATTGCTACAAAAAGTAATTATATTCATAATTCAATATTTTATTAATATTTTACTATCACATCACAAGTTTTTTTTGTTATATTTAATTCATAATTTTGTTAAAAAAACGACAAAAAATAACATTTTATATAATCGTTATTCGCAAGTTTTCAGACAATGTAAAAGGTAAAGTAACAAAGTAGTGTGTGATGAGTTATGACCTTTTACATGTAACACTATTCATAAAGGTGACATGATGGAAGAAAATGAGTTAAACAATTCACAGTGCGATTTTTCATTGCAAACTTCTACTTTGGTATGCATACCAGACAAAGACTTCATTCATATACAACTTCAAACCATAAATACCGCAGACTCAAAAAACAATGTCTCAAAAAGTGCAAATAATTCTTTACATGCGCTCCAAAGAAAGTGCCCTTGGGGTATAAGACAAAGAAATCCAAAAGAAGAGGTGGCGTGATGAAAAAGTTATTATTATCTATTTTATTTTTTGGTGTGTTGTTTGCACAAGAGGCAAGTTATACAATTATTGGAGAGAAAGATCCTCGTCTTGATGCACGTTATATGATGACATATGTGAGCCAAAATCTTGAAAGTGATGCTTGTTCCCATTATGTAAGACTTACAGGTTTTAGAAGACCCAAGATAGCGGGAAAGAATATTTCGGTTCCTGATGGTAATTACACTATAAAAATTCCAATAATTATGAAAAATGATAAAAATGAGTGTAACTACCGCTTTGCGGGATTGCTGCTCATCATGAAACGCAAACACGATAAGGAACTCTCCTCCATACACTATATTCTAAGCGATAAACAAAAAGTCAGTCCAATTTATTATAAGACTAAAGGGGGGGCGATGTCATTAAAAGAGCCTGATGCTCCATCAGCTCTTTCCACAGACAAAAAGTACTTTCGTATCGCTCCAAAGAGTACTTTTTTATGTAAAACATTTTGGTATGAATATAGAAAAGGTAGTAGTTTCCACTGCACGATGCAGATAGACGACGATGTAAATCGTACTAGATATATAGATAAAGAACATTCAGATGGACATCCTGAGTTTGGAGTGGATGAGATCAAAGACACTATGATGAAGATAGATATCTTGGTGGATGAGAAAAATTGTAGGGCGAATCTTGGTAGAGACAACATTAACGCACAGGATCACTTTAGGGAAGTCAAACAGAGCATTTGGCAAAAACTGTTTTAAAAGGAGGCAGAGATGGCAACAAGAATAGGAGTATTTTTCGACGGTACGGGTAATAACAAAAATTCCGGGGACAGGATAGCTAATTAAATAATTCTTACATGTAAAAAGAATAAATCAAACAAGAGAGGTGGTGTGATGAAAAAGTTAGTAATAGTTTTGTCTTTAATCGTAGTGTACTTATATGGAGATGATGTAAGAGTAGTGATTTTACAAGGGAAAGAAAAACAAATTTGTAAAGATTATGCTCACAATATGGATGAACAGTTTGTGGCGCAAGAAGAGAGCCCAGAAGGGATAATGAAGTTTCGAGAATTTAAAGGTCCATATACAAAAAAATTCACTCGCCCACAATGGGAACCTCTAAGTATTTCAAATGGAAATTTAACTTTACTGAAAAGAATTGCTGCATATGAAAATATGATTGATAGGAAGGATAAAAAGTTTGATCAATACAATCAAAAATTTTATATTGATCAATCACTTGAGTACAGATGGTTTTATATTACTGATTATCGTAATGATTTTCTTGGTAAAGATCAAAGGTTTATGCGCATCTTTAAAGATGGAACCAAACCAAATGAAGCTGGATATTCCAAAATTTTTATAGTATTTATGGTCGTTATCAATACAAGAGATCAATCGATAGATATTGAAAAAACGAAACTTTTAAGACAGGCATTTGTAAACTCAAACTTTGCAAATGTCAAAATGGATTTGGAAACCGATACAAATCTATTTTTTTATAATAAAAAAATGTATATGGATAGTTTTTACAGGGGAGCACTATATGGCGCTGGACGTTTTAAGCCTAAAATTAAGATAGTAGAGATAGATAAAAATGAACAAAAAAATGTATGTTCATTTGAAGTAATTGATAGTATAAGGAACTAAGATGCTAAGTAATATACATACAAGTACAAGAAGCGCGTTAATTGACCTCATTAAAGGTAGAGAACAATTTTCATCTGAACCATATTGGGATGAAGAGCATATATCCATAAAATTCCGGAGACAGGATACCTAATTAAAAGTTTATCTTTTTTTATCACAAACACCTCACAAATAGATACTATAATATTCGTATAGAAAAAATAACAGGAGAAGCTCATGTTTGATCATATGATGAGTGGATGGGGGTTTACTATGGGACTTGGCTGGCTTGTATTTTTCCTGCTGATAGTAGGAGCGGTTTATTTTATAAATAACAGTACGAAAAACGATGAACCGACTGCGATGGATATCTTGGATAAGAGATATGCAAGCGGTGAGATAGATGATGAAGAATATGCAAGGAAAAAAGAGAACCTGTCCAAAAGATGAGGTATCTAAAAACAGCAGGTTAGTCTTATATACAATTCCCGATAAAGCTAAGTGTAGTTATAATCCTGGCTATATTTAAAGAGAAAAACGGGAATTATTATGAGAATATTTTATTATGTCGATACGGGTCATAGAGTAGGACTGGACAGATTTAGAAGAGCGGTCGCGATACTAAACGCACTTCAAGACGATGAGATAACACTGCTGTGCTCAGATTTTCGTATCGCTCACGAAGCAAGACATTTCGGCATCAAAAACAGTGTCGGGATCGATCTTGTCAGAAACATCGTAAACATAGCACATCAGGGAGATAAGATCATCTTCGACAGTGCCGAAGCGAACCCTTTGATGCTCGAAGATATGCGCGCATACTTCTCTACATTTATAAGAGTCAGCGACGATATCGATGATAAACGCGAAAAAAATGAGTTTTTGATCTCTCCATATTATGAAGATGAGCTTACATGTAAAGCGGCGATGGTCGATGACAAATATTTCGGCGAGTTTGAGAAAAATATCGAACTCGGATTTTTCTTCGGCGATGACGATTATGAAAAAGATCTGGAGAAACATCTTGATCTTTTAGAGGGACTGGATGTCACATTTTTAACAGGATTTTATTATTTTTTAGATTATGAAGATATGTTAAAGAAAAAGTTCAAAAATTCTTATGAGTTTGAAGAATATGACGAGTTTATAACATCTTCAAAAGTCTTGATCACTTCATCGCCTCAAGCGGTACTCGATAATCTTGCAAGCGGCGGAAAGCCTATCTACCTTCAAAGAGAAGATTATCCAAAATATTTTGTAAGATTATTTGAAGAACTAAATATACCAATAATTAACGATTTTAGTAGAGATGCTCTAAATGCCGTACTGTCACAAATTTTATCACAAAAATATAATAAAATCCAACAAATTAGTAACAATGTTGTAAATTATCTTAAAGAAAAGTTGTATTCATAGTTTTTTAAGAGAAATTGATATAGCATAAAGCCTACGATTCTAAAGTAATGAGGAAAATACGATGAAAAATGGAAGAAGAGGGTTTATGGGTAAAGCTTTCGGTGCCGTTGCCGGTGTCGGAGCTATTGCTTCTCTTTACGCTATGAAAAAGACTTGGGATCCACTTCCAAGTGTGCGTGCAGCAGGTTTTACGACTCTTGATATGTCAGCATATAAAGAGAACGAGCTTGTCACTGAAAAATGGAGAGGGAAACCTATTTTCGTTTTAAAACTGACTAAAGAGATGATATCAAGACAAAACGAAGCGGATGTAGCACGTAATGTCGTAGTTAACGGTGAGCATTTCATGGTGTGTATCGGTCTTTGTACTCACCTTGGATGTATCCCGGGTTACCGTCCTGACAAAGAGGATTTCCTTTGTGCGTGTCACGGTGGTATGTATGACTTTACAGGTATGGTTACAAAAGCTCCACCACCGCGTGGTCTTGATATTCCTCCTTTTAAAATCGATGGCAATAAATTGGTTTTAGGTGAAGAAGGTCCAGAGTATCAAAAAATGAAAGAAACCGGCGTTACGCTTTAAGGAGGAGGATAGATGGCACATTTTACAAAAGCAACTAGTGTTCATGACTGGCTAAATCAACGCCTAGGCATTGATACTGTTCGTCGTGTTATGGCAACTGAGTATTGGATTCCAAAAAATATTAACTTTTTATGGGCTATGGGGATGGTTTTAGCTATCACATTCGCTCTTTTATTAGTATCGGGTATCTTTTTATTGATGTATTATCAACCAAACATTAATACTGCATTTGACAGTGTTAACTACACTATTATGCGTGAAGTCGAGTTTGGATGGTTATGGAGACATATTCACGGGGTAGCGGCATCAGTCGTTTTCTTAGTAATCTATATCCACATGTTCACAGGTATCTACTACGGTTCTTATAAAAAAGGTCGTGAGATGATCTGGATATCAGGTATGTTGTTATTCGTGACTTTCTCTGCTGAGGCGTTTTCTGGTTATATGCTTCCATGGGGACAAATGAGTTACTGGGCAGGTATGGTTATTACTAACATCTTCAGTCTTGGTGGATTACATGCAAATGGTCTAGTCGAATGGATCCGTGGTGACTACGTTCCTGCACAAGCGTTCCTTGACCGTTTCTTCATGTTACACGTACTTCTTCTTCCTTTAGCGATTATCGGAGTTATCGGTTTACACTTCGGTGCACTTCGTATTCCTCACGTTAACAACCAAGACGGTGAAGAGATCGATTTTGAAGCGGAAGCTAAAAAATATAAAAGCGGAGACAAAGCAGGTTCTAAAGTTATTGCATTTGCTAACGACTTTATGAGTAAAGATATGTTCGTCGTATCTATCTACCTGATCTTCTTCTTTTACTTAGTGTTCTATCACTATGATTTTGCGATGGATCCGGTTAACTTTGACCCTGCAGACGGCCTGAAAACTCCGACTCACATCTATCCTGAGTGGTATTTCCTATGGTCTTATGAGATCTTACGTCCGTTTTCTACAAATGTCGGTCTACTAGCATTCGGTTTTGCACAGGTTATCTATATGTTGCTACCGTTCTTAGACAGAAGTCCAAACACTGTTCCTGCTAACCGTCGTGGATTGTTTGCTATCTGGTTCTGGGCATTGCTCATTGATATGATCATACTTACTGCAATGGGTAAAGTACCACCGATCGAGCCGTACGGAACTGTAGGTTTCTATGCAGCGTTAGTGTTTATAGGACTATGGATTGTTCTTCCTATCATCACTAAATTTGAGAAAAAAGCGTAAGGGGAGAAGAGAATGAAAGAATTATTTATATTAGCGGTTGTTACTGCTTTTACGCTTGTCACATATTACCTTGTAGAGCCTTTCGCACATTCAAAGATGCATAAGCACATTGAAAGTGAAAAGTTTGTTTATGCAGATCTTCCTGCACTTACAAAAACAGGTGATGCTACTCGCGGTAAAGACTTAGTCATGGGTGCCGGTGCTTGTACTGGTTGTCACTCGATCAAAGTCGCAAGTATTCCTGCTCCTATGGACCCTGTTACTACTGCACAAAGCTATGGAGTAAACACTCCGGATCTTAGTAATGTAGGTGCGATCTATGAACCGAAGTTCTTAGCGGCACTTATTAAAAATCCTACTCATGCACTGATTTTAGAGCATAAGTTCAATGACAACAGTGGAAAAACATTCCCGATGTCACAGTTTTACGGTGCAGGCGGAGATATAGACCAAGAAGTGGCTGATATGGTCGCTTACCTTCAGTCTATTGCCGTGAAAAAAGAGGAGCTTACTCCTAAAATGGCATTTGAGACTGCTTGTGGCCGTTGTCATGCTATGAGATATGAGAACTGGACACAGATCGGTGAAAAACCTGCGTTCAAATACAAAAAAGATGAGTTAGCGTTTGATATTCAAGTTATCGATTATCAAGATGCATTGACAAAATATATGGGTAAACTTCCTCCGGATCTATCTATGTATATCCGTTCTCGCGGTGAGCACTACCTAAGTACGTTTATTGAGGATCCTCAAAATGCACTTCCAGGTACTGCTATGCCACGTGTCGGTGTTACTGCAGAAGCAGCTGAAAAAGTTATCGAACACTTAGCTGACAGCGGTGATACTAAACGTGTCGAGCGTGAAGAAGTAGGTAAAAACGTAATGTTCTTCATGATAGTGTTTGCAATTTTTGCTTACCTTTGGAAACGTTCAGTGTGGAGAGACTTACACTAACAAAACACGATTTAGAGCAGAAGCCCTAAATCGCGGCAGGGACAGATATGTTCCTACAACCCCCAAAACAAGGCTACCGCTCGCGTAGCGATGTTTCCTGTTAAAGCTACTTGCATCGTCCTGATGCAAGAGAGTTATTGTGCTCATATATCTTCAAAAATCTATTTCATTTATATACAAATTATTAAAATAATTTTATTTCTTCTTTACATCAACTCTTTACAAACTTCATATTGATATAATCCCTTACTTGTAAAACTAAGGAAAATCTTTGTTAATTGATAGTTATGATAGAGTAGTCGACTATATTCGTGTCTCGGTAACCGAGAGATGTAATTTCAGATGTCAATACTGTATGCCGGAAAAACCTTTTTCATGGGTTCCAAAAGAGAATATTCTTTCCTTTGAAGATCTATTTGAATTTCTAAAGATTGCGATGGACGAGGGTGTCAAAAAGATCCGTATCACGGGTGGAGAACCTCTTCTTCGTGAAGATCTGGATAAGTTCATTAAGATGATATACGACTATAAGAGCGATATCGATCTTGCGATGACCACAAACGGATATCTTCTAAAAGGCGTTGCACAAAAACTAAAAGATGCAGGGCTGAAACGTTTAAATATATCGATCGATTCTCTAAAACCGGAAGTCGCTCAGCAGATAGCAGGCAAGGATGTCCTTGCAAATGTCTTAGAAGGTGTAGAAGAAGCACTGAAAGTAGGGCTTAAAGTAAAGATCAACATGGTTCCTATGAAGGGTGTGAACGCCGATGAGATCGTCGACGTGCTCGAGTTTTGTAAAGAGCGCGGTATGACGATCCGTTTTATCGAGTATATGGAAAACTCTCACGCATCGATAGATATCAAAGGGATGAAAAGTGCAGAGCTGCTTTCTCATTTAAGAGAACATTACAACTTTATAGACGAGGGGTTTGACGGTAACTCTCCTTCACACTACTTTAAGATGGATGACGGGTATGAGTTCGGTCTTATCGAACCGTACGAAGATGATTTTTGTAAAAAGTGTAACCGTATCCGCTTGACTGCTGAGGGTTATCTGATCCCGTGTCTTTATTTTGATGAGGCTATGAGCATAAAAGAGTCTATCCAGCGCGGAGATATTAAAGGTGCGGCGTTAGTCTTAAAAGAGGTCGTACGTACGAAACCTGAAAAGAACCGTTGGAGCGAGGCAAGCGACGAGGTCTCTACCCGTGCATTTTATGAGACTGGTGGCTGATGTTACATTTAGTAGAACATTTTTACTCCATTCAAGGTGAGGGGCGCTATACCGGTGTGCCCTCGCTATTTTTCCGCTTTGGCGGATGTAACATGCGCTGTGAGGGTTTTGGATGTGTCCAGACCTCGCATGAGGGAGTGGATGTACTAGGATGTGACACGGTCTATGCAGTAAATAAAGAGCACTTTTCCTCAAAATGGATACCGATA
The DNA here is from genome assembly GCF_039645965.1 of Sulfurimonas sp. HSL3-2. Taxonomy (GTDB): domain Bacteria; phylum Campylobacterota; class Campylobacteria; order Campylobacterales; family Sulfurimonadaceae; genus Hydrocurvibacter; species Hydrocurvibacter mobilis. The sequence continues at coordinate 2,006,651 of NZ_CP147917.1, read as the reverse complement.
TCTAAAGCTGAGCAGCTCATGCATGTCATGGATCTCTATGAACTTCCCGACAACGTAGACGTAGTCTTAACGGGAGGAGAGCCTCTTTTAAACTATGATGACAAGGTGTTTGTCGAGTTTATTACCTACTTGGTGGAAAACGGCTACCGCGTGACATTTGAGACGAATGCGACGATAAATATCGATTTTCTCAAATATCCGGTTTATAAAGAGTGCGTCTATGCACTCTCGGTCAAGCTTTCTAACTCGGCTGAAAGTTTTTCAAAACGTATAAAACCTGATGTGATATTTTCCTATGCACAAAATGCAAAAGAGGCGTTTTTCAAGTTCTCCATAGATGAAGAGTCGATAGACTTGGGACTTGATGATGAGATAGACGAGATCATCTCTTATGCACCGTTTTTACAGGTGTACTGCATGCCTCTTGGCGGAAGCAAAAGAGAGATAGAGAAAAACTCGGAACCGCTTATAGAGTTTTGTAAGACAAAAGGTTATACTTACTCAGATAGATTGCATATCCGTATCTGGGACCAAAATCATGGAGTGTAATAATGATAATCAGAAAACTTTTTAAATTTGAAAATGCTCATATCGTGCGCGGATGCAGTTCAGTAAAATGCAGAAGTTCACTGCACGGACACTCATATAAAGTCGAGATCCTGTTTGAATCAAATTTTCTGGATAACGGACAGATGGTCTACGACTTTGGACTTATGAAGCAGAACATGAAAGCCCTTGTAGAGAGTTTCGATCATGCCATCACTCTTTGGAGCGGGGATTCTAAAGAGTATATAGAGGATATGAAAAAGCATTCAAGCAGATGGGTAGAACTTCCTGTCTCACCCTCAGCAGAGCAGTTCAGCCGTGTCATCTTTGTGATGATAGACGCACTTTTAGCTCTTACATGTAAGGTGAACGGAGAGAATGAAGTAAAACTTTACAGCGTCATCGTGCATGAGACAGACACAGGGTATGCACAGTGTTTTAGAGATGATGCCTATTCAAAACAGATGGGTTATATAGAGCTGGAAGATATCATCTTCAGTGATGAAGTAAAAGAGGGGTTTGGGGATGCAAACCTTTTTGAAGATATAAAAAACAAAAAGAGTTTTACAAATCCAAAAAGCGTTTAAAAGATTTATTAACGCGTCACAAGGTCTTTCTGCTCTTTACATGTAAAGTCAAATCTTGTAGAGATGAACTTTACGCTTGCACCTGCACTTAGTTCACTTACACTCTCATCTATCATAATAAACCCGTTTGCATGTGCCATCGGCGAGACCATTCCCGGCGCGAACTTCTCATTGGGTGTGAATGATGAACCGTCAAAATATCCCGGGATCAGAGTTCTTTTTCCCGGGCGTAATCTAAGATCATTTTTTATCTTTGTCTCGATGAAGTTGATGTATTTTGCTTCATTTCCGCTCATTGCCAAGATGGCAGCTTTTGCGAAAAGCTCGAAGTTCAGTGTCGCCGCAAGAGGATTACCCGGAAGATTTAAGACGTAACTGCCGTTTATCTTTCCAAAGGTCGTGGGTTTGCCCGGTTTGATCTCCACTTTTTCAAATATAGGCTGAAAGTTAAAAGCTGCAAACGCCTCTTTCGTAAAATCCGCATCGCCTACACTCACTCCGCCTGATGTGATGATAAGGTCATAATCAAGCGCTTTTGTTATCATCGTCTGTATCTCGTCTAAAGAGTCTTTTGCCGTTCCTATGAACTCTACATCACAGCCAAGCTCTTTTGCGCGTGCCGCAAAAGTCGGTGTGTTGGTGTTATAGAGCTGATGCGCATCAAGTTGTTCATAGTGCATCTTCAGCTCGCTTCCAGAAGCAAAAAGAGCGATGCGGGGCTTGTTATAGACACATACATGAGAGATCCCCTGAGATGCAAGAAGTGTGATGTGGTGTGCACAGAGATAGGTGTCTTTATCGATGATAGTGTCTCCTATCTCAATATCCTCTCCAGCTATTCTTATATGTGCACCGTGTTTTATCTCTTTTGTAAATGTGACATTGGCACCGTCTACCTGTACGTCTTCGATAGGGACTATCGCTTCAGATCCTGCTGGGACTTTCGCACCGGTCATTATCTTATATGCCGCACCGTCGTTTAGTAAAAGCTCCTCTTTATCTCCTGCAAGTATTGTATGAAGTACCTCTATCGTCTTGCCTGTTGCATCGCACTTTACTGCGTAGCCGTCCATTGCCGAGTTATCGAACTCGGGAAGATTGTGAGTTGCGATTATGTCATACGCGATAACATGGTTTAAAGCCGATTCTATAGGTAATATCTTCGTAGTTTTTTGCTTGACATTTTCGTAGATAAGTCTCAGTGCTTCTTCAACTGATACAGCCATTTTATAAGTCCTTCATCATATACATCTTAATATTTAAACATATTATAGTAAAATTCACTTATGAATTACATGTATAATATGAGCATAGACTTTCACAACTACGTCGTGATACTTCTATTGGTTTTAATCGGTCTTAATTTTGTGTTGCTTTTTAGAGCTAAAAATGTTTTTTCTTATAGAAAAAAGATGGCGTATCTTACACCGACAATAGCAGTATTACTGGCTTCAATACTCTTTACAGGAACGATCATGATGGCTGCAAAACATCTGGATTTTACGTTGGCAAATATCGCGATGATAGCTATTGCCATAGCGTTTATCGTGCTCGAAGCTAAACGTGTTAAACCGATAAAACGCCTGAAAGATGTTCCCGAGGCTATACCGGTATATAGAGATTTTGCAAAGAAGATACTCTCTATTGAACTTCTTATAGTCTTAGTTATCTCAATATGGATGTGGATTTGATATACGTCGTCGACAATGATGCAGGACGAGAAAGTCTAAGTATCAAAGGTGAACTTTACAAATACCTTGTAAAAGTCAGGCGCCACAAAGAGGGCGACAAACTGACATTTCGTTCAAACGAAAACCTCGCCGTCGCATACACTTATATCGTAGAATCGATCGATCCAAGAGCCTTACATGTAAGACTTCTTGAGTCGGCTGAACAAAAAGTAGAATCCTCACAGGTCTTACATGTAGGCTGGTGTGTCATCGATACCAAGTCGGTTGAAAAAGTTCTGCCGATGCTGAATGAACTCGGTGTAAAAAAGATAAGCTTTATCTACTGTGACAGATCCCAAAAGAACTTCAAACCAGACTTCAACCGTTTCGGACGCATCTTGGAGAGCTCCTCTTCACAGTGCGGAAGAACGGACGTGATGGAGTTTGAGACGCTCAAAAACATCGATGAGTTCATGAAAAAATACCCTAACAGCGCGGTCTTTGATTTTTGTGACACTGTTTTAAGCGGCGATGAGAAGTTCGAGACGATCCTCATCGGAAGTGAAGGCGGGTTCTCTCAAAGTGAAAAAGTGCTTCTGTCAAAACAAAAAGTCTACAGGCTTGATACGCCTATGGTCCTGCGCTCTGAGACGGCTGTCGTTGCGGTGGCCTCTAAGATGTTATTGTAAATAAAGAGTTTTTTAGATATAATCCGGTTTCAAAAATCTGCCCCCATACGGATTTAAAAAATATATAGATATACGCACACAAACGTGTATCACAAGGAAAATTTATGAAAAAAGATATCCACCCAGTACTAGTTGATTGTACAGTAACATGTTCATGTGGTAACACATTTACAACAAAAAGCCAAAAAAACGAGATGGCTATAGATATCTGTAATGAATGTCACCCATTCTTCACAGGTTCTGAGCGTATGGTCGATACTGCTGGACGTATTGATAAATTCAAAAAACGTTACAATATGGACTAATCCTAGAGTTCCGCATTTTGCTTACTCTAGTTCCAACACCTATTGGAAACATCGGCGATATAACACTGAGAGCTATGCAAGCTCTTGGTGAAGCTGACACCCTTCTTTGCGAAGACACCCGCATTACAAAAAAACTTATCCAAATACTCAAAGAGCGTTACAACCTTACATGTAAAGAAAACCAAAATTTCATTTCGCTTCATTCACACAATGAACACCATTTTGTTCAAAACCTGTCACCTGATTTTTTTGAAAAGAATGTTGTTTATGCTAGCGATGCAGGGATGCCTGGCATCAGTGATCCGGGTGCGATGCTGGTTCGTTACTGTATTGAAAACGGTGTCGAGTATGACGTGCTTCCCGGTGCAAATGCAGTCCTTACCTCGTATGTGGCAAGCGGGTTTAACGAGACATCATTTCTGTTTTTCGGTTTCTTGCCGCACAAAGGCGGAGACCGTGATAAAGCACTGCAAAAAGCACTCTACAACGGTTACACGACTATTCTTTATGAGTCTCCTCACAGGCTTGAAAAGCTTCTAAAAGAGCTTGATAAAGAGGTTCCGGGCAGAGAGATATTTTTGGCAAAAGAGCTTACTAAAAAGTTTCAAAGATATATTAACGGTACTGCAGGCGAGATCCTAAAAAGACTCGAAGGCAACTTTAAAGGCGAATGGGTCGTGATCATCCAAGCGGGTGAAGCGATAAACTCAAATATAAGCCAAAACGATATACTCGAACTTGATATCCCGATCAAGACGGCGTCAAAACTTATTGCTAAAATAACGGGTGAAAATCCAAAAAGCTGTTACAAAAGACTTCTCGAACTGTAGTGCTTCTCTAAGAACATTAACTAAAAGAATATAATTATTCCAATTTTTTAAGAATTTTTGGCTAAAATGTACGCCATGTTAATTTATGGAAAACAGCCGGTATATTATATACTGCATAATCATCCCAAACTTGTCAGTAAACTGTACCTTGCAAAAGATATTGATAAAAAAGAGTACTCAAAATTGATGAAGTTCGATTTTGAAGTCAAACGCATTCCCTCAGATGCCGCTGACAAGATGTGTAAGAGTTCAAACCATCAAGGCTTTTTGGCTGAGATAGAAGAGTTTGAATATACGCCTCTTAAATCTTTTTTAGATAAAGACTTTGTGGTTGTTTTAGCTTCTATTACCGATGTCGGTAACATTGGAGCGATTGTAAGAAGCGCGTATGCCTTTGGGGTCGAAGGTATTATAGCTACAGGTGTTAAACAGTTGAGCATGGAACCGATCATGAGAAGTTCTACGGGTGCTTTAGCTGATATGCCTTTTGGTCTTGTACCGAATCTGTATGATGTTATCAACGATCTGAAGACGTCAGGTTTTACGATCTACGGTGCAGTTATGGACGGGGAAGATATACGTGATGTCAAGCCTGCGCTAAAGCGTGCGATCATACTTGGAAGCGAATCTGTAGGGATTCCGCCAAAAGCGGTCGGCAGACTGGATAAAAAAGTTTCCATAAAGATGGAAAATGGATTTGATTCTTTAAATGTTAGTGTTGCGGGAGCTATTTTGATGGATAGGATGCGTTTATGAACGAAGATTTTGAAAAGTTAAAAGAGATAGGTGCACAGAAGGTATATGAGAAGACTCATATAGCTCGTAAAAATGTAGAGTATATTCTCTCAAAATCATTTGATAAGATACCGAAGATCCAGTTTCGCGGATTTATCTCTATTTTAGAACGTGAATATCATTTGGATCTGAGCGAACTTTTAAATGAATATGAACAACAAAACGTATCTGATGAACAAGATCCTCTAGAACCGACCGTAGAAGATAAAGACGGCAGCAAATCAAGTAAGGCTTTGATCTTTGTTATCTTGATCATCACCGTTGTAGTCGGGTATTACGCAATCTCAAATATGTTAAACAGCAGTTCCGATAAGATGGAGCTAAACAATACACAAATAGAATCCGCAAAAATGCATCTGGACCTTAATACTACAGAATCAGTTATTCCCGATATCAATCAAACGCAAGATATCAACATCACAGACAATAATATCATAGACGAAAACACATCAGAAAAAAGTCTGGCAGCGACAAGACTGGAAATATTGACGAATCAATCGCTTTGGATCGGCTATATCGATATGTCCGACTTTTCAAAAAAGCAGATCACTATCCAACACAACTTTGAGTTAGACCCGTCAAAAAACTATCTTTTGGTCTTTGGTCACGGTATGATGAAAATCGATCTCGGCATGGAACTAAAAGAGTATCATGAAGTAAGCAAGAAGTATTTTAAATTTGAAAACGGCGAATTGAGTGAGCTTACAAGAAAAGAGTTTAAAACATTAAACAGAGGTAGTACTTGGTAAGGTTAATATTCGTAGCTTTATTATTTTATACCTCTCTTCTCGCTGCACCGCTTGACAGCAATCAGACCGCCTCTATAGACAGTAAGATAGAGTCTATTTTAGGCAGTAAGATATACAATAACAATAAAGATTTTATCAATATCATTTTTGAACCCAAAAGTGCTTACTTCAGCGATAACAGACTCGATATCGTAAGAGTTGTGCAGACACTTAAAGAAAACGGTCTTCTCAACCTGTTTTTCGATAAACCGAGAACGATAACAATGAGCTTTTCAACAGACGGTTCTCCGATCTTCTTTGTAAAGCTGATGTCAGATACCCTCAGAGCCATCGGATATTACAGATACATCACAAAAGAAGCGCATATGAACCCGTCTGAATTTGTATGGAGCATAGAACTTACAAGCGAGTATGCGATCGACCCTACCATCCTGAGAAAAGAGCTCAATAAACGCGGATGTGATATAGTCGATATCTCAAGCGATACTCCTGCATCTTGGAGCTATCAGATCGATATGAAAAATGCCCGTTTAAATGTATTGAAACTGGCATCGACGGATATTATAAATCTAGAGCGTTCGATATATGAGAAATGGCTTGATGTCTCATTAATAAAAAAGATAGTGATAAGTTCAAATTACGGTAACAGCTGGTACCCGTATATCTCGTTTTACGACCGCTCTTTACGCATCTTGAAAGTGAAAAAAATCGATAGTAAAACGACCAAGTTAAGCGTCGAAATCCCCTCAGATACAGTTTATATCAAAATAGCCGACCTCTATACTTTGAAAAATATAAAAAACGGACTTACAATTAAAGCGGTAGGTTCTAGATAAATAGTTGAATATTTATGTTAAAATTCGACAATTTATTTAGGCAGGTAAACAGATGTTTGATGAAATAAAATTTGATAGAATGGAAAGACTTCCGAAGTATGTCTTCGCAGAGGTCAATGAACTTAAGATGAAAGAGCGTCGTGCAGGTGCGGACGTTATCGATTTTAGTATGGGTAACCCTGACGGGGACACTCCTCTACACATTAGAGAAAAACTTGTTGAATCTGCCAAAAAGACAAAAACTCACGGATACTCTACATCAAAAGGTATCCCTAAACTTCTTCAAGCGATAGCTGACTGGTATAAACGCCGTTACGGGGTCGATCTTGACCCTCAAACTGAGTGTGTCGCTACAATGGGAAGTAAAGAGGGATATGCTCACCTGGCGTATGCTATTACGAACCCGGGTGATGTAGCAGTCGTACCGGATCCGACATATCCTATCCACTCGTATGCTTTTATATTGGCGGGCGGAAATGTCGTCAAGTTCGGCTTAGCGTTCGATGAAGATTATAAAGTCGATGAAGATAAGTTTTTTGAAGACTTAGAGCGTGTGTTTAAAGAGAACTCTCCAAGACCAAAATTCGTTCTTGTAAACTTCCCTCACAATCCTACTACAGCGACTGTGACTCAGGAGTTTTACGTAAGACTGGTAGAGATGGCAAAGAGAGAGAGATTTTACGTGATCTCTGACATCGCTTACGGTGATATCACTTTCGGCGGTTATGTGACACCGTCTATTATGAGTGTTCCGGGTGCAAAAGATGTGGCTGTCGAGTCATTTACACTCTCTAAAAGCTATAACATGGCAGGATGGCGCGTAGGGTTCTTCGTAGGAAACAAAAAACTTATCGGTGCACTTCAAAAGATAAAATCTTGGCTTGACTACGGTATGTTCACACCTATCCAAGTCGCTGCGACTATCGCATTAAACGGTGACCAGCAGTGTGTAAAAGATATCACTGATAAATATGACCATCGTCAAGATGTACTGCTTGATGCGTTCAATAAAGCAGGCTGGCCGATGAGAAGAAATCAGGCGAGTATGTTCGTCTGGGCAAAGATACCTGAGTGTGCAGCACATCTCGGTTCTTTGGAGTTCTCGAAAAAACTGCTTCGTGAAGCTCATGTCGCAGTTGCTCCGGGGATCGGATTCGGCGAGTATGGTGAAGGGTATGTACGTATCGCGTTAATAGAAAACGATAAGCGTATCCGTCAAGCCGCAAAAAATATCAAGGTGTTTTTAAAACAGTTTGAAGAATCTAAGGATAAATAGTGATAAAAGTAGGGATTATTGGTGTCGGGACAGTCGGGACATCAGTAGTAAATATCTTAAAAGATAACCAAGAGATCATCTCGGCACGTGCCGGCGATGAGATAGTCGTTAAAAGCGGAGTCGTAAGAGATCTTTCTAAAGACAGAGGTCTTGATATCATTCTGACAGACAACGCCGACGATATTTTAGATGATCCGGAGATAGACGTCGTCGTAGAATTGATGGGCGGCGTTGAAGACGCATTTGTAGTCGTAAAACGTGCACTTGAAAACGGTAAAGCCGTCGTCACTGCAAACAAAGCACTTCTTGCATACCACCGCTATGAGCTTCAAGATATGGCTGGTGATCTGCCGTTTGAGTACGAGGCGAGCGTCGCAGGGGGCATCCCTATCATCAACGCTCTTCGTGACGGACTTTCAGCAAACCATATCAAATCTATCATGGGTATCATGAACGGTACATGTAACTATATGCTTACAAAGATGATAAACGAAGGTGTGGCATTTGATGCAATCCTTAAAGAAGCTCAGGAGTTAGGTTATGCAGAGGCTGATCCTACTTTTGATATCGGGGGATTTGATGCGGCTCACAAACTTCTTATTCTTGCTAGTATCGCTTACGGGATCGATGCAAAACCTGAAGATATCCTTATCGAAGGGATCCAAAACGTCACTCAAGACGATATCGCATTTGCCAAAGAGTTCGGTTACAGCGTAAAACTGCTCGGTATCGCAAAACGTGTGAAAAACGAAGTCGAGCTTCGCGTTCATGTAGCACTCATTGACAATAGCGAGATGATAGCTAAGATAGACGGTGTTATGAACGGTATCAGTGTCGTAGGCGATAAAGTTGGCGAAACACTTTACTACGGACCGGGTGCCGGCGGCGATGCTACTGCAAGTGCGGTCATCGCAAACATCATTGACATCGCAAGAAGCGGAAAAAGCAAGCCGATGCTTGGATTCGACAAGCCTTTAGAAAAAGGACTCAAGTTAAAGCCGATCGATGATATCGAGTCTAAATACTATCTTCGTATCAATGTTTCGGACAAAGCAGGCGTTCTTTCTAAGATAACTACGATCTTCGCTACGAACAATATATCGATAGAGACAATCCTGCAACGCCCTTCAAAAGACGGCAGTGCAAACCTTCTTATCTCTACACATATAGCGGTTGAAAAAGATATACAAAATATGATAAAAAGCATAGAAGAGCTGGATTTTGTAAACTCTAAACCGGTTATGATCCGTATCGTCTAAGTGAAGATACTTATAACAGGTGCAAGCAGCGGCATAGGTGCAGCACTTGCCCGCCGTTATGCAACCTCCGACAACCATTTAATCCTTTTAGCCAGAGACAGATCAAGACTTCAAGAACTGCAGAACACACTTAGTTGTAAGGTGGATATCATCGATGTGGATATCTGCGACTTTGATCTTTTACAAGAGAAGATAAAAGAGATCGGTTTTGTCGATATGGCAATACTAAACGCGGGGATCTCGATAGGGCACTCTTTAGAAGTCACACCCTTTGATGATTTTAAAAGACTCTATGACACAAATCTTCTTTCATACCATGCCGTACTTGAACCGCTTCTGCCGAAGTTTAAAGAGCAGAGAAGCGGTACGATCGTTTTTATCTCCTCTTTAGCCTCTATCATCACTATGCCGAGTTCCGTGGCTTACAGCTCCTCTAAAAGGGCGTTAAATGCATATGCCGAGGGTGTGAGATATAAATACAAGCCGTACGGCATCGATGTCATCAATATTTTGCCCGGGTTTATAGATACGCCTTTGACACAGAAGAACGGTTTTTCGATGCCGTTTTTGATGAGTTTGGAGGAGGGGAGCAAGAGGATCGTAAAAGCAATAGAGAGAAAAAAGCGAATTTACGCTTTTCCTCTGAGGTTTTACCTGATGATAAAGACGATCGATCTCTTGCCTCATGGGGTAAAAGAGAGGCTGATCGCTTATATCGTCTCTAAGAAAGTGTAGTTATTTTGCTATAGGTATATAGGCATAACCTTCGTTTTGTTTATCGATGAGCCCGATAGTCGAGTTTGGTACGATCTTTACAAAACTGAAGATATTCTCTTTTTTGATATTTTTACTTTTCATACCTGCATTACACATAAGAAACTCTACATCGTATGTCTCGACAAGAGATGAGATCCTAGTCGCAAGCTGCGTACTCTCTTTTTGAAGCTCTTTGTCATCTTTAAAAGGTGAACTGCTTACATCTTTTACAAAAAACTTATAAGCGTCACCGTGGATAACGACTGCGGCTTGCAGCTCTTCCATCTTGCCTTCATAATATGATTTTTGGTGTGCGATCCCTGAGAGTACTTTCTTTTCAAATACTTTTAAATCACCTGTCGTTAGATCAAAAACAACTTTTTTTATCCCTTCTTCTGCATTTAAAAAACTAAAAAATGCAAGAAGCAGTAGTAATTTTTTCATATATTTTCCTTTTGTTGTAAGTTATTATTCTGTAACTTCTTTTAAAATAGCTTCAAAATCTTTTTGTGCTTTCATCAGCACCTCTTGAGCCTCTTTATCTTGGACTTTTGCACTGCTCATCCAGTTGTAAACAGCCGGAAAGCCTATGACTATCTTGTCCTCATCTTTTTTCTTGTATACTATTGTCGTACACGGTGCAAATGCAGAAGCTTCAGGTCTGCTTTTTGCGACTGTATAGATAACAGGCAGCTTACAGATAGAGTACGTCTCATAAAAATCAAACGGGTTTTCACTGCCGTCTTCTTGGAAGATATCAGCATCATAATCCATAGAAGCAGGCATGATAAAACCGCGGGGTGCAAATGCCCCTTCCAGGTTCATCTCTATCTCTCCTTTTGCATCCTCCCAGTCTGCACCGTCAAGATCATATTCATATACCGTGACGAGATCTCTATGTTCTTTCAAGCTGTCTTCACTGAGTCTCTGTTTTGCATTAGGAAGAGCGGCTTGTAAGCTTTTTAAGACTTTGCTCTCTATGCTTTTGAGGATATCATTGTTATCGATACCGATGATCTTTGCCTCTGCGTCCGATGTCAGTACGCTTACATGTAAAGTGTTTTCGTCATTATGTTGATAGATGCCGATACCTTTAGGGATGAATATCCCCGCATGCGGATATTTTTTTACAAGTTTGTCATCCAGTTTTGGTTCATAGATTGTCATAAGCGTGAAGATCTTGAAGTCACTCTTTTGAAACTGTTTTTTAAACGGAGTGGTCATATCGTTGTTGAGTGCGACAGAAATGCCGTTTTGTGAAAATGCTTTTGCTATGGTAGCAGGCGTTATGCTTCCATTGGTATTGTCTACATCAAATATATGCAGGTCTCTTTTTGCATAAAGCGAGAGACTCAAAGTGATGATCAGTGCTATTATCTTTTTCATTGTTTTTCCTTTTTGTTGTTTTTATCTTCTTAGGGAACGATATAGATCCATCCCTCTTTAATTCTTTCTGCTATCTCGACGATGCCGGCTGTCACTACTTCGGTACCGTCGATCAGCTCCTCTTTTTTAATATGTTTTGTTATCATCGTGTTTTCACATGCCACGAATTCCACATCGTACTGCATAAGCGTATCGACGCGCTCGGCGATCTCTTTGTTCGCTTTTAACACGGCTTTGATCCCGTGGTAATAAGCGACTATTCTCATATGGACATTTTCCGGTCCGTAGTATTTCAGTACATTGTTCGCACTGCTGAGAACATGGTTGATCTTTTCATCATCACCGCTGTTGATAGAAAACAGGATCTGACGCTGATTGTCTATGGAAGGTTTAGGCTCTGCAAACCTTGTATCTGCAAAAAGTGCTGTACCCATTAAAAGCAGTATAAAAATATATTTCATCATTTGATCATCTCCGTTAAATCTTTAAAGTCTTGAATATCCCAAGAACCGGGAACTCTTTTTAAAATCTTGCCCTCTTTATTTACAAAATAAAATGTAGGGGTAAACATAACTTTTATTCCAAGTGGCAGTTTATCATGATCAAGATTGAGCTTGACGGGTATAAAACGCTTCTCTATCCACACCGACATCTCTTTGTCGTCAAACACTTTTCTATCCATATCACTGCAATAGTGGCAGTTTGTTCTTACCACATCTATCATGATCGGTTTGTTGCTGACCTGCTGCTCTTTGAGAGCATCTTCATATCTGTGCCACTCTACAGCATGTAATGAAAGTGACGTTACGAAAAAAAGTAGAACTACTCTTGCCATGACGGCATATACAGAGAGTGACGTCGTTAAAAAAAGTAGAACTGTTCTTAACATCACCGCGTACATAGAAAGTGATGTCGTTAAAAAAAGTAAAACCGATTTTATCATTGTTCCCATTCCAGTGTTCTGTATGCCGTTTCAACATTTTGTCTCTGAAGTTCGTTATACATATGCGAACTTTTGTATGACTCCATCTTGATATTGTCGACAGCATCCTCTATCTCTTCTCCATCTTCGATGGCTGCAGAGACTTTTTGTTTTAGCTCGACAAGATAGTTATAGGTAAAATCAACGGAGTGTGGAGTGACCATCTCTCCGTGACCGCCGATTATATATTTTGCGTTATATGACTTGACCTTTTCAAGCTCTTTTATCCACTCTTTGATGTTCCCGTCTCTAAGTGACGGGAGTCTATCGTTAAATACTATATCACCGACAAACAGTGCCGATAAGCTAGGAATATGAATTAAAAGATCACTACTTGTATGAGCTTTTTTATTCACACTTTTTATAAACACTTTTTTGCCGTTTACGGTAAGTGTTTTTTCTTTGTCTACGAATACGTTTGGAAATACCTGAGTCGTTTTTGCATACGCCTCTTTGCTAATGCGTTTTTGCATCCTCGTCATTGCCAGTTTTGCTTCATTTTTGAATTTTACGGAACCTACAATGTCGATGCCAAGCTCTTTGTAGTAGCTGTTTCCAAGCCAATGGTCATCGTGAACATGCGTATTGATTACATAAGATATAGGAAGTTTTTTGATCGCATTGATCTTGCCGTAAGCCTCTTTAGCGTAGGCATAGGTGGGACCGCTGTCTATGACTAGATAACTGGTCCCCATGTCAACGAAACATGAATTTACCATATTGCCATTGTTGTGCTCATCGATTACTTGCGGTAGCCCGAAAAAACAGTAGATATTACTACTGATTTGTTGTGGTTTGAGCTGGTACTCAAATGCAAGAAGAGAATGAATGAAGAAAACAGCTACTACAAGTAATCTCATGACACAACCTTTACTATTTAATTTTATACACTTACTAAAGTTTGACGCAATGCGTCAGAAATATTGGCTTAAAGGAGGACAAATCCTTTAAGCATTTTTAAATACTATTAGAACAGGTAGTTTAACTCAAAACGGTATTCGTTGTAAGAGTTTTTATCTATACCCGGTGTTGAACTGTAAGAGCTTAGTTTATCTGCACTTACTAGACCGATACGAAGTTTTGCATCAAGCCCTTTTGCGATCTTTTGACGGAAATCCATATGGATTACGTTACTGTCTGCTTGAACACCGGCAGCTTGTTTTTTCTCATCAAAATCTTGTATCGCATAACGAAGCATAGCGCTGAATCCCGGAATTATATCCGCTTTTCCAAAGTCATATGCGACTTCAGCATCATAAGTTTTAGTATTTGCATACCAGTTATATTGAGCCATTGCACGAGTATATCCGCCTGTCGGGAAACCTCTCCACGGAGCAACGATATCTGCATCGTCAGAAACTGCAGAGTAAGCGATCTGTGCTTTTAAAGGTCCTTTTTTAAGGACTAAACGAGCCATACCGAGTGAACTCTCTAAACTGTCCGGAGTGCTATACCCTTTTGTACTGTTATATGTAGCAGTACTTCCTGTCCAAGTAACAAGACTACCGCCTAAGTTTGCACCACCGACTTTACCGCCGCCGTTATCCATCTGTTTCATATAACGGATACCCGGAGTCAGTGAATATCCGCCCGGTAGAGCTATCTTATAGTTTAACTCACCTGTGATCGATGAAACGACATCCGGTACAGCAGCGTATGTCACGTCGATTTTAAGGTTATCGATAGATTTGTTGCTTACATCTGCAAGGATAAGTTTATGGTGTACATCTTTACCTGCTGCTTCAAAGTTTTTAAAGCTGAGACCTTTATGTACTGCAGAGTCGTCATTACCGTTCCAAGTAGCTGGTGATGACGTTGAATTTGAATCACTGTATGTGATTACATCATGAAATGTCGTGTGGTCACGCAGTTTTTGAGCATAGAAGTATGCACCGCGAATTCTTGTTTTAGGAATCTCTTTTGTCTCTAATACAAAACCTTCAAATGTATTTGGAATCATTTTTGTATCGTTAGATTTTGTCAAGAAAGATTCAAATATTTGACGACCCGCTTTTAGCGTAGTTTTTGAGATGTCGTATTGAAGATATGCTTGAGCTAACACAGCCATATAGTAATCGCCGTTTGTTTTTGCATCATAACGGCTGAATGTGTCTTTACCCGCTTTGATGTATTTTAAGTCTGCGACACTGTCGCGAAGACCGGAAAACGGACTGTCTGAATAGTAAAGACCTGCAGTCGCACTTACACCCATATAAGGTGCACTTTTATAGATAAGACTACCGCCAAGACCGAATGCTTTATTGTCTTGAATAGAACCTGCTACGTCATCTTTCCAGTCCCATTTGAAAGCGTTCATGCGTAAACGGCCGTAAAATACACCCTTTGTGAATGCATCACCCAGGTTGTCAACACTGCTAGGTAGAGTGTTATAGACTTCCATCATATTGTTTTTTAATTCACGTTTTGCTTTTGTGTCATCAGCATTTGCTGAAATACATAATCCACATACTAACGCTGTGATCGCGCTCATTTTTATCAAATTCATTTCATCCCTTTTATGTAAAAAATAATGTTGCATGTGTAATAATGTCGATGTTTGTTTTGTCATTATTGCACATACAGACTTTAACGGTAGTTGCCGCTACCGTTATACCGTGTGACTAGCAGCCTCTTGACCCCTTGACAGGACAACCGCAGTCATAATCAACTACAGTAACATTACCTTCGTTACTAACGTCGACAACCTTTTCTCTTTTTATGTAATCTCTGACAATGTCATATACAGGTCTGATCATATCTTGACGAAGATTCATCCCCGCATTTTGTAGATTTCCACCCCATGATGAAACTACATAGGTTTTATTTAGATCTATAGGCTTACCTCCCACTTTAAGATTAGATATTCTTTTGCCCGCTTTATTCGCTACTGCGATATCATACGTAACACCGCCTAAACGGCTCATATCACCGCCTTGTTGGTACAGTGGATTCGCATTAAATACGTTATCCGCGATATCTTCTAAAAGAGAAGCTATCTTTTGGCCTTTGAGCTCAAAAGTATAGACGTTCGGATATGTGATACCGCACATCTCGTAGACGTTATCCATTAAGATGTCTTCACCGGCAAGTACGGTCGTACCCCATCTGTAACCAGGTGTGAATGAGATGTCACATTTCATCTCGTCCATGATCGCATCGTTTATCAGCTGATCGAAAGTCGAGAAAAACGTATCTCTCTTATAAAGCATGTTTTTTGTCTTTCCTAAAACTTCATTGAATTCAGAAGCAAAAGGAGCGTACAGCTCATCTACCAGTTTTACACCCTGCGGATCGGCAGGTATCATATTTGAAGCGATAGGTACGAGTTTGTACTCATAGTCTTTGACTTTTCCGTCTTTGATATCGATATCTAAACGTCCCACATATTTACCGTGGCTTCCTGCGATGACAATAACAGTGTTATTGATCGTTATAGGCTGCGGAGAAGGGTCATGTGTGTGACCGCTTAGTATAAAATCGATACCGTGGACTTTTCTAGCCACCTCTTGGTCGACGCTGAAACCGTCATGTGATAACACGACGACACAATCCACTTTATGCTCATTTCTCAGTTCATTTACATAATCCTGCAGTGTTTCAAGTCTAAGACCGAAACTCCACCCTTTTGTAAACTCTTTAGGGTTCGCTGTCGAGGTAAATGGAAATGACTGACCGATGATCCCTATCTTCGCTCCGCCTCTCTCTTCGATCGTGTACGGTTCAAAGATCAGCTCTTCGTAGTCATCTGCAAACGGATCGTTTCCGACGATGTTTTGAGAGATGAATTTTGCATCAAGCAGTTCGATCAGCTCTTTTACTCTCTCTTTACCGTAAGTAAACTCCCAATGCCCGACCATTACGTCGACACCAAGGTAGTTCTGTGCTTTTACGATCGCTTCACCGCCGGTCTTAAGTGCTACACCCGTACCTTGCCATGTGTCTCCTGAGTCTAAAAACAGGATATTTTCATTTCCGCGTTCAGCTCTCACATGATCAAGATATGTTTTCATATGAGCGATACCGCCCATTTTTCCAAACTTTCTTGCAAGTGTGTCAAAGTCCATATAAGTGTCAAAATATGCATCAAGACTGCTTGGTTCAAGTCCGTAATGTTTTGCAAAAGCTTCACCGCATAAGAAACCCGGAGTCCCTACTAGGTTAGGAGCCGAGATCAATGTCGAAGGCTCTCTCCAGTATAACGGTTTTATGTGCGCGTGAAGGTCACACATATGAAGCAGTGTGACGTTTCCTTTTGCGTTAAAGTCATATAGATCTTTTAATGAGATCTGAGCTACGGACTTTGGAGTAGCACATCCTGCAGTTGCAGCACCTAAACCAAAGATCGCAGCAATATGCATAAAGTCTCTTCTTGAAATTTCCATATTTTTTTCCTATCTTTTTAATCCCGGAATTGCAATAGGTTTCCCTTTTGCTTTGTCCGTGACGTAGACTTCCAGACCTACCATCTCAGGTGAACCAAGAGGGATTACCGCTAACAGGGCATTTTTCATACAGCCTTGAAAACGTTTTTGTAGCGTTGATACAGATGATTTTGTCATTCTGTATGCAGGCCATGTCCCACCTGAATTGTTTACACCAAGATCAGGTAGAGGCTGTGTTCTTAGTACCATACCGATCACATCCGAACTGTGACAGCTTATACAAGCTAAACCGCGTCCGCCTCTTTTTGTATTAAATGTTTTTTCACCCAGTGCATACGCATCTTTCATCTGTTGGTTTGCATTGACATCGATGTTTATCGGTACATCGTTGGCTAGTGATTTAACATAACTAAGCATCTCAAACATATTGCCGCTTTTAAGCTCCAGCGGTTTGTGTCCGCCGTCATGCATCATCGCTTGTAAAACTTGATCAAGTCCGACAACCATGTCGAATTTTTTAATATAACGTGGAAAACCCGCAATATACTCAGGTAGTTTTTCTTCACTGACACCAAGGTACTTTGCAAGTCCGGCTTCTCCGCCCATATAGCTAAGCAGCTCTTCACCACTGGCTACAGTCATGTCTGCAGGATTGTTTTCAAGCATCTCCGCATACATGGCTCTGTCTTTGTCACTCATTGCAAACTGCTCATCGGCTAAAGTGAGTGTAGAAAGTAGAGCAACGCTTAGAGTTATCTTTAGTATTGTTTTCATTGATTATCCTTTTGGTTTAATCTTGATACTTTGCTCGTGAACTTCACCAGTACTGTCTGTGTATGTCACAGTCAGATCACCTTTTCCGTCTATTTTCATGTATGTCGTGAAAACAGGATTTGCCGAAACAGATTCCCATACGATCATATTTGTGATAGTCTTTCCGTTATACACGAACTTGATGCTGTTAACGTACTTAGCTGGTACGATCTCTTTTGTTTTTTTATCTTTACGCATACCTGTTTCCATAGGGTGCATAATCATAAAGTTTACTTTTACAATCTCGCCGTCTTTATATTTTTTCGGTTTAATTTTGATTAATGATTTTCTTTCTGCCATTTTAAATCCTTTATTTTTTATTTTCTACTGCGGTTTCTTGCTCAAGATCAACCACAACCGCCGATTGTCACTTTAACGCTTTGAGAAGCTATTAAAAACTCACCGTTGCTTAGTTCGACAAGTGCCGCAACATCTTGTGTGCCGCCAAGTTTTACACGTGTAGAAAGCATTGCTTTTCCGTTAGCCGGAGACAGATTTGCATCCAAACAACGAACGTTATTGTTTTTTGTAGCAAATATATGGATCGCTTTAACATAATCATCCGGAGTCATCGGAGAGTCAACTTCGACCGTTACAGGAACAACTGCACCGTTTTCTGCGATCTCAGGTACTTTTAGATGAACCTTAGATGATTTTTTAGGTGTTTTACCGCCTGTGATCACATCTACAGCTTGTTTGTATGTAAAAGCATTCGGACCCTGTTTTTTTGTTTCAGCTGCGAAGCTCATTGCCGGGATTGTCGCACCAACTACTGCTACTGTTCCTAATGTTTTAAAAAAATCTCTTCTTTGCATTTTCTTTCCTTTTTATTTTGGAGCTACGATATATGAAGTCAGGTCACATATCTCTCTTTCGTTAAATAATTTAGTAGTTAAATTGATAGTCATATGTGTTGTCGGATTATCGATACGTGCATCTGCTATCTTTTGAAACACAAACTCTAAAGTTCTTGCACCGGAGTCGATGAAGTTCTGTTTGTAGTTATGTAGGTCCGGACCTATGTTCCCGGCACCTTTTGCACCTTCGATGTTATGGCAGGCAACACAATTTCCATATTGCTTTGCAGAACCGTCAGGGTTACTTTTACTCAATCCAGCCGGTGGATTCCCTTTTGCTTTACTTCCGTTAAGATTATGAAAGATATAAGCGCCTCTAGCTATCGCTGCTGCATCTGTTGTTATACAACCTGCTGGCATACTATAGACTTTCGGTGCAGCTAATAGATCTTTTTCAATAATCTTACTTGCATTAGGATGTTCGATAATACTGCTGTAATCAGCAGCAAAAAGTGAGCATCCCAATAGTAATGAAACTGTTAGATTCTTTACCATTTCAACTTCCTCCTATTTGATTCGGCAAGAAGTGTAACAGTGAAGTGTAAAATTAATGTAAAATTTGTTTTATTTATGAATGAGTGATGATTTTTTGCGGAAATTTGTAGGTAAAAGTACTACCTTCTTTGAGTTTTGACTTGATATCGAGTTCGATCCCTGCTTCTTCGATTATAGATTTTACGATATTGAGCCCAATGCCGAAACCACCCTTGTTTGTGTCTTCTCTATAGTATCTTTTAAAGATCTGATTAACATCTTTGATTCCTATTCCGGAGTCTTTTACACTGAGATGACATATATCTGATTTCATAAAAAGCGATATATGGATAGTACTGTTCTCAAAAGAGTACTTGATCGCATTGGAGATATTATTGTCTACGATCTTTCGCAGTTTTTTCTGGTTCATAAATATAAAGATATTCTCCTCTATATCGCTCTGTATATGTATGTTTTTCATCAAAGCGACATCATAAAAATACTCTATCCTCTCTTTCATAAAACGAGTGAAATTGATCTTCTCATCTTCATACTCGAGACGGTTGTACTTTATGAGATAGTCCATATCGTCGTAAATGTTCGATAAGACTTTTGCGGCACCTTTGACACGCTGGAGATATTTGTTGGTAGGGTTTTTTCTATTATAGAGATCCACATTGACATTGATGATCGCCAGAGGCGTGTTGATCTCATGGATGGAATCTTTTATAAAGTTGTCCAGTTTTTTGTTGACCGCTTTAAAAGGTTCTGCAAAGCGGTTCAGAAAAAACATACTTAAAAGAAAGACGATTATGGCAATAGAAAAGAGTATCACCATAATATTCTTATAGATGGATGCATAAGAGATGGTGTTGTTCAAGATCAGATAATCTGCACCGAAATATCTATTTTTTGGCAGCTGTACGACCAAAAAAGCGTTATAGCCGTCGAGATAATAACCACTTTTAAAACTTTTTATCTCCGTATCTATCAATGTAAAGATCGGTCTAAATCTGACATCGTACAGACCTGATTTGAAAGTCTTAAATCTTGGATATTCAAAATAGATATCATTTTGATTAAACTCTTCCATCGATTTAATGATCAGCAGAGATTTCTCTTTTAAAAACAGTTCATTCTGTACAGAATAAATATTTTTCATATAGATAAAATAAAAAAACAGCGGTGCCAGCAAAATACTGCTGATCAACACTGTGTATATAAGAGCGTTTTTGAGTGCGTATCTATTTTCGTTCAATGATATATCCTAAAGATCTTCTGTTATGTATGATCCCCTCAGGCAGTTTCTGACGCAGATTTTTTAACTGGACTCTAATGGTTGCGGGCTCTACATACTCACCCCATACTTCATCTTGGAACATATCTATGGAGACGACAGAGTTCTTATGTTTTATCAGAACTTCAAGCATATCTTTCTCTGTTTTTCTCAGTACGATCTCTTCACCGTTGATGGTGAGCTTTCCTTTGGTCATATTGTATGTTGCATTCTGCCCGAGGTCGATGATATCGCTGTCATCGAGATAATAACTTCTATAGGCATGATTGATGCGAAGCTCCAGCTCTTCAAGGTCAAAAGGCTTTCTTATGTAGTCACAGCAGCCTCTTTCATAACCCTCTTTGAGATTTTGCACATCGGTCATTGATGTCAAAAATATCGTCGGTATCTTCATATCATCATTGCGCAGGTTCTCTAAAAGTTTAAAACCGTTCATGGAAGGGACATTGACATCCAGAAGTAAAAGTTCGTATGCTTTTTCATGGATAGCATCGTATGCTTCTAGCCCATCCATAAAACAGTCCACTTCGTAACCTATATCTTCTAAAAACTCTTTTATACTGATACGTAAAGAGTACTCATCTTCCAAAAGTAAAATTTTCATCTGATCTTCCCATCTATTTTTTTAACAACTTTACGGTTCAAAATAAGTTGGATCAACTCGTCTTTTGAGTATTGATCCAGTTTTTTGTACGCATTTTCTGAAAACTCCGCTTCATCCTCTTCAGAGATGATATCTTTGATGTAGGAGAGTTCCGAAGGAGTGTATGACTTGTACGCCTGAAAGTCATTTTGTTTTTTCTCTATACTGTATAAACTGCTTCTGGTGACATTGATCAAAAACGAGATATCATCTTCAGGATCTCTAAAATATTCAAGATATTTATCGGGGAGGATAAAGACGAAAGCTCCGATAGTTTCACCGTCTCCATTATACATCGTCTCATAAAAGATATGCCTGTCTTTTGCCGATAACATCCTGTTGGCTTTTAACTGTTTAAAATCGATACTTTTTAAAACCTTGATATGGCTCGAGTTATAGTTGGTGTTAGCGATGATATATTTATTGACGGTCATATTTTCCTGCATAAATATAGCCGTATTGAAATATTTGTCATTTAGTAAGACATAGAGGTCTATCCCCTGCGCACGGAACAACTCTGTAAGAGGTTCAAAAAAGTCTATTACTTCGATAAAGCCGAGCAACGTGTTGTCTTTATAGATAGGTACGGTAGCTTTGATCCCCAGTCTTCTTCCTACTTCTATGGAAGTACGGGGTGATCTGTGAGTTTTAAAATAATTAAGATCGGTTCTATAATCACCTAAGGGCATACCTGCGTATACGTTATCCCAGCTTCTTGCAAAGATAAGGTAATCGCTTGTAATGACCTGTGTTCTTACGAACCTGTCGGTATTTTTCTTAATATTTTCCGTGATCTTTGAGAGGATACTATAACCGAGATCTTCATCATCATTTTCTAAAGCATTCACCAGTCCGCTGTTTTGTGAGAGTACGATAGCGATCTCAAGCGCATTCATCTGATTTGTTTTGAGCTGAGTATTGAGTTCAGAGGTGATCTGATCCAAGATATGATCGAGTTTTTGCTCTTTTACTTCGCCTCTAAAATAGAAAAATATTGTGATAATAAGGATGATAATAACGATAAAGGCAGCAATAAAGCTTTTATACATAAATTTAACACCGATCTAAAAATTTTTATAATTATATCAATAAATCTTATGGTTCTTGCTTCGATCTCCACTTATGTTTTATTTAATCATAAAAGGACACGATCCGCTTCCATAATTTTTAAGATAAACAATTGTAAACTCCGCATATAAATAAAATCGGGATTACTTTAATGGAAAATGTTGAAACTATAGACAGCGTTTGTACCTACTGTGGTGTTGGGTGCGATATAGCAGCTAATGTAAAAGATAACAAAATACAAAATATTTTTGCTCATCCGGACGGCGTAGTTTCACAAGGAAAGCTTTGTATTAAAGGGAAATACGGATTTGATTTCGTAGATGCACAGGACAGACTTAAGACTCCTCGTATCCGTAAAACTTTTTTAGAGAAAAACCCGTATATAAAAGAGAGTATCGCATCGACACTGGTTGATCTAGACGATACCTGGTATGAGACTACGCTTGACAGTGCGACTACTGCAGCGGCTATGAAACTCCAAGAGATACAGACAAACTACGGTGAAAAAAGTGTTTGTTCTATCGGTGGAGCGAGAACATCATGTGAAAGTTCATATCTTTTTCAAAAATTTACTCGTCATACATTAAACTCTCCTCACGTGGATAACTGTGCCAGAGTCTGTCACTCTCCTAGTCTAAAAGGGATGAGAACCACTATTGGCGAGGGTGCGGCGACAAATCCGTACAACGACATCTATAATTGTGAGTTCATGATCGTCATCGGTTCAAACACGACAGAGGCTCATCCTATCATCGCAAACCGTATCGTCGATATGGCGCAAAAACATGACAATCTGGCGGTATTTGATGTAAGAGAGATCAAGCTTCACAGATTTTCAAAATACAAGGCGATCATCCCTCACGAAGCAAATCTTTTAGTACTCAATATGCTTGCTTATACGATCATCGATGAGGAACTTTACCATGAGAGTTTCATTGCCGACAGGACAAAAGGGTTCTTGGAATTTAAAGAAAAGATATTAAACGACCCGTATGCAAATCCGAAATACTTTGAGCAGATAGAGGGGTATGAGTACCTTTCAAAGATGATACCGAAGATCGCCCGTGAGTACGCGCTTAAAAAGTCTATGATATTCTGGGGTCTTGGAATCACGGAACATATCGACGGTTCATATGCGGTCATGGCGATAACACACTTAGCATTGATGACGGGAAATGTCGGTAAAGAGGGTGCAGGTCTTATGCCTTTAAGAGGGCAGAATAATGTTCAGGGAACGTGTGATATGGGGATGCTTCCATACTATGACCCTGATTATCAGACTCCAAAAGAGATCGGTCTTATGACTCCTCAGTTAGTTGATGAGATGCTGGAAGACCGCATAAAAGCTGTTCTTAACATCGGAGAGGATCTGACCCATATCCACCCGAATCTCAACAAAGTAGACAGAGCGTTTGAAAAACTGGAACTTCTTTTTGTCCAGGAGCTATTTATGACTGATGTCGCTTCTCGTGCGGATATCGTCGTAGGTGTGAAATCCGCTTATGAGAAAACGGGTGTCTACGTCAATGCTATGAGACGTCTTCATCTTTCTCAGCCGCTTGTAAAATCAGACCTTCCGGATGACTGGGAAGTGTTGCAGATCCTTGACAACAAGATGGGCGGAACGGCAAATTATGCAAGTTCAAAAGATGTCTGGGATGAGGTAAGAGAGGTTGCATACCGTCGTTTTAGCGGTGCTTCTTACGTGAGACTTGAACGTCATAGAAAAAGAGGACTCCAATGGCCTGTACATACGGAAGACACACCGATCCTTCATCAGTTAGACTTTAGAACTGAAGACGGACTTGGAGAGTTTCACTACCATCAGTATAAACTCCGCGGAATGGTAGAAGAGATTATCAACAAAGATCTTCAGGGATATCATCTAACGACCGGACGTACGATCGCTCATTATAACAATGCAGCTCAGACGAAAAGAAGCGAGAGTCTCAATAAGCGTTATGATGAGGATATCCTTCTTGTATATGAGGGTGACAGAGCAGATTTCCCGACTGAGAAGGTGATACTGAAGTCTGAGTTTGGCGAGACGAATCCGCTTACGGTGCGTTTTACCGAAAAAGTCCAGCCAAAGACGCTGTTTAGTACTTTTCACCATGCAAAGTCAAAGATAAACAACCTCTTTGGAGACAAAAGTGACGAGCTGATCTTGACGGCAGCATTTAAGTCGATAAAAGTCGAGATACTCCCCGCGTAATGAGTAGAGCTAAAGGAGATATCGCAGAGAGTAAAGCCTGTGAATATCTTCTTTCATGCGGTTACACCGTAGTCGATAGAAACTTTTACAGCAAGTTTGGAGAAGTCGATATCATCGCTTTTAAAGATGAGGTTTTACACTTTGTCGAAGTAAAAAGCGGTGAGGACTATGAGCTTGCAGTACAGAACATCACCCCGCAGAAGGTGAGAAAACTTTTGCAGACAGGTGATGTGTATCTTAAAAAAAATGCACTTGAATGTGCTTACATGTACGACGCTGTTATCGTGACACCTTCATCGATCGATCTGATCGAAAACATCACCTTTTAGAAATAGTATCTCAGTGAATAGATAAATCCGTCTTGATACCCGTAGTAGCCCAGTTTGTTGAGTGCATAGCGGTACTGCAGTCCCGCTCTTATATTCTCCGTAGTATGCCACCAGAACTCAAAAGAGCCTTGCACGCCGAAAGACTCTCCGTCACCTGTTCTTGTCCCGTCGCTTAAAAGATAGTGCTCTTTGTCTCTTGCAAACTCATGCTCATGCCATTGAAATATCGTGAACTTCTCTTTAGCGAGTGCAAAATCATAGTTGAGTATCCAGCCAAACATATATCCGTTATAGCCTGTATAATAAGTACTCTCTTGATAGTGAGGACCTAAAAATGGCTGAAACAGCAGGCCGTCATCTATATACTTGTAAGAGATGCCGACGATCAGGTTGGAAACATGGAAATCTTTTGAATAAAGGTTGAAGTCTTGAGAATAGATATACCAGTTGCTGTTAAACAGTTTGATATCAAGTGCGGGTTTGAATGCATATCTTCTGTTACTTTGCGGTAAATCGTCATAACCTCTTGTCGGATTCTCAATATCAAAATACCCGTAGATATCTCCCCACTCAAATCCTGCACCGCCTTCAAGTTCCAGGTAGCCGAAGTCTCTTTGAAATGAACGGTTCTCTGTAGGTTTTGTCCAGTCAAGATAGTTGACACTGACATTTGTAAAGGAGTAGGTGGTTTTAAAAAGGTCATTTTCTGCAAAAATCGTAGAGTGTAAAGAAACAATTGTTAGCAGTGTAGTAAGAAGTCTTTGAGAAATATGCATGTTAAATTCAACCTTGTAATTTGCGGCAATTCTATCATCCCATAACTTAAAATTATAGAACTCAAAGTGTGTTTTTAATGAAAAATCGATACTATAACTGCATATTAAATCAGATAAAGAGCCATTTATGAAAAAAATATATATCGCGGGTCCCGATGTCTTTGAAGCGGATTCGGTGGAAATAGGAAAGAGATATGTTCAAATCTGTGCAGAGTATGGCTATGAGGGGATGTATCCGCTGGATAACATCGTAGACTTTGAACAGGATAAACAAAAGATAGCAAACGATATATTTCTGGCTAATATCGATCTTATAAAAAAAGCCGATGTCGTCATCGCAAACTTAAACGCGTTTCGCGGAAAAGAAGCTGACAGCGGCACCGTTTGGGAATGTGGATATGCATATGGGTTAGGCAAGCCCGTTTACGGCTATATGGATTGCGCAGTTCCCTACTTGCAGCAGTTTGATGAGAGTGAAAAGAGGCTTGTAGATGGTTTGAACGTCGATACATCAGGAAGGATGATAGAAGATTTCGATTATCCGATAAATCTGATGATCTCTTGTTCTGCATTGAAAATAGTCGAGGGCGGTTTTGAGGATGTAGTAAAAACTCTAAAAGAGAACAATTTTCTTTAAATTTTAATTATTATTTAGTAAAACAAGAACTATATTATAAGATAGTTTAAAGATTTCATTTGTATAATACAGCAACTAGATAACAAAAAAAAAGGAACTAAAGATAATGGGTAAATATATAGAACTTACTTCAGCGAATTTTGAAGAAACAATCAACGAAGGTGTAGTATTAGTAGACTTCTGGGCTCCATGGTGTGGACCTTGTCGTATGATCGCTCCTGTAATTGAAGAATTAGCAGAAGACTTTGACGGAAAAGCAAAAATCTGTAAAGTTAACACTGATGAAGAGCAAGATATCGCTGTGAAGTTTGGTATCCGTTCAATTCCAACTATTCTTTTCTTTAAAAACGGTGAAATGGTTGAACAAATGGTTGGTGCAGCTTCAAAACAAGCTTTTGAAGATAAACTAAACTCTCTTTTATAATAGGGTGAGTTGATGGCTAAAGGAGGCAAAAGCCTTTTTAGCGTCACTACCGTTTTCGCTTCTTTCTTTGGAGCAGCACTTATAGCAGCTGCTTTTGCATACTTCAATTACAAATTCTCAGAGTATAAGTTTATAGATTTCGGTAAGTGGATCTTTTATGAAAAAAGTGATATCTTTAAACCGGTCGATGACAGATATATCGTAGTCCTGTACAGTTCAAAAGATAAAAATACCCAAGAGGTCATCTCTAACGTCAATGCCGAGTATAAAATAATAGCGGTAGACTTTTATCAAAATAGTTTTGAGAATACAAAAAGTACAATATTCCTGCGTTCAGGGACAAATACAAACCTGCAGTTTATTCAGAGATTTAACATCTATCATTCTCCATCTATTTTCATTATAAAAAAAGTCAAAGATACTCTTTATAAACAAGATAGTATGATACGAAAATTAGATACATTAGATCAAATTGACAATAAAATAAAAGAGCTTTAAATGGAAAATAATATCTTAGATTGTGCTATCATAGGTGGAGGGCCTGCAGGTTTGACAGCAGGGCTTTATACGACGCGCGGCGGTCTTGCAAACGTTGTGATGTTTGAAAAAGGGATGCCAGGCGGTCAGATAACTCAAAGCAGCGAGATCGAGAACTATCCCGGCGTGACGGGTGAGATCACTGGAATGGATCTTATGATCCCGTGGCCTGAACAGTGTCAAAAGTTCGGTTTAAAACATGATATGGTCGAAGTGACCCGTGTTTCGAGAAATGAGAACGGCACTTTTGTTATCCATAAGGGTGACGGTAAGACTCAAGAGGCTCACAGCGTTATAGTCTGTACAGGTTCTACTCCTCGTCGTGCCGGCTTTAAAGGAGAAGACAAGTTCTTTGGAAGAGGCGTGAGTACTTGTGCCACTTGTGATGGGTTTTTCTATAAAGGAAAAGAGGTCGCAGTTATCGGCGGTGGAGACACTGCCCTAGAAGAAGCATTGTACCTTGCTAAGATCTGTGCAAAAGTCTACCTTATACACAGACGTGATACGTTCCGTTCTGCACCAAATACGGTAGAACGTGTGAAGTCGACAGCAAATATCGAACTTGTACTAAACTCGATACCGGATGAAGTATACGGTGATGCTATGGGTGTTACGGGTATCCGTGTTATCGATAAAGAGGGACAGAGCAGAGATATAGCAGTACCGGGAGTATTTACATTTGTAGGGAACAATGTAAACAACCAGGTGCTGATGCAAGAGGACGGTACATCTCTTTGTGAGCTTAACAGTGCAGGAGAGGTTATAGTCGATCTTAGCATGAGGACTTCTGTTGAGGGTCTGTTTGCTGCAGGAGACATTAGGATCGAAGCTCCAAAACAGGTTGTGTGTGCAGCTGGAGACGGTGCTGTGGCGGCACTTAAAGCTATCTCTTATGTAGATGAAAAACTAAGCCACTAAAACAACATTATACATAATGAGCTTTCTGCTGAAGAAAATTTAGTGTTAACGTAGTCAAATGGACTTGGTCTGTTTGACGTTTAAAAAAAATGGAGGTATCCTTCATTTTATGAAATAAAATTAAGGAATGAAAATAATGATAAAAGTCGGAGTCTTTGGCGCAAGCGGGAGAGTAGGTCGTTTACTACTGGATGATCTGAAATTAGAGGATAATATGTCTCTTTCAACGGTTTACGTAAGAGAGAACCTTGATTTCTCGA
The DNA here is from genome assembly GCF_039645965.1 of Sulfurimonas sp. HSL3-2. Lineage (GTDB taxonomy): Bacteria > Campylobacterota > Campylobacteria > Campylobacterales > Sulfurimonadaceae > Hydrocurvibacter > Hydrocurvibacter mobilis. The sequence goes on along the minus strand of NZ_CP147917.1, from coordinate 1,978,355 downwards.
TCGATCCATCGGTATTAGTGACAAACGATCTGCACACTTTTTTAAACGCTTGTGACATCGTCGTTGATTTTTCTTTGCCTGAAGCATGTCAATCGCTTTTGGAAGAGTCCATAAAAGCTCCAAGACCGTTAGTTATCGGCACGACAGGACTTGACTTGCACCAGATGAACCTTTTAAAGGATGCGAGTGAAGTGATGCCTATTTTGTATGCGACAAACATGTCTTTAGGTGTCGCACTTTTAAATAAATTGGTATATATAGCGTCACAGAGCCTAGACGGTTTTGATATCGAGATAGTCGAACAGCATCACAGACATAAAAAAGATGCACCAAGCGGTACGGCACTGACTTTAGCAGAAAGTGCGGCTGCGGGAAGAGATCTTGATCTTGATAAAGTGAGAGTCAGCGGCAGAAACGGCAATATCGGTGAAAGAACAAAAGATGAGATCGCCGTTATGGCACTTCGCGGCGGTGATATCGTAGGACGTCATACGGTCGGTTTTTACAATGATGGAGAGTTTATAGAACTCAATCACACGGCGACAAGCAGAAACACGTTTAGTAAAGGAGCACTCCGTGCTGCTAAGTGGCTTGTAGACAAGCCGGCAGGTCTATATAACATCGCTGATTGTTTAGAACTCTAATTAATTTAAAAAAGAGCCGTTTTAGCTCTTTTTTAGTATAATTCCAAAATATATTTATAAAAACTATAAGATTTTATTTTCGAAATAGTTTTTATAAATCTATTTAACATTTACAAGGATTCTATCTTGCTTGAAAATATGAATGAAAAGTGTGCAGTTGTCGGGATATTCGGTCATAAAGAGGCTTCTAAATTAGCGTACTTTTCACTACATGCATTACAGCATCGCGGTCAAGAGGCTGCTGGTATATCGTCAGCTGACGGGAAAAAACTTCATACCATTAAAGACAGAGGTCTGGTGACAACTGTATTTGATGAGAAAAAGTTAGGGACTTTAAAAGGCAACAATGCCATAGGACATACAAGATACTCTACTGCGGGTGACGATTCTATTCTTGATGCTCAGCCGGTATTTGCCAGATATGACCTTGGTGAGATGTCTATCGTTCATAACGGTAACCTTACAAATGCTCAGGAAGTCCGTGACGCCCTCATTAAAAAAGGTGCGATATTCCAGACTTTTATGGATACTGAAAATCTTATCCATCTGATCGCAAAGAGTGAAAAAGAGCATCTTGTTGACCGTATTATCGACGGTGTAAAACGCATCGAGGGTGCATTTTCACTAGTGTTCTTAAGCCGTACGAAGATGTTCGCGATGCGTGACAGATTCGGTTTCCGTCCTTTAAGTCTAGGTAGAATCGGTAACGGCGGGTATGTCGTAGCAAGCGAGACTTGTGCATTCGATCTTATCGGCGCAAAATATATCCGTGATGTAGAGCCGGGTGAACTTCTTATATTTGAAGAGGATAAAGCACCTCAAAGCATCAAAATATTCGAACCGACTCCAAAACACTGTATTTTCGAGTATGTTTACTTTGCTCGTCCAGACTCAAGTGTTTATGGACAAAGTGTTTACCAGATGAGAAAAAACATGGGTATCGAGCTTGCAAAGATCAAACCAGTTGAAGCTGATATGGTCATCCCTGTTCCAGACGGTGGTGTCCCGGCGGCTATCGGATACTCTCAAGGAAGCGGAATACCTTACGAGATGGGGATCATGAGAAATCACTATATCGGACGTACGTTCATCGAGCCTACGCAAGAGATGCGTGATCTGAAAGTGAAGATGAAGCTTTCTCCGATGATCGATACGATAAAAGGCAAGTCAGTGATCGTAGTAGATGATTCTATCGTTCGCGGCACTACTTCAAGAAGAATCGTTAGAATGCTTAAAGATGCAGGAGCAAGAGAAGTCCATATGAGAATCTCGTCTCCTCCGACAACTGATCCGTGTTTTTACGGTGTCGACACCCCGGACAAAGACAAGCTGATAGCTGCAAATATGTCTATAGATGAGATATGTGATTTTATCGAAGCTGATTCGTTAGCATATCTTACGGAAGATGCACTTTTAAGAAGTGTCAATGCCGATAGTGAAGATAAATACTGTACAGCTTGTTTTACAGGTAAATACATAGTCTAGGTTATGACAGTAAAACAGATATATACATTTGGGAAATACCTAAATGAAAAGTTCGGTACAAAGGTCCATAAAACTGCTGTATCGATATCGGGATTCACATGTCCGAATATAGACGGGACTGTTGCAAAAGGCGGATGTACTTTTTGTGAGAATGATTCATTCAGCCCTAGTCTGGACAGTGTAAAACCCTTAAAGGGGTTTCATCTAAATCTTACTTCCAAAGAAAATCCCTTTTTAGATAAACAGCTTCTTCAGTTGCAAATGCAGTTCAATGCACTCAGCTCCCGTCAAAAAAGAGAATACGGTGTCAACAAATACCTTGTATATTTTCAATCTTTCACAAACACGTATGCTCCTTTTGAGACACTAAAGACACTTTACGAAAGAGCACTTTCATTTGATGATGTTATCGGTCTCAGTATAGGTACAAGAAGCGACAGTATCACTGATGAGACACTAGAGTATCTAGGAGAGCTTGCAAAGACAAAAGAGATATGGATAGAGTTTGGTATCCAGTCAGTCTATGATGAGACACTAGAGCGCATTAACCGCGGGCATACAAGTGCCAATGTCAAAGAGTGGATATTAAAAGCTAAAAAAGCAGGTCTGAATGTATGCGGTCATCTTATCTTCGGACTTCCGGGTGAAGATAAGGCTATGATGCTGGAAACTGCAAAGCAGGCGTATGAATGGGGGATAGATTCCGTAAAGTACCATCCTCTTTATGTCGTTAAAAAGACAGCTCTTGCAAATGAATATGCACGGGGAGAGTTTACACCGATCACTGAGGAGGATTATCTAGATGTCTTAAATGAGGCTATTTTGATGAAACCTGATCATGTAAGTGTGCAGAGGATCACTGCCGGAGTAGACGATGATTCACTTATCGCACCAGCCTGGTGTAGAGACAAAAACGAGCAGATAAGAAATATCAACAGCTCTTTGAAAAAAATAGGCTTTAAATATTAGTGTGCAGTTACTTTCGTAAACTGTGTTACATTCTCAAAGTATGGCGGATAATCAAACATCACTCTAAAACTCTTTGTTTTCCCGGGTTCTAGATCTTCCGCTACCACGAATCTTTTGACAACGGTCTGAGGTTTATATAAAACATTCATCCCGCCACCGAAAAATTCTGCAAATCCGCTTGGACTAAAGAAACTTCCCGGTTTGACTTTCCCTCTTGTATGTGCCTTATTTACAATCTTTACTTCAAGTGTGACTTTGCCTATCTTGTAATCACCGATATTTTTTACGTAACCTGTATATACGATCTTCTCGATAGAAAGTATTCTATGATTTTCCAGATTGCCTAGTTGTACTTTTTTAGTGTACTTGTCAAGTGCAACGAGAGTAAAACTGACAACTAATATGACTATCAAAACGATTGAGAATATCATAGAAAGGATTATTTTTTTGTCTGCTTGTCTAAGGGCTGCAAAAATACCAAGAGCAATAACGACTACTCCTAACAGCATAGTAAGGTAGTGCCAAATAGTTAAATATGTACTCATCTGCAATCAGCTCCTAAAGATACATTATAGTCATTTTTGTAGCCAAAAGGTTCGACTATAATCTTGACAGGTCTAGTTTCATTTCTTTCTATATCATTCTCAATAATCGACATTTTTTTAAATGGCTTAAGTGTGTATATCTTGTCAAGTACTTTGTTATGCGATACTTTATAGAGTTTTGCACTTATCTTACATGTAGAAAAATCTCTTTTTGATTCGTTAGTGATAGTCCCTGTCACGACTACTGCCGGAGTAAACTGCAGCTCTTTGACACTGGTGACTTTACAACTGTTTTTGTAAATGAATTTATGAAGTTCTATATACCCGATCACCGGTCCTAGAACAAGGAGGATGATACTTATCAGCAGTACAGTGACAGATAAAAGAGGTTTTTTTCTTAAGAGCAGGGTGATGACAAGCAGCAGTAAAAAGAGAATAAATATCCCACCAAATAATGCATAGTCATAGTTTGTCAATCCATTAAGAAAGGTGAGTATTTTATTACTATTCATGATTCTCTTGAGTTCTTTTCTGCTATTCCGCTAATATCGAATCTGCGGGCAAGTTCCTGTTTGATACGGTCAGGAGAGATGTTTTTGTATGCAAGAGCGACTAACATATGGTATGTCAGATCAGCTGCCTCGTAGATCATCTCGGCTTCGTCATTGTCTTTAAATGCAAAGGTAAACTCGCCTGATTCCTCGATCACTTTTTTTAGTATTGTGTTTTCACCCTTGCTAAAAAGTTTTGCCGTCCATGAGGTTGACGGATCGGCATTTTTTCTTTCTTGGATCGTATGGTAAAGAGTGTCTATGACTCCGTACATCGCATCAGTGTTTACTTCGACTTCTGTCTGAACATCACCTGATTTGAGTTCGGTAAAAAAGCATGAACGTCTTCCCGTATGGCATGCTACACCCTCCTGTGTGACTTTGATCAGCAGTGTATCGTTATCGCAGTCAATGTTAAAAGAATGGATAGTCTGGATATGTCCGCTACTCTCGCCTTTTTTCCAGATACGTTGTTTTGAACGTGAAAAGTAGTGCGCGATCCCTGTTTGTAAAGAGAGTTCAAGAGCTTCTTTATCCATATATGCCATCATCAAGACTTCATTGTTAGTAACGTCTTGGACGATGACAGGAAGAAGCTCCTGCTTTTGCCAGTCAATACGGTTTAGTATCTCTTGCATATATTTCCTTGAGTAAAAAGGCTTACTTACATGTAAGCCTTTAATTTGATGAAGTTACTTTTGAACGAGACTCTTTCATATCGACCCAGATATTTGGAGTCGAACCGCCAGGTGTTAAGAATATCTTCGCATCTTTGTTTGTTTGAAGTGCTTCGTTAAACTTCCCTTGAACTTTTATCTGCTCAAGCTGTAGAAGTTTTGGAGTCAATGATTTAGATATAAGCAGGTTTGCTTTAGCATTTGCATCAGCTTCTATCGTAATAGCCTGTGCTTTACCCTCTGCTTCGATTCTAACAGCGTCTGCACGACCTTGAGCTTCAGCAGCACGTTTTAGAGCTTCTTGTTTTGCACGTGCGACCTCTTGCTCCGCTTTTTGTACTTCCTGTTTTGCGATCTGAACACGTTCGATCTGATCTTTTACTTTTGTAGGCAGAACGATCTCACGCAGTTGAACAGATTGTAGGATCGCAGGAGAGTTTGGAAGAGATTTCACATTGTCGCTGATCCCAGCTTCGATCTTTGCTGCGATAGTATTTCTCTCGTTCGGTAAAGATTCTGCATCGTAGTTACCCACGACGTTTCTTACAACATCACGTACAACAGGATTGATGATCTTGTCTTCCCAGCTGAATCCCCAGTTAGAGATAGTTTGTGCCGCAAACTGTGCATTTAATCTGTACTGAACTGTCAACTCGATAGAAACCGGAAGACCGCGTCTGTCAAGGACAGTAACTGCAGGTTTTGTCTTTATTCCGTCACCCTGATCCGTTTTTTCCAAACCGCTTGCATAGTTAATGATTCTGACTTTTGTATCGACCGCAAAGACTTTTTGAATGACTGGAAGTATAAAATGCAGTCCCGGTAGAAGTGCTTGTTCTTGGTACTTTCCGTTTGTAGAAAGGATCCCGCGTTCACCCTCGTTGATGATCACAAAAGGTTTTGCGATAACTAAAAGAAGTACAAGACCGACTATAAAATATAGTATGATCGATTTTCCGCCACCGAAATTAAAGTCGATCTTTGGAGGTCTGGGTGCTTTTGGTGAAGAGTTGTCTCCTCCACCGCCAAATCCACCGCCTTGGCTCTTTTTCTTGTTAAAATAATCGTTCATATCTGATGCCATAGTTGTTGTTCCTTCATTTTGTTTTGTTTCCCTATGCGGGAAACTGATACATCTCTAAGAGATGTTTTTTAGATTCTATTAGTTGACATACGTCAAGTAGTGTTCGTACTCTTTGTTACGTCCAAAAACTATGTCGAAATACATCGACTGCAGTTTTTCCGTCATCTCGCCTCTAGCACCGTTTCCTATCTCTCTTGCGTCTACATTACGAACAGGTGTTATCTCAGCCGCAGTCCCTGTCAGGAATGCTTCATCTGCAACATAGACATCTTCACGTGAAAGACGTTTACGGACGACTTCGATACCTAGGTTTTGTGCCATCTCGATAACAGTCTTTTGAGTGATAGACTCTAATGAGTTGTCATTTGGAGGAGTGATAAGTTTTCCGTCTTTTACCATAAAGAAACTTGCTCCGCTTGCTTCTGCGACATACCCTTGGTCATCAAGTAAAAGTGCTTCATCATAACCGCAGTCGATCGCCTCATATTTTGCCATTTGAGAGTTAAGGTAGTTTGCCGTAGCTTTTGCTTTACCCATATTTGACGTATTTGCAGGACGTGTCATAGATACGATCTTAAGTTTAATACCTTTTTTCATACCCTCTTCACCAAGATAAGCGCCCCATTCCCAAGCAGATAAAACAGTCTCGACAGGTGCGTTTTTATGGTAAACACCCATAACACCGTAACCTAAAAATGCAAATGGACGGATATAAACGTTATCACCCGTAAACTCGTTGTTTCTTACAAGCTCTATCTGTGCTTTATTTAGCTCTTCGACACTGTACGGGATATCGATAAGAGTCATCTTTGCAGACTCTTTAAGTCTTTTCGTATGGTCGTTTAGACGAAAAATCGCATAACCTTTTGCAGTCTTATACGCTTTTGTTCCTTCGATTACACCATTTCCGTAGTGAATAGTATGAGAGAGTACATGTACCTGTGCATCATCCCAATTTACAAACTTTCCATTCATCCAAATATATTTGGCTTTATCCATTCTATTGTCTCCGTTGTTGCCAAAGTTAAAAGTCAGATATTCTACCAAAATAGCCATTTGGATTTTATTAAATTTACATATATTATAAATAATAAGGTATTTAAAAGTAGTATCAGGATACTATTTTTAAATATTTGTGAGGTGCGAATGCGTTTTTTGTTATTAGTATTTTTGATTTTTAATTTCTATTCGTACGCTGATAATATAGATGATTTTGACGATGAGTTCGTTACAAAAAAGTATGAGCCTTTCGACCCTCTAAGCGGTTATAACCGCGTTATGACAAATTTTAACGATTACCTTTATATGAATGTTTTAGATCCTTATCTCTTTAAAGGCTACAACTATGTGGCTCCAAAAGTCGTCCGTTCATCTATACAAAACTTTTTTGATAACCTGAAGTTTCCTGTAACATTTGTCAATAATCTGCTTCAATTGAAGTTTAAAAGAGCATGGATCGATGTCGAAAGATTCGGAGTAAACACTACGGTGGGGCTTTTTGGCTTTTTTGATCCTGCATATACGTGGTTAAAACTGGACAAAAGCGATGAAGATTTCGGACAGACTTTGGGATATTACGGAGTAGGCAGCGGTTTTCCTATTACCCTGCCGTTTTTCGGACAGTATAACCTTAGAGATCTCGCAGGCGTGTATGTCGATGCAGCAGCAGATCCTATCTATTATGTTGATTATAGAAAATACAATGTTGTCGATAATAAGTATGAATCTTGGGGTATAATCTCGTATAAAAAATTCAATGAGGGATCACTCAGGGCAAAAGAGTACAAAGAGTTAAGAAAAGATGCTATCGATCTTTACCCTTTTATACGTGACGCTTATGAACAAAACCGCAATATGTTGATTAAGGAGTAGTAGTGAAATCATTTTTAATGATTTTAATTTTTGGTATGTTTCTGACTCTCAATGCTAGTGTAGAAGATGACATCACCGATATGATGGTTAAAAACAGTGAAAAAGTCACAGGAATATTGAAAGATAAAGTGATGCCGAAAGAGGAACAGGACGCTGAGATCATAAGACTCGTTGACCCTCTTTTTGATTTTAATCTAATGGGTAAACTCTGTCTTGGCAAAAGTATCTACAATACACTGACGAAAGTACAAAAAAATAACTTTCACGTGGTGTTCAACAAAAAGATCAAAGAGTCCTATATAAACAAACTGCATCTGTATACGGATGAAAAACTGGAGTTTGAAAAAGCACAGAGAGTAAAAGCGACACGCATCACTCTTCTTAGTTATCTTATAACAAAAACAGAGAAAAAACCGGTTCTTTATAAGTTTTATGAAAATGATGAAAAACAGTGGCTGATCTATGATGTCGATATCTTCGGTGTCAGTATCGTCCAAACATATAGAAACCAGTTTTCAGCAGCACTAAAGACAAAGAGTTTTGAGCAGTTTTTAGATGAATTAGATAAAGATAAAACAGAACAATGATAGAAAAGTTTTATGAAAACGGTGTAATCAAGTATCCAAAGATCACACTGTTCATACTGCTTTTCATAGTCACATTTCTAGCTTTTTATATCCCACGACTTAGCGTTGATGCATCCGCTGAGACTCTCCTTTTAGAAAATGATAAAGATCTTATGTATACAAGAGAGATCAACTCCAGATACGATGCGCCTGATTTTTTGGTCATCACATATACTCCAAACAGCCCTCTGTTAAGTGATGAAAGTCTAAAAAGCCTAAAAAGTCTAAAAGATGATCTGGAGTCTTTGAATTTTGTAGACAATGTCGTCTCCATTCTCGATGTACCGCTTTTTAAAAGTCCTCCAAAACCTTTAAAAGAGTTGATCCAAAACATACCGACACTAGAAACGAATACGACAGACAAAACGCTGGCAAAAGCAGAGTTCTTATCGAATCCGATATATAGAGACAATCTTGTCGGAAAGGATTTTATCACCACGGCAGTCGTTATAAACCTTAAAGAGGACAAGAAGTTCAAGGCTCTTTTGGACAAAAAAAATGCGACTAAAAAACCGAGTGATATCAAAGAGTTTAAAGAGTATAGAGAGCTAAAAAGAGCAAGAGAGCATCTTGATCTTCAAGAGATAAGAACCGTTATAAAAAAACATTCAAATGATGCACAACTGTTCTTAGGCGGCGTAGATATGATCGCCGATGATATGATAACCTATGTGAAAAGCGATATAAAGACATATGGGACTATCGTACTTGTAATCTTGGTCTTGATGCTTTATGCTGTCTTTAGAGAGTTAAAATGGGTGTTCATCCCCGTCGTTATATCTACGGCTTCCATCATCGCTTCGACTGGACTTTTCGGGCTTCTTGGGTTTGAGGTCACCGTTGTCTCATCAAACTTTATCTCACTGCAGCTCATTGTCACCATATCGATAATCATACACCTTATGGTCAGGTACAGAGAACTTTTTATCACTCAAAACGAGCTTTCTCAGAAGGAGTTGGTACTACAGACGGTAACATCGATACTTAAGCCTTCGTTTTTTGCCATCATCACTACTATCGCCGGATTTAGTTCACTGATACTCTCAGGGATACTTCCGGTCATCATGCTTGGATGGATGATGAGCATAGCAATATTCGTCTCTTTAATAATCATATTTATAAGTTTTCCCGCGATACTGATCCTGATGAAGAAATCAGACAGAAAGGTCTATTTTAGAACAGGGTTTTCTTTAACGGCCGTTTGTTCATATTTAGTCGAAAAACATAGAAATGCAGTCGTCTTTATGAGTCTGTTTGTGTTTGTTTTAAGCATGATCTATATGTTTGATATCCGTGTTGAAAACAGTTTTATCAACTACTTTAAAAAATCGACGGAGATATATAAGGGGATGGAGGTCATCGACAGATCTCTGGGTGGGACGACCCCGTTAGATGTTATTATCGACTTTCCAAAACCTAAAGATGCACCAGTACAGAGTACAAAAAAAAGTGCCTCTAATGATGAATTTGATGAGTTTGAAGATGAGTATAATGCTATTAAAAATCAAAATCAGTACTGGTTCAGTGCCGATAAAATGGATGTTGTAAGAAGAGTCCATACCTATCTTGAATCGATCCCTGAAGTCGGAAAAGTGCTCTCTTTAGGCAGTGTTTTAGAACTGGGACGCAGCCTGAACGATAATGAAGAACTGGATGATTTTGCACTTGCAATGCTTTATAACGAGCTTCCTCAGAGATTCCGTAAGATCGTCCTCTCTCCGTATGTGAACATTGAGGCAAATGAGGTACGCTTCTCTATGCGTATCGTCGATTCCAATCCTACTCTGCAAAGAGATAAGTTGCTAAAGAAGATCAAATACGATCTGGTACATAAGCTCGGACTCAAAGAGGAAAATGTGCATCTGTCCAACCTGATGGTCCTGTATAATAATATGCTCCAGTCTCTTTTTAATTCTCAAATTAAGACGCTTGGATTGATGCTTATTTTGCTTGGGATTCTCTTTTTTCTTCTTTTCAGATCTTTAAAGATCATGATGATAGCGATGATCGTAAATATCATCCCTATATCTATTATTTTCGGGGTTATGGGCTTCTTTGATATGCCGCTTGATATGATGAGCATCACTATAGCATCGATCGCCATCGGTATTGCAGTTGACGATACTATTCACTATCTTCACAGGTATAAAAAAGAGTATCAAAAAGATAACAATTATGTTGAAGCGATGAAGCGATCACATCAAAGTGTGGGGTATGCGATGTATTACACTTCCATAACGATCATGATCGGATTTTTGGTTCTTGTTCTGTCGGAATTTACGCCTACGATATACTTTGGACTGCTGACAGTCCTAGCGATGTTCAGTGCTCTTATGACAGACCTTTTATTGCTTCCTGCTCTTTTGTTAATATTAAAACCATATAAAAATTGATAACTATATGAAACAAAAAAGAAAATTGCTTATTTTTTAAGCAAAAATAACTATTTTTCTAGTGAAATCTTCGGTACAATATCAGCAATAATAAGTTCAGGAGAGATTTGATGGGAAAATTTGTTAATAACGTAGAAGAGTTCTTTACATTTTGTAAAGAGAACGAAGTTCAATTTGTAGACCTTCGTTTTACAGACATTAAAGGTGCGTGGCACCATCTTACATACCGTATGAGTGCGGTAAATGAAGGTAACTTAGAAAATGGTTTCCCATTCGACGGTTCTTCAGTAGAAGCATGGCAGCCGATCAATAAGTCAGATATGCTTTTAATAGCTGATGTACCTACAGCGTTTTTAGACCCTTTTACAGCTGATCCGACAGTAATCCTTTTTTGTGACGTTTATGATATCTATAAAGGTCAAATGTATGAAAGATGTCCTCGTTCAATCGCAAAAGCAGCTCTTAAACATGCTGAGTCTTTAGGAATCGCAGATGCTGCTTACTTCGGTCCTGAAAACGAGTTCTTTATTTTCGATGACGTAAAATTTGTTGACAACATGAATGAAGCTGGATACAAAATAGATACTGAAGAGGGTGAATGGAATTCAGGTACTACTTATGAAGATATGTACAATACTGGTCACCGTCCTGGAACGAAGGGTGGTTACTTCCCGGTAGCTCCAACAGATTCTATGGTAGATCTACGTGCTGAGATGATGCAAGTTCTTGAACAAGTTGGTTTAGAAGTTGTTCTTGGTCACCACGAAGTTGCACAAGGTCAAGGTGAGATCGGTATCGTTTTCTCTGACATCATTGGTGCAGCAGATAACGTACAAAAATATAAATATGTTGTAAAAATGATAGCTCACCTAAACGGTAAAACAGCTACGTTTATGCCTAAACCACTTTACGGTGACAACGGAAACGGTATGCACGTTCACCAATCACTATGGAAAGACGGTAAAAACCTTTTCTATAAAGAAGGAAACTACGGTAACCTTTCTGAAATGGCTATCAACTATATCGGTGGTATCTTTAAACATGCTCGTACAGTTGCTGCGTTTACTAACCCGTCAACTAACTCATACAAAAGATTACTTCCAGGTTTCGAAGCACCAAGTATCTTGACTTACTCTTCTCAAAACCGTTCAGCATCTTGCCGTATCCCATACGGTGCAGGTGAAAAAGCTACTCGTATCGAGATGAGATTCCCGGATTCTACTGCTTGTCCATACCTTGCATTCGCAGTAATGATGATGGCAGGTCTTGACGGTATCAAAAACAAAGATATCCCGGTTGGTCCAATGGATGAGGATCTATTTGAACTATCTCTTGACGAGATCCGTGAAAAAGGTATCCCTCAAATGCCACACACTCTACGTGGTGCATTAGAGTCACTTATCCGTGATAACGAGTTCTTACAACCTGTATTTACTCCAGAGTTCTTAGATGCTTACCAACACTACAGATTTGAGCGTGATGTATGGCCAGACGAAGGTCGTCCAACAGCTTACGAGTTTAAAACTACTTACCAGTGTTAATCTCTTACATGTAAGCTTTTGGCTTACATGTAAACCTCTTTTTCAAAAACTTTCTTAAATTAAACCATATATACTCTGCTTTAAAATAACTCATTTATAAAATTAGCTATAATTGCGCGAATAGTTGTAGGTAAGAGTGCGACTATTAAAATATTTCAAGTAAAGGTTTTCTTATGAAAAACATAACAATGGGTAAATATCGCCCGTATCCTCAGATAGACTTGCCAGAAAGACAATGGCCTTCTAATACGATCACAAAAGCACCTGTATGGTGTAGTGTCGACCTTCGCGACGGTAATCAAGCGTTGATCACACCAATGAACATGGATAAAAAACTTGAACTATTTGCACTCTTACTCAAAATCGGATTTAAAAATATTGAGGTAGGTTTTCCTTCTGCTTCTCAAGTGGAATTTGACTTCTTACGTAAGTTGGTCGATGACAATCTGATCCCTGATGATGTTACGATACAGGTCTTGGTACAAGCTAGAGAACACTTGATAGAGAAGACTTTCGAGTCTCTAAAGGGTGTTAAAAAAGCTATAGTCCACCTATATAACTCGACATCTGTCGCGCAAAGAAAGATCGTCTTTCAAAAGACACAGGATGAGATAGTCAAACTTGCTTTAGAGGGTGTCGATCTTGTTAAAAAGTATGCTGAAGGTCATGACGGAGAGATCATCTTGGAGTACTCTCCGGAGAGCTTTACGGGAACTGAACTAGAGTTTGCTGCTCGCATCTGTAACGCGGTTACTGAGCGTTGGGGCATCTCAAAAGAGCGTCCTGTCATCATCAACTTGCCGGCAACTGTCGAGGTCGCTACACCAAACGTGTATGCAGACCAGATCGAGTGGATGAGCAGACACTTAGACAACCGTGAGCATGTATTGATCTCTACGCACACTCATAACGATAGAGGTACGAGTGTGGCAGCTACCGAACTTGCTTTGTTAGCGGGTGCCGATAGAGTAGAGGGAACACTGCTTAGTAACGGCGAGAGAACGGGGAATGTCGATATCATCACTTTGGCGCTTAATATGACGACTCAAGGCGTTGACAGCGGACTTGATTTTTCTAATGTGAACGAAGTCCTGGATGTAGTCGAGAGATGTACGGAGATCGAGACACATTGTCGTCATCCGTATGTTGGAGAGCTAGTGTATACGGCATTCTCAGGCTCACACCAAGATGCGATAAATAAAGGTCTGGCATTTCAAAAATTAAAAGATGATCCGCTTTGGGAAGTTCCGTACCTTCCGATAGACCCTGAAGATGTCGGCCGTTCATACGAGGGTATTATCCGTATCAACTCACAATCAGGAAAAGGCGGAGTCGCATATATCCTAGAAAATGAGTTCGGGTATCAGCTGCCTAAAAAGATGCATCCCGAGTTTGGTAGAGTTATCCAAAGTGTAACGGATAAAGAGGGCAGAGAGTTAAACAATGACGAGATCCTTGATATCTTTACAAAGACTTATCTAGAGTCAAACGGCGGCGTTGAACTTGTAGATTTTGCTATCAGTTCGCCGACATCTAAAGACAAGAACGTATGGTGCAAACTAACCTATACATGTAACGGTAAAGAGATAGTCTCTGAAGGTCACGGTAACGGTCCTATAGATGCATGTAAAAATGCACTTTCTAAAGAGTGTGAGTACACTTTTAAGATCAAGTCATACTCTGAGCACTCATGCGGTGAGCAAAGCTCTGCGAACGCTGTCGCGTATATAGAGATAGAAACAAGCGAATTGAAATCATTCTTTGGTGTAGGTGTGGACAGCGACATTACGATCGCTTCTATAAAAGCACTTTTCTCTGCACTAAACAGAGCTTTTAACTAAAACGTAAATATCAAAAGCAGTTCCGGGTATCCGGTACTGCACTCTTTAAAATTAGAACAATCCCCATAATACTCCTGTACCCATCCTGCACCCAGATAGAGCTTTTTCGAGACCTTCATAGCGATACCTGCTTTAGCTCCGTATGAGCTGTAGTCACTATAGGGAGTGCCCATAGATGTATATCTGTAAAAAACTCCTAAATAGGGTGTATATGTTTTATCTAACGGTATATAGTAGTTAAGTGGGATCGTTACTTGTGAGATGCTTGGAGTGTCTCCGGACCAATGCATATATCCGACTCCAAGAGAGATATCATCGGCAAAAAAATAGTCTGCATTGGCACCGAAGATCGTGTAGTTTTTAGTGCCTTCATTTGTAGTTAAAGAACCGCCTCCGACAGCGATACCCAGACCGATACTTCCTTTTTGAAAAGTATCGGCATATAGAGCTGAAAAAAGTATCATCAGCATGAAGATGAAGTTTTTCATCGTATCTCCTTTTAGAAGATCAACTCCTCGTTTTTCTTCTCGGTACTGTCATTTTTAGGAGGTTTTGACGTGTTTGTAAAATACTCTGTCTCACCGCCTATCTTGACCTCTATAACGCCTTCAGGCTTGACAAATTTTCTTTGCACCTGAGGATTGCTTTTTAAGAGTTCTTTATAGAAGTAACTAAAAGCAGGAGCTGCCGTTCTGCCCCCTGTCTCTTTGGCATGCATAGGAGTATTGTCATCGTTTCCAAACCATACTATGGTCTCGATGCTCGGTGAATATCCGGCGAACCATGCATCGACATTGTTATTGGTAGTCCCTGTCTTTCCTGCAAGTTCGATGCCGCTTACACGGGCATTTCTTCCGGTCCCTTTTTTGACGACATCCTCTAGAATAGAAGTCATAAGATAGGTCTGTTCAGGAGAGGTGATATATTTTCTTTTTGCTTCTTGTCTAAACACGACCTGAGAGTTCTTCTCCACTTTTTTAATCAGGATAGGTTCTACCTGAACGCCGTGATTTGCAAAAGAGCTGTAGTACTGCGCCAGTTCAAGCGGAGAGAGTGAGATAGAGCCAAGAGAGAGTGAAAGATCACGCGGAAGGTTTTTGATCCCGTAGTTCTCTAATGACTGTATCATCGTATCAAGCCCTATATCGGTGACAAGATTGATCGTTGCAAGGTTTCTTGAGTGTATAAGTGCCTCACGAAGAGGGATGAGCCCTTTATAGTTTTTCTCATAGTTATCGGGCTGCCATTTCATCTCTTCGCCGTCTTTTTCATACTCGTAGGTCTTTGCGATATCGACTAGCTGAGTGGCCCCTGAATATCCCAGATCGATAGCGACTTGATAGATAAAAGGCTTAAACGCACTTCCCGGCTGGCGTCTTCCCTGAGTCGCACGATTGTAAGGGCTTTTATCATAGTCCACGCTTCCGACAAGTGCCAAGATGTCTCCGCTGCTTGGTTCAATACTCACCAGTGCACCGTTAAGCTGTGTCAGATTCGTATCATTTGAGTCTTCGCTAGAAGAGACCCTTGCAATATTTCTATCATACGCATACTTTAATGCTTCTCTACCGCTTCTTTGCATATTCAGATCGACTGTCGTATAGATATCGTATCCGCCAGTTTTTATATCAGGAAAATCCTTGATCAGCTCTCTTAAGACTTCATCTACGATAAACGGTGCCTGATTTTGAGTAAGAGTCGTGTCATACACGTGAGGCTGTTCTTTTGTCGCCTTGTCATAGGTCTTGTCATCTATCCAGCCCAGAGAATGCATACGCTCGATAACACGGTTTGCACGACCTAGGGATATCTCATAGTTTTTTGTAGGTGAGTAGAAGCTCGGTGCCTTTGGAAGTCCTACGAGCATCGCCATCTCTTTAAGCGTAAGATTTTTAAGGTCTTTATGAAAATAGCCGTCAGCCGCTGTTTTCATACCGTAGTAACCGTGTCCGAGGTAGACTTCGTTCAAGTAGCGTTCTAAGATCTCCTCTTTACTCAGTTCACGTTCGAGTTTCATTGAAAATATAAGTTCTTTGACCTTACGTGATAGTTTTTTCTCACGAGTCAACAGGGTGTTTTTAACAAGCTGCTGCGTTAGAGTACTTGCACCCTCGACCATTTTTCTTGCTTTGATATCTTTGATGATCGCACGAAAAATAGCGTCAAAGTTAACACCGTGGTGTTCGAAAAAAGTGGTGTCTTCTATGGCTAGAAGAGCTTCTATAAGTCTTGGCGGGATCTCATCGAAAGTCGCATAATATCTATGCTCTGTACTGAAGAGATTTGCTATTTTCTCGCCGTTTCTGTCGTATATCCTTGTCGTAAGCAACGGTTTGTAATTTATAAGTTTATCTAGATCATAATTGTACTGAGTATAGTAATATCCGACGATTATAAATGGAGATATAAAGAGTAGTAAAAATATATAGATAAGTGTTTTTTTCATTCGCGATATTTCCTATTTGCAAAGTTTGCTTCTATGAGTGTTTTTGTATAGTTGTCTTGTGGATCTTGTAATACATCTGCCATTTTACCAAATTCTATGACCTTTCCGTTTTTAATGACACATATCTCCTCACATAAAAGTTTTGCGGAACTCATATCGTGAGTGACAAAAAGGAGTTTAAAACCAAACTCCTTTTGGAGACTCTTGATCAGATCGATGATCGTAACCCTCGTCTGCGGGTCAAGTGCAGTGGTCGGCTCATCAAGGAGCAGAAGCTTTGGATAGCAGCTAAGCGATATGGCTATTATTACACGCTGTAGCTGTCCGCCTGAAAGTTCCGGCGGGTACCTGTCTAAAAGAGCGATATCCAGATTTACCTGATCAAAAAGTTTTTTTATCTCATCAAAAGGTACGAATATCTGATCTTTTATCTTTGTCAGAGGTGAAAGAGCGGTAAAAGGATTCTGAGGGACAAAACCTATGGTATCGCCGGCTACAAGATCAAAACTGCTCTCTACTTCCAGTTTTGATCTCATCTCATTTGGCAGCATATTTAAAAGTGCTTTGATCGTAAGACTTTTTCCGCTGCCGCTTTGGCCTACAAGAGCTAAAGATGAGTTTATATTAAAATCTATATCGACTAAAGTATCCTCTTTGAGTGTGATATAAAGTTTAGATATTTTCATCTAAAAGCCCTTTTACTTTTTTACATAGCTCCTCAAATACGGAGATATCATCATCGACTCTCGCAATGATGCGCAATATCGCACTCTCAACCGTGGGCTGTCTTATAGCACCGATGATAAAACCATCTTTACGAAGTTCATCTTTTATGCTCACCACTTTTTTATTGTCGCCGATTATGATCGGGATTATTAAAGAGGGTGTCTCTACATGTAAGAGCTCTTTGGCGATCTTTTGACGCTCTTTTATCTCTTTTGTCAAGCTTTCTCTGTTTTGCAAGATATATTTTAGCGAGTTATGTGCTAACAGAGTGTCATACAATGAAAGGGAAGTCGCGTAGATAACGGGTTTTGCACGGTTAATAAGATACTCTATAATATGTGCCGATGCAAGTATATAAGCACCGAAACTTCCGTACGCTTTTCCAAGCGTCCCCATCTTGATATGGTTTGGTTTTATATCTATATCAAAAAGGTCATATACACCCATAAGATTTTCACCTACGACTCCGCTACTGTGAGCTTCATCTACGATGAGTATGGCATCCTCTTTATCACAGATCTCAAATATCTCTCTGTTCATCAGATCACCGTCCATTGAGTAGATCCCTTCGACCGCGACTATCTTTCTTTTTGCATCGGAGTTTTGCAAAAGCTGTTTTAACTCATCTGCATCGTTATGTTTGAAGAATTTTACATGTAACTCGTTTAGATTGCTGGCAAGCACACCTGAAGCGTGAAACTTCTCATCCATAAAAAGAGTGTCGTTTTTTCTTACCAGACTCTCTATAAGTGCGATATTTGCATTAAACCCGCTCCCTAAAACTACAGCGTCTTCAAATCCGTTTACTTCACATAATGTCGTTTCAAAATCTTTGTGTATCTGGTGATACCCGTTAACCAGTAAAGATGCTTTTGGTGAATGAACGGGAGCAGATGCAAGTTCATTACATGTAAGGGTGTGAAGCTCTTTGTTTGATGAAAGCCCAAGGTAGTCGTTTGAAGCAAAATCCTTTAAACTATAATCAACGATTTCTCTTGTTCTGTAACGGTTTGATTTTTTAAGCGCTTTTAGCTCATTTGTGTAGTAATTCATGAAGGATATTATAACTAAGTAAGCAAAAAAAGTGTATAATTTTAATAGTCTGGGTGGTTCGACTACGTGCGTATGAGAGGGTTCTACGTATACATTTAGTGAATTTCGTAGAAATCTTTGTGTGTTGATGATCTCGTTTGAGGTACGTTAACTCTGCCGAGAGACTGTCGCCTGATAAGATTCTCGCTTTGCTAGTTTTTTTGCTTTGAGAACCAAAGCTATTTGCACAACGGCTGCTCGGGCTTAAATAGCTACTTTAGATTATTTTTGTAGTCTAAAGTAGCTATTTTTTTATAGATACATTATTTTAAGGATTGTTATGAATATTTTAGTTGTTGGTAGCGGTGGACGCGAATTCTCGATTGGGCGTATGCTTAAAAAAGATTCTGTAGTTGAAAAACTGTATTTTGCTCCAGGAAACGGTGCTACTGACTCTTTAGGAGAAAACCTTTCGATTAAAGATTACAATGAACTCGCGGACTTTGCAAAAGCAAACGCTATCGATCTTACGATCGTAGGACCTGAAGCACCTTTGGTAGACGGTATAGTAGATATTTTTAAAGCAAAAGGGCTGACGATATTCGGACCGAGCAAAGAAGCGGCACGCTTAGAGGGCTCAAAAGTCTATATGAAAAACTTCTTGGCAAAATACAATATCCCTACGGCACGTTATATCGAGACAGATTCGATTGATGATGCATTCAAGTTTATCGACACACTTCCGACACCGGTCGTCGTAAAAGCTGACGGTCTTTGTGCAGGTAAGGGCGTTATCATAGCTACGACTCACGATGAGGCAAAAATAGCGGTCTCTGAGATGCTAAGCGGAAAAAGTTTCGGCGATGCAGGAAAAAAAGTGATCGTCGAGGAGTTCCTGGACGGTTATGAACTTTCTATGTTCGCGATCTGTGACGGAAAAGATTATATCCTTCTTCCTGCGGCACAAGACCATAAACGTCTTATGGATAACGATGAAGGTCCAAATACAGGCGGGATGGGTGCATACGCTCCGACTCCTTTGGTAAACGAAGAGATCTACCAAAAAGTAAAAGAGAGAGTGATCCGTCCTACGTTAGACGGGATGCAAAAAGAGGGAGCACCTTTTGAAGGTGTACTTTTCATCGGTCTTATGATCGTAAACGGCGAGCCTATCACGTTAGAGTTCAATGTCCGTTTCGGCGATCCTGAGTGTGAGATCCTTATGCCTCTTATGAAGACTCCTGCACGTGAGCTTTTCTATAAAGCTGCAACAGGTAAGCTTGACGAGTTAAACGTAGAGTTTGAAAACAAGTTTGCAGTCGGTGTCGTAATGGCAAGCGGAAACTATCCGTACTCCGACTCTGTTCCTGCGGAGATAGTAGTCGATGAGATCGTTCATGAAGATATCAAAGAAAATACACATATCTCTTATGCCGGTGTGACAAAAGAGGACGGTATCCTTTATGCGACAGGCGGACGTGTCTTAGTCTGTGTCGGTTTGGGTGACTCTATAAAACAAGCCAGAGATAGAGCATATATGCTTTGCGGGCAAGTACATTATGTAGGCAAAAAGCTTCGTACGGATATAGCATATCAGGCACTTTAATAGATGAATGAAGAGATTGAAAACCTACTAAATCGTGAGCAGTTCGCATTAGCATCCATCCAAAAACGTGCATTGGCATTTTTTATCGATGAGGTGCTGTTATCGATAGTCTTTACCGTTATTATCTGGAACTATGTTACTCAGGCGACGGGTATTGAGCAGATGATAGATCTGACTAATTCTTTTGTCTTGGAATATATGGCGATCAAGATAGTGTATCAGACTTTTTTTGTGACGATGTATGGAGCCAGTATCGGCAAGATCGTTGCTAAGATAAGAGTAATCGAGATCGAGACTTTAGACAAGCCTAGACTTGTCGTATCGTTTAACAGGGCAGTCTTTAGAGTCATAAGTGAGATGATCTTTTATCTGGGATTTTTGTGGGGGATACTTAATCCTTCAAGACAGGCATGGCATGACCTTACAGCAAAGACTTTGGTGATCGATGCGTAAACTCTGGCTGCTGTTCATTCTGCTTCCCCTTTATCTTTTGGGTGCCGATAAAGTCGAGATCTATGCGACGAATCTTAATAATGAAGCAGGTGTAGTAAAAGCCAGCGGCGATGTGATCGTCTTATACAAAGACTACTATCTAAGTGCACAAAGTGCCGTTTATGACAGAAAAAACGGTAATCTGGAACTTTTCGGAAATGTCAGAGCCACACAGGGCACAAACTACCAACTTCTTGGTGAATACGCAAAGTTAAATATCGCAGATAAAGAGAGAGTGTTTAAGCCCTTTTATATGCTAGAACAAAAAAGTCAGCTTTGGCTCAGCGCCGACGAAGGGCAGATAAAAGATAAATACTATGATGTGACGGCAGGTATGATATCCGGATGTAATCCAAACAAACCTCTGTGGAAGATAAAGTTCAGTTCATCCAACTATGATGCGAGTGATAAATGGATGAATCTTTATAACGCCAGACTCTATATCTACGATATCCCTATTTTTTACATGCCTTATTTTGGTTATTCTCTCGATACGACGAGACGTTCTGGTCTGCTTATCCCTGCATTTGGAGTTTCAAGCGATGAAGGGTTCTATTATGAACAACCGATCTACATTGCAGTCAGTAACTGGTGGGATCTAGAACTAAAACCGCAAGTGAGAAGTTCACGCGGATACGGTTCATACGAGACATTCAGATTTGTCGATTCTAAGACATCCGGCGGTTCGATCACGACAGGGTACTTTAAAGAGCAGCAAAGTTATGTGAATCTTAACAACCTTGCTCACGAGACTCACTATGGTGTAAATTTCAAATACAATAACGATGATTTTTTAGATAGATGGTTTGGATTTGATCTGGAAGGACAGTCAGGGATCTATGCAGATATCAACTGGATGAACGATGTCGACTATATAAACCTTTCGACTGCAGATACCATCAACAATACTACATCAAACCAGATCCTGTCTCAGATCAATATGTTTTATAATACCGACAGGCATTACTACGGTGTATATTTTAAACACTACTTAGACCTGTCGTTACAAAGCAATGCAAGAACGATACAGAAACTTCCTACAGTACAGTATCACAACTATCTGTCAACATTATTTGACGATCATCTTACATACAACATAGATCTTTCATCCGTATACCTTTACAGAGAACTTGGAAAAAACGCTTTAAGAACGTCTATGAATATTCCTATCGGACTACAGACGTCCATCGCAGACGAGTACATCAATCTAAGCTATGAGTCACAACTTTACGGTGAGCATATGACATTTAACGGAGATGCCGATAAAGTCGCCGGAGAAGATCCGAATGTATATGAAGACGGTGTCTTTTTAAGACAGTACAACATCTTTGATATCAATACGAACCTGACGAGATCATATGATACGGTAACCCATACAGTAGTATTGGGTGCACAATACGTGAAGCCGGGCTCAGATGCAAGATACGGTTTTTATAAATCAAGAAAAGATGAGTGTACAAACGATCCGACCTCTCTTAATTGCGAGTTTTATAATATTAACGATGTAACGGAAAAAGTGGGACTTGAACTTTCACAATATCTATTTGATGAGAGGGGCGAGCAGTTCTTGTATCATAGACTTTCTCAGCAGATATCTTACGCAACGGGAAAAGGAAAGCTCGGTGAGATCGAAAACGAACTTGACTACAAGATAACAAAAACAATAAACTATTATAATGATACATTTTATAATTATGACCAAGAGCTGGTCTCAAAAACGATAAACACGATAGGATACAATGACGGAAGCATCAATGTCAATCTTTCGTATCTCTATAAAGACAGTTTTATAGATCCGTTGACTCCGGCTTCTACACCAAGATATACAAAATATCTGACATCAAGTTTTGGATATAAGTATAATGATCATTATCGTTATTTCGCTTCTTATAATTATGATGTACAATCAGCACAAAAGAAGAGTTCCGAAGTGGGTTTTTTATACTCTAAAAGATGCTGGGACTTTGGACTGAGATATGTAGAAAATGTCAGACCGATACTTACAGCGGCGAACGACGCATCATCTATTGAAGACAGATACATATTTTTTACGATAACGTTAAAACCGATAGGCGGTTCAGAGATAAACTATAGAATCCCGACAACTGTAAAGGGGCAATGATGAAATGTAATAAAGTAATGCTCGAAAGCAGAGAGAGTGCAGCTACAAGACTTAAAGATATTATTCCGATGTCGCAGATGAAAAGTGAAGATTGGAAGGTCATAGCTATGTCCTCAGGCGGTCTTGTCATTGCATCTCACTTGACAAAAAAGACACAGAACAAGATAGACTTTTTGTTTAATGCCCCTATTTATGCTCCAAATAATGACGAGTGTGAAGTGGCTCGGGTCAGCGAAAGCGAAGAGATTGTCATAAATGAGGAGTTAGTCAGCTCTTTTGGGATAGAATATGATTATATTTATGGTGAAGCTCACAGAAAGCATGAAGATAAAATATTAAGTTATACTTATAGGTATAGAAAGGGTAGACAGCTTATACCGTTGAAGGATAAGATCGTTCTACTTGTGGATGAAGGAAGTGAGACGGGATCGAAGTTTATGCTTGGATTAAAAACAGTTCTTGCAATGCAGCCAAAAGCGGTGTATATCGCAGTGCCTATAATCCCGAAAGCTGTTCTTGAAGCCCTTGAACCTTTGGCTGACAATATCTTTTACATCCAAGCGATAGAGGATTATGTCCAAACAAAATGCTATTATGAAAATTTAGATGATGTAGATAATGAGACGATAGAAAAATTACTAGGAGATAAAAATTGAAATACGATGTTAATTTAGCACTGACAAATAAAGAGGAGAGCTACTCATTTAATGATGTAGCACGTCAAGCAAACGGTGCAGCATGGCTTAGAAGCGGCAACACTGTCATACTTGCTGCAGTGGTTATAGATGAGACGGAAGTGGTCGAGGATGATTTCCTGCCATTAACAGTTCAGTATATAGAAAAAACATATGCAGCAGGAAAGATCCCGGGTGGATTTTTTAAACGTGAGACAAAACCGAGTGATTTTGAGACATTGACATCACGTATAGTAGATAGATCTCTTAGACCGATCTTTCCAAAAGGTTTCGGTCATCCGACACAGATCTCTATTATGGTACTGAGTGTCGATGAAGATGCTGACCTTCAAACATTGGCGTTAAATGCAGCTTCTGCTGCTTTATATGCTTCTGACATCGATATATCTACTTCTGTAAGTGCTGTACGTGTTGCAAAGATCGATGGAGAACTGAAGTTCAATCCGACGATAAAAGAGCTTAATAACTCAACATTCGATCTTTATCTTTCAGGTACGAAAGATGATATGCTGATGATAGAGATGAGATCTCTTGGTTCTACTGAAGTCGAGATGAGCGAAGCACCTATGGTCGATCCTATGTTGGATCCGGCACTTATCGCTCAGACAATGCAGAGCCATTCGTCAAATGCGATGCCTGAAGATGAACTGATCGATATCCTGGCAAAAGCACAAGCGATACTAAAAGACGCAAACACTCTTTATGAGCAGGAGTTTAAACCGTTTTGTAAAACGGTAAAACCTTTAGAGTTAAAAGCACACCACATCGATGAAGAGATGGTCGCTTATGTCGCTCAAAAACATATCACTGACATCAAAGCTGCACTTGTACAGATGGCAAAAAGCGAACGCTCGACTGCTCTAAGAACATTAAGAAAAGAGATCTTAAAAGAGAAACCTGAGTGGAATGAACTTGATCTTAAAAATGCAGTTGAGACAGTAAAACGCGATGTGGTAAGAAATATGATCTTACACGATAACGTCCGTGCAGACGGCAGAGCGGTAAATCAGGTCCGTCCTATCACGATAGATACGAACGTACTTCCGTCAGCTCACTCTTCATGTCTGTTTACACGCGGTCAGACACAAGCACTTGTTGCTCTTACACTCGGAGGTCCGAAAGACGCTCAGATGTATGAGAACCTTACAGACTCGGCAACACAAAATGAAAGCTTTATGGTTCACTATAACTTCCCTGGATTTTCTGTAGGTGAGGCTTCACCTATCGGTGCTCCAAGACGTAGAGAACTAGGTCACGGGAACCTTGCCAAACGTGCACTTGAACCGATCTTAAACGATGACGGTCAGACTATACGTCTGGTCTCTGAGATCCTTGAGTCAAACGGTTCATCATCTATGGCGACTGTATGTGGCGGGTATATGGCTCTACGTGCAGCTGATATAGAGACTTCAGATGTGATCGCAGGTATTGCTATGGGAATGGTAAGCGAAGGCGACAAGCATGTAATACTAAGCGATATTATGGGTCTTGAAGATCATGATGGAGATATGGACTTTAAAGTGACGGGTTCAAGAGAGGGTATCACTGCAATGCAGATGGATATCAAACTCGGCGGTATCAGTCTGGAAGTATTGAAAAAAGCTCTTTATCAAGCAAAAGAGGGTCGTGCACATATCCTTGATATCATGAACGAAGCTATCGGAAAGATCGAGTTTAACGATGGTGTTCTGCCTACTACGAGCATCTTTCATGTCGATCCTAGCATCATAGGCGATATCATCGGTCAAGCAGGAAAGACTATACGTGAGATCATCGAGAAGTTTGAAGTAGCCATAGACATAGATAAAAAAGTGGGTAAAGTAAAACTTTCAGGCACAAATAAAGAGTCTCTTTCAGCTGCACAGGAACATATAGAAAACATCGCTTCATCTGCTAAAGAGAGCAAAATAGAGTATAAAGTCGGTGATATAGTCGACGGAAAAGTCAAAAAGATAGTCGATTTCGGTGCATTTATCGAGCTTCCAGGCGGCGTAGACGGACTGCTTCATATATCAAAAGTCTCAGATACAAGAGTCGAAAGAGTCTCTGATGTACTAAGTGAAGGTGATGCTATAAAAGTAGAGATATTAGAATTTAAAGGCAATAAAATAGGTTTAGGACGCGCAAACTAAAACAAACTTTAAACTTATTTTGTGTACAATCACGCGTTCAAAGTGTTAAGTAGGGATACGCAAGCCGAACAGACTTTGTAAAAATTTTATATGGAGAAACTTATGAAAAAGATTCTATTCTTAATGCTAACTTTAGTTGGCGCTGCTTTTGCTGCTGATGCAGAAACTGCAAAAATCGCTTTAAACACTGCTGACGGTGCTTCAGTTGCTGGATTCGCACTTATCGCTGCTGGTGTTGGTCTTGGTCTTGCTGCTCTTGGTGGTGCTATCGGTATGGGTCATACTGCTGCTGCTACAATCGCTGGTACTGCACGTAACCCAGGTCTTGGTGGAAAACTAATGACTACAATGTTCATCGCATTAGCAATGATCGAAGCACAAGTTATCTATACACTTGTTATCGCTCTTATCGCATTATATGCGAACCCATTCATCGGTTAATCTCCGATAAAACATTTGTCAGCTTCGGCTGACATACCTCAATTTTTAAACCTTTTATTTTTTGCGCACGTGGTGGAACGGTAGACACGCTACCTTGAGGGGGTAGTGCCTTACGGGTGTGGGAGTTCAAATCTCCCCGTGCGCACCATCATCTTTACTTTTATATCTCTTCTTTAAGCACTTTAATAAACTTCTTGATACTTTTCTTTTTGAATTTTTTGCCGTCTATGTTGGCTGTAGGTTTTGATTTGCAGTCTTTACACATTCCGATGCAGGATTTTATTTTTATTTTTGCATCGGGGAAATTTAAAGTGAGTTTTTTTACAAGTTTATTTTTTTTCGAGTAGTTCTTACAAAGTTTGATGAACATCTTATCTCCTTTTGAATACTCTTTTGAAAAACTGATCAGCTATATTGTTCTACTCTGTTTCTTCCATGTTTCTTTGCTAGATAAAGCGCTTCGTCCGCTTTCTCAAAAAGAGTGTTTTTTGTGTCTTCAGCATTAAACTGGGCAACGCCGAAGCTGGCTGTTATCTTGTCGTTATAATTAAAGTCATGTGACGCTATCAGCTCTCTTAACTTTTGTGCGACTGTATATGCATCTTCAAGTTTAGTGTTTGGCATTAAGATAACAAACTCTTCTCCGCCCCATCTTGCAAAGATATCGCTTGTCTTCATATTGTGGGAGATAATACTTGTGATCTCTACTAAGATATTGTCTCCGGCTTGATGTCCGAATGTGTCGTTGATGAGTTTAAAGTTATCAATATCAAAGACCATTAGGCTTAATAGCGAGTCATTCTCTTTTGCTTTTTGGATCTCAAATGAAAAAATATCTTCAAAACTGTCTCTGTTGCCGATACCCGTTAAGTTGTCTTTGTTGGCTTTTTCTTCGAGTGAGTTAGTCATGGAGTAGAGTTCATCTACTTTGTTCTTCATCGCTTTGTTGATGTTTCTTAGCTGCTGTTTTGTCTCTTCAAGCTCAGTGATGTCATGTCTGATGGCGATATATTCGGTGATGTCTCCGTCAACATCCAAGATAGGCACGACAGTCGTGTCTACGATGTATTGTCCGCCGTCTTTTTTCATATTTGTCACCACGCCGTGCCAGCTTTTTTTTGCTTTGATGGTGTCCCATAGCTCTTTAAAAGCTTCACGGGGCATATCTGGATGTCTTATGATATTATGCGGTCTTCCTATCAACTCATCTTTTGTATAGCCGGATATTTCGCAAAACTTCTCATTCACATAGGTGATAACACCTTTTGGATTTGTTTTGGAAACGATATTGCTAAGATCGACCGCTCTTTTATATTCTGTTAAAAGATTTGAGTTCTCACTTTTGTAGTCGAATTTTCCGCTTCTTACGATCTCAAAGTTCGATGATAGTTCACTGATTATCTCTAATGCATGAGTTTCTATCTCAGACTGCAGATTAAAAGAGAGATTTCCATTTTCAAAGATGATCTCTTCTATCGAAGTCCTTAGTCTTGTAACGAGTGTAAAGAGTTCTGGGGTCGTGACGTTGTAATTGTTCAGCAGTTGTAAAAAAACCATTTTTGCTTGGCACTCGGATATAGTAGAGCTCCATTGGATAACACTGATAAAACAGTCACAGAACTCATAAAGTATATGAGTGTTTTTATCTATAATCGGAAGGGAATGTCTATGAAGTATGTTTTGAACTTCATTTTTATTTAACCATCTTTTAATAATATCGTTTCTATTTACTCTTAAAAAATAGGAGAATTCATCTGTATTTATTATCTTTATCATAACAACTCTTTATCTTATCGCATTAATATAGTTGTATTATACTACCATTATTTAAATATAAATATAGAAAATTAAATGGAAAAGTTAACAAAATAACTATCGATAAGAAAACATTTTACAATTTGAATTACCTTCTATGATTATTTTATGATTATTTGATGCTAATATTCTTTTCTGTAAAATTGGAGGGCAAAATATTTATCAGCGAAAGCTAATAAACCGGATAGGAAAATACATAAGAATTACCAGAACAAATACAAATAACGACTAACATGTAGAGCAAAGCAACTAATCTTGAAACGACTTTAGAATAACTATAATATGTAGGTTTACTGCATGTAAAAAGAACTGTAGGCATTTATTATTTATATAGTTTAGATATTAACGAGTCCACTAAAACAATTAACAATTTTTAAAACTGTGGGTGAAGTAGTAGGTAGGTCGTATATATTATCAGATTTTGCAGGACTGCTAAATGTTACTCCTTATTTGTGATGCGTTTTTTTTTGTTTTAAAATAATTTAAAATAAGCTTATTGTTTGTACAATATGATATAAGAATAGGAGAATGAGTGATATTTTTTGAAAATATAATGAAGGTTATTAGCAAAAAAGATTATTTAGAAAGTAGGTTATTGTTAATTAGCGGATTTGTATTTGGAATCATCCTTATAGTTTTCACGTGGAATATCTATTCTTCTAGTACACTTATCCTTGACTCAAGTGTAAACAGTAATTATCTCCTGTCATTTGTCATATTTGTCTATATTTTATATTTTATTCTTTTTTATATTATTATGAAGCTCTCGAGAAATCGTAAGAAACTTTCAGATAAAACGGCAGAACTGGAACTTGAAAAGACGACAATGCAGCATTATTTTGACATAGTCAATGTTATGATATTGGTATTGGACAGATCAAATAATGTAAAATTATTAAACCGCAGAGGATGTGAGATCATAGGATACTCGAGCGATGAGGTGATAGGAAAAAATTGGATAGATAACTTTTTGCCGCCGAGTATTCATAGTGAAGTCGTCGATGTTCGCGAAAGATTGAAAACAGATGATAACGGTGCGAAGTATCATGAAAACAGTGTGCTTACAAAAAATGGGGAAGAGCGTCTTATCGCATGGCGTAATAGTCCGTTATTTGACAATAAAAACAATTTTATCGGTATCTTATGTTCGGGAGAAGATATTACAGAGATCCGTCGTGCCCAGATGGAACTGAGTGAAAGTAAAGAGTTTTACCGTACGATGTTCGCATCACTTAATGATGCCGTTATTATTTTAGAAGATAACATAGTAAAAGATTGTAACAGGTCGGCTCTGGAGCTTTTTGAAACAAAAGAAAAGCTATTTGTCGGTAAACATATCTTGGATACCTTATATGACATAGAATGTAAAGAACACGATTTTTATCATTATGTGGATTTGGCAAACGTCGGTGAATTTGAAACCGCTGAGTGCTCACTGCGTCTTCATACTCGTCCTGATGAGATGAAAATAGTGGAGTTCACACTCTCGAAATTCGGTGCGAAGAATGAGAATAAATATATTATGGTCGCGCGTGATATTACCAAGCAGGTCGAAGAGGAAAAGTTATTTAAACTGCATGTCAGACAGGCACAGATGGGAGAGATGATCTCTATGATCGCACACCAGTGGCGTCAACCGTTGTCGATCATCAATGCTATTACGTCACAAATGCGTTTAAAAGCACTTTTAGCAGGTGATGAGACCTCCGAATATGTTGAAAACCTAAAAAATATAGAAGCGCAGAGCGTTCATCTTTCACAAACGATTTCTGATTATAGAAACTTTTTCAGTGTTGATAAACCAAAAGAGTATTTCAGTGCATCTTCGATCGTAGAAAATGTTCTAAATCTTGTTGACCATACCTTAAAAAGTAATTCTATCGAATTGGAAAACAATCTGGTCAATGATGCAACGGTATATACATACCGTAATGAAGTGCTGCAGGTGCTCATAATCCTTTTAAAAAATTCGATAGACATGTTTGTTGAGAATAATGTAGCTGACAGTAAGATCGTCATTACGATCGACCGTGATGATATGCACTGTAAGATAAGCATACATGACAATGCCGGCGGGATTGCGCAACATGTAATGAAGAAACTTTTCACACCCTATTTCACTACAAAAGATAAAAATAACGGTACAGGTCTTGGACTCTATATGAGCTGGCTGATCATACATGAACATTGTAACGGTGAAATAGATGTCTTTAGTGAAGAGGATGAGACCATATTTACCATTATCTTGCCATATAAAAAGGAGGATACATGACATTAAAAGAGAGAATAAACCGCTTATCATCGCTTGTAGATGGAATGAGTGTCCTTTATGTAGAAGATGAAGCATTGATCAGAGAAAATATAAAGCTGTTTCTTGATACGATCTTTAAAGATGTCCAGACGGCTTCAAACGGTATAGAGGGTTTCGAGCTATATAAAGAACGGAAGTTTGATATTGTTATTACCGATATATTGATGCCGGAGATGAACGGTATAGAGATCGTACAAAAAATAAAAGAGCTAAGTCCGGATCAACCTGTGGTAGTAATATCCGCTTGTTTGGAAAGTGCATATCTATTAGAGCTTATCAATCTTGGAATAATTCAATTTTTACTCAAACCGATCCAAACAGAACAGATGGTCGAAGTTCTCGATGAAATCGTAACGGATATCTATAACAAACGTAAAACAGATGAGCTGAATAATCGTTTACAACAAGAGCTTGTTCATCAATCCAGATTATTACAACAGTATAAAGAGGTCGTGGATGTCTCAGCGATCGTAACACAGACGGACATAAACGGCAATATAACATATGTCAATGACGCATTTTGTAATACTACAGGCTACAGATATGATGAAGTCATTTTAAAAAGCCACAATATAGTTCGTCATCCCGATGTCAGTCCAGAGTTTTACAAAAATCTTTGGGACACTATTTTAAATAAAGAGACTTGGCACGGTGTCATTAGAAATTTAAGCAGAGACGGGAACCAGTATATCACTAATGCAACTATTAGACCGATACTGGATGAATATGATAATATCATCGATTTTATCAGTATTAGCTACAATACGACAGAGCTTTATAATATAAATGAAGAGATATGGCAGACTCAGCAGGAGATGCTTTTAACACTGGGAGAAGTCGGTGAGACAAGGTCACAAGAAACAGGAAACCATGTAAGGAGAGTCGCAAAGTTTGCAAAACTTCTCGGTGCGTTATATGGGTTAGAAGAAGATGAGCTCAGACTGCTTTATAGTGCGGCTCCAATGCATGACATCGGAAAGATAGGGATAGCAGACTCTATTTTACTCAAGCAGGGAAAATTGGATGCGGATGAGTATGAGTCGATCAAAAAACATACGAAGATCGGATACGAGATTTTAAAAAGATGTAACCGTCCGCTTCTTCAAGCAGCTGCCATAATAGCACATGAACATCATGAAAAATGGGACGGAACAGGTTACCCTAATGCAGTCGAAGGCGAGAATATTCATATATATGGACGTATCATCGCGTTAGCAGATGTTTTTGATGCGCTAGTCAGTGAGCGAGTCTATAAAAAAGCATGGGATCTTGAAACAACGGTTGCATATCTGTTGGATCAACGTGCTAAACATTTTGATCCTGTACTGGTTGATATCTTTGTAGAGCATATTGATAAGTTTCATGAAATCTTTTTGAGATATAAGGATTAGGCGGTCAATGTCAAAACTAAATGATCTAAAAAATCTGTCTGTATTATATGCTGAAGATGACAGCACATTACGTGAGATTACAAAAAAGACACTACAGTTGGTCGTAAATCAAGTATATGCAGTAGCTGACGGTTCAGAAGCTTTGGATATATACCATAAACATTCAATAGACGTAGTCATTTTAGATATTTATATGGGAAATGTAGGGGGTATAGAAGTAGCCAAACGAATACGTCAATACAATAATAAAGTCCCCATAGTCATCGTCTCCGGATCTATAGCGACTGATGATCTGTTAGCCGCATGTAAACTAAACCTAATCGATTACATTCATAAACCTATAGAGTTTAATGCATGGATAAAAGTACTTTATGAAGCTGTTGACTATCTGAAGACGAACGATATGCTGGTAGCCAGAGTAAATGATACGGTCTCATATAGCTACTATAGTAAGTCGTTTGTATTTAGGGACGGTTCAAAAACAGTCTTGACAAAAAATGAGATATATACGATCGAACTGCTGCTTTTAAATAGAGGGCAGGTGGTGACATATGATATGATCTCTCAGATGTTTAATCAAAATATGTCGGACGGGGCACTAAAAAATCTTGTTTTTAGGATTCGTAAAAAGATGCATGACGACAGTAATCTTTTTAATGTGGCAAAAATCGGGTACATGCTGACTTAGGTCTAATACAGATCCGCATGACCGAAATAAACCCCTTTATCTTTGTCTTTTAACATCGACTCTAGTATCTCTTTTGCTTTTTGTTTTGTCTCTTTATCGAAGTAGATCAGCATATTTCTGGAAAACACGTAGTCGAATTTCCCCAACTCCAAAAACTCTCTCTCAAATACATTGACCTGTTTAAAAGTTACCAGGTCCTTGACATGCTCTTTTAAGATGTACGTATTGTTTTTGTGGTCAAAGTATTTCACCCTTATCTCGGGAGTGAGGTTCTTCACGTTTCTCTCTTTGTAGACGGCTTCTTTTGCAAGATCAAGTGCTTCGGTACTTATATCGATAGCAGTGATATGAAACTCTCTTGAAGGGATTCCCGCTTCTAAAAGTGCGATCACAAGAGAGTAGGGTTCTTCTCCCGTCGAACATGGAGCACACAGGACATCGATCTTTTTATGTAAAGACTTGGCATCTTTTACAAAATCCTCTATCTGTCTATGTTCTCTGTAAAAATAGGTTTCGTTTGTGGTCAGATAGTTGATGAGTTCCTGTTTAAATGCCGGATCGCTATGAACTCTGTCCAGACATGTTTTGAAGCTTTTGATATATCTGATCTTACAAAAGCTCGTCATCTTGCTTTTTAAGATATCTAACTGTTTATCGAAGTTTATGCCTGTCTGCTCTTTTATATATATAGCGATGGGTGTCACGTCGTTGTAATCTTCGACTTCGACTATCTCATGTTTTTCATCCGTCTTTTTATCTTTTTTATTTTTAAAAAATATACTGAACATCTATGCTCCAAATCTGTTTATATAGCTTATGATCTCATCCAATGAGAGTATCTTGATATCTTTTACGATCTCTGCTGCTCTCATGGGCATGCCGTAGACGATGGCACTTTTTGGGGATTCCGCTATGGTCATACTGCCGCTCTCAGAAATGTTTTTTATCCCTTCTACACCGTCATCACCGATACCTGTGAGTATTATTGCAAGGATCTGACATGAACGGTCTATATGGACTGCGGAATTAAACAGAGAGTTAATATTTGGATTATAGTTACTCTGTTTATTGTCTGAGACTATAAAGCTCATCGTTTTGTTGCACTCGATTTCACTTTTTTTCGTACATATATAGATATGGGAGTTTTCTATTATTTGTTTGTCGTAAGCTAAAGATACCTGCAGCTTTGATTCTCTATCAAGCCTTGTTGCAAAACTCTGCAGATATTCATCACCCATATGCTGCGCGATTATGATCGTCGCATTGAAGTCGCTTGGAAGTGATGATATTATCTTTTCTATATGGCCCGGGCCTCCTGTAGAAGAACCGATAAGTATAAGTTTATGTAGAGTATTCAAATCATGCATCCTGAGTTTATATACATATTTTAACTTTTTTTGTCAAAAAACCAGTAAAAAGCGACCATCAGTCCGGGAGTCTTTTGATAGGCTGGATTTAAAATAAACTCTTTAGCATCCTCTTTTTTTACATGTATGACTTCGATACTTTCCTCTTCCAGACCGCCGCCTTCGCTTACTTTCATGCTCTCATCGATCTGCGCGTAGTAGAGTGTCTGTTTCGCTCCGGAGATGCCGACACTGGTGTAAAACGATGTTATCTCTTCGATCATTTGCAAAGGGACATCATATCCGCACTCTTCGTGTATCTCCTCTTTGGCGATCTCTTGAAGGGATAACTTTTTATCTACGATACCGGCACAAAGCTCATACATCATGCCGTTTGTCTCATTGTTTAAAAGTACGGGGGGACGGAACTGTTTGACGATTACAAATGAGTCCAGATCGATGTTATAAAGCAGTATAGAAACACTGTCGTGGCTTCTTACCGCTTCCCAGGTTCTATGGATATCGTTTTGTTTGTAGTGGATCAAAAGAGGTTTTACAAAAGAAGGGTTTTCCAGTCGCGTGGTCTCTTTTATAACGGGGCTCATATATTCTCCTACATGTAAGTAGAAGAATTATATCTTTAGTTTACTGATTTTTCCTGTTTTTTTTCTATCTGCTGACCGTTTTTATCTACATAATAGACAGGTTCATATTGCCCTAAGACGATCGGCTTTGTATTGGCATTTAGGTAGAGATCGACACTTTGGTTGAGGTTTTCTTTTAACTTGTTAAATGCGATTCTGTCTTTGCCTTTAAGCTTGTTTGTAGTCACCCTTACAACGCGGGCAGGGTTGATGGCACGGCCGTCTTTATAGAGTCCGAAGTGTAGGTGAGGTCCTGTTGAAAGACCGGTTGTCCCTACATAGCCGATGACCTGTCCCTGCTTTACGTACTTTCCGCGTTTTATTCCTTTTCTAAAAGCTTTTTGATGCGCGTATAAAGTAATATAACCGTCGCCGTGGGCGATCTTTGTCAGATTTCCGTAACCGTTTGTCCTGCCGCAGAATATGACCCTTCCGCTTCCCGCTGCAAGGATTGGTGTTCCCGGACGTGCTGCATAGTCGATCCCCAGGTGGGCACGGTACTTATGAAGGATAGGATGCCATCTTTTTAGTGTGAAGCCTGAGCTGATCCTAGCTCCTCTTACAGGACGGGCAAGCAGGAATCCTTCTACTTCCGCTCCGTTCTCATCATAAAACCTGTCATCTGTGTAGCGGTATACGTAATGGCGTTTTTTACCCATCTGTATCATCGATACATCGAGTGTCGGCATTGAGAAAGGGCGGCCAAGTCTGTACATACGGTCATAGATCATAACAAGTTTATCACCCTTATGGATATCGACTTTAAAGTTAAGAGAGTTTTTAAAACCGTCCACAAATATCTGTGCTATCTTTTTAGAGTTCGTTGCTTTGATGATGTCATAGTAGGGGGAGTTGTTTATCTCTAAAGTAAACGCCTCTTTTCTTGTCTCGCTGACAATGGGGATCACCTCAAAATCAAGGTCGTCTTTGTTTTTTGTGATGTGTATCTGCAGCTCGTCATTGATAGGGATAAGAACCTGTTCGATCGAACCGTTTTGGTCTTCTAAGATCTGGTAGTTAACACCTGTTCTTATCTCTTCTGTTAACTGTTTGTCGTCTTTATCAAGATTATAATATAAAGGTTTATTTGGTAGATTGAGCCTTTGTAAAAACATAAGGTATGTCTCTCCGTCATCCCAACGGAGGTTTTTGACCTGCGATGAAAAAAGAGCCATCGGAATAAAAAATAATAACAATAAACGTAACATCAATTAACCTAGAAATAAAATATTTTGTAAGACTATCAAAACTTGACTTATAAAAGACTTCTTGGAAAAAGTCTAAGGTTTCTTTGATATAATCCAATAAAAAAAGAGAGAGCTTTTATGATTAGATTTTTACTACTGTTTTTATCACTATATTTTATCGGTTTTGCAAGTATGATCTCTCAGCCGATCGTTGGTGTAGACGAGGATACAGCGACTATCAAGATAGATAATATCGATGTCGGCATGAGCGGTTTTATAGTAAAACATATAGACAGCGAACATAGCATAATACTAAAAAATGCAGTTGTAAGCGGATTTGATAAAGAGACGAAAACAGCGACTTTAAGCATGAGCGATTACGATGCTTTAAAACAGAACTCTCTTCCAAACGGAAAGTGGGATGTTGCAGTAGGCGATGAGGCAGTTCTTGCTTTTGGATACTCCCGTGCACTGCTTATAGCACCTAACGAAGAGATATACCACCGTATCACAAAAGCCCTTCCGACACTTGAATGGGTACATCCGGACCTTTTTGCGACGGTACTTTCGTTTAACGGTCATCCGACACCTCTAAAAGAGGATTTCTATAATATGTGCAGTGTCTCATCTGTAGGACTGCTTTACTTTTATATTCATGAAAACCTTTTTACTTTAGATTGTAAAAGTATGACTATATTGCAGATAACGGATGCTCCTTTGAAACAAGAATCGCTGCAGTTACCATTCTACTCAAGAGTGGAGAAGATAAATGCGAATTGGTTCGGAGAGGGAAGTGATGAACTTGAAGCTTATGATCCTTACTATTATGAACTTTTAGTAGAAACTAATCCAAAAAACAAACAACTCTATGATCTCATAAAAAACAAAGAGCAGAATTTGACCTCTCTTTTAAATGAATTCGATATAAAGGATGAAAAGTGATAGATAAAAAACACTTAGAAAACTTTGCAAACATAGTAGGTGCTGAAAACATCTACAGTGATAAAGCCCATCTGTTGGCATACTCTTATGATGCTACCCGTGAACATTTTGAGCCGGATGCCGTAATATTTCCTCGTCATGAACAGGATGTCAGCGATGTCTTAAAATACTGTAATGAACACAAGATCGTTATCGTTCCTCGCGGAGCGGGCAGCGGTTTTACAGGCGGTGCATTACCTAGTCAGGGCGGCATCGTTTTAGCGTTTGAAAAGCATATGAATAAGATACTCGAGATCGATATGCAAAACATGGTCGCAGTGGTACAGCCGGGTGTGGTCAATATGGAACTGCAGCGTGCAGTTGAAGCAGTCGGGCTTTTTTATCCGCCGGATCCTGCAAGCCAGGACTACTCTACTATCGGCGGGAATGTAAGTGAGAACGCAGGCGGAATGCGTGCGGCAAAATACGGGATCACAAAAGACTACGTTATGGCGATGCGTGCGGTACTTCCAAACGGTGATGTCATCAAAGCGGGTAAAAAGACCATCAAAGATGTTGCGGGGTATAACATAGCAGGAATACTGATAGCATCTGAGGGCACACTTGCGGTCACAACGGAAGTGACGCTCAAGCTCCTTTCAAAACCGAAACTGACAAAGACCGCTATGGGGATCTTTGACAGTGTGCATCAAGCTATGGAAGCTGTTTATAAGACAATGGCAAGCGGTGTGACACCTGTCGCGATGGAATTTTTGGACAATCTTACTATCCGTGCGGTAGAACAGACGTTTAACAAAGGTCTTCCAGTTGATGCAGGTGCGATTTTAGTAACGGATGTCGACGGAAATATGGAAGACGATCTTGAGTTTCAGCTTTCAGTCATTGAGAAGGTATTTCGTGAAAACGGATGCAGCGACTTTAAGATCGCTCAGACGAAAGCCGAAGCGGCTGATCTTTGGTTTGCAAGACGTAATGCTTCTCCGGCACTCAGTGTTTACGGAAGCAAGAAACTTAACGAAGATGTAACGGTTCCGCGTGCGGCTCTTCCTGCACTGTTAGAAAGATTTTACGCGATAGCCGATAAATACAATGTGAAGATTCCGTGTTTCGGACACACGGGTGACGGCAATGTCCATACGAATGTTATGGTTGACGGAAAAGATCCGGAACAAGTTAAAATTGCTTATAAAGCTATTGAAGAGGTTTTTCAGGCTACAATAGACTTAGGCGGAACTTTAAGCGGCGAACATGGTATTGGTCTTGCAAAAGCTCCTTATATGCATATGGCGTTTACGGGTGAAGAGATGAACCTTTTTAAAGCGATTAAAAAAGCGTTCGATCCAAATAATATACTCAATCCTGCAAAAATGGGGCTTGACTAAACATTCAATGGATATATTATGAAAAATAAAAAAGAGCTAACGGACATAACGAACGAAGTCAAATATCAGATAGCAGATGTTGACATCGCTCCGCCTCTTTTATATAAAGCATTGTTCACGAATCTACTGTCAAAATATAAAATTGATCTGGAAGATGAGGAAAAACTGGTAAATAAGATACTAGATGAAAAGCTGTTTGCCATAAATGCTATCCAAGAAAACACTTCAGTCAATATAGAAAAACTAGACAGCAGTACGAAAGAGGCTATCTCAGCTATTAAAGATAAAGATGAAGATAGACTTGAAGCAGTCATAGAAGAGATGGCATCGCTTCGTAAAGAGGTCGATAAGCTGAGAAAATCTGTTTTTACCGATACGTTGACAAAAGCGCATAACAGACAATGGTTATATACCAAATATATCAACGGTGCCGAGCACTTTAACGGTAACGGGATCATCGTCTTGATAGATATGAACAATTTTAAAGAGATCAATGACAATTACGGTCATATCGCAGGAGACAAAGTCTTAGAGTTTGCGGCGATGTATCTTAGAAAGACAAACGGCGATCTTATCAGGTATGGCGGAGATGAATTTCTATTGATCTTTCAAGATGGACTTTCAATCAAACAAGTCGAAACGATTTTGCAGAAAAATAGAGAACAGATAATGAAAAAAGAGCTGCAGTTTAAAGAGAACACTTTTAAGACATCTTACTCTTACGGTATAACGGACTTTAAAGCCAATGACAACTTTCAAGATATCCTGACTGTCATAGACAGCTTGATGTATGAAGACAAAGAGAAAAGCAGACAAAGATCGATACTGTTTCAATAGTCTTACACCTCCAGGGTACTTTACATGTAAGACTATCTTCTTAGATATTTCCTTTTTATATATATCTCAAAGAGTATGGGGATGATGACCAGACTCAGCAGTGAAGATGTCACTATTCCTCCGATCATAGGTGCGGCGATGCGCTGCATGATCTCACTCCCCACACCGTTAGAATACATGATGGGCAAAAGCCCTGCGATAATGGCAAATACAGTCATAAGCTTAGGTCTAAGACGTCGGATAGCTCCGTCATAGATGGCGTCTTTGAGATTACCCGCATCAAAACTCTCTTCATACTTCTGTAAAGAGTTTTTGACACTTTGCTGCAGATAGACGATCATCACTATAGCAGACTCCGATGCGATCCCGAGAAGTGCTAAAAATCCTACGATAACAGCTATGCTCATACTAAAGTTCAGCAGATCCATAAAGATAAGTCCGCCCAAAAGTGCAAACGGAAGCGTAAAAAACACGATAAGCGATGCTATAAGGTCTCTAAGTGCAAAGTAGATAAGCAGAAGCACGATAAGAGTGACCGCCGGGACTATCCACACTATCTTCGCCATTGCCGATTCTAGATACTCGCTCTCTCCTGCAAATTCGGTGTAGTAGCCATCGGGGAGTTTGATATCTTTTAAGAGTTTCTTTGCCATCGTTTTATATTCGGATGAGCTTACTCCGTCTTTTGGCGTGATATAGACGTAGGTGACAGGCATCGCCATCTCGCTTTTGATGATAGAGGGGCTCTCTTTGTATGCGACATCCGCAAAAGTCGAAAGAGGCACAAAACCAAGAGGCGTCTTTATTATGATGTTTTTGATAGCATTTATCGAATCTCTCTCATCGTCCTCAAGCCTCATAGTGATGGCATAGCGCTCGAGCCCTTTGTACATAGTCGATATCTTTGCACCGCCTATGGCAAGTGAAGTGTAGTTTAGCAGAGTCTCTTTTGTCATACCGTATCTTTTGAGTGCTTCTTCGTTTATATCTATATTTAAGTAGTATCCCGCAGTGGTCTTGTCCGCAAAGACAGACATCGTCATGGGATCAGCTTTTAGTTTCTGCTCTATCTGCCCTGCATAAAACTGCAGTTTTTTTATATCGTCGCCGTAGAGTTTTATCCCGATGGGTGTGCGGATTCCGCTTAGAAGCATATCGATGCGCCCTTTTATGGGATATGTCCAGGAGTTTACAAGTCCGTTTACATGTAAGGCACTTTCCATCTCGTCCTGAAGCTTTTTGTATGTCATCCCTTCGCGCCACTGTGATTGCGGTTTAAAAGTGATGATGGTCTCAAACATTCCTAGCGGAGCAGGGTCGGTCGCAGTATCTGCACGTCCCCCTTTTCCAAAGACGGTGTCCACTTCGGGGAAACTTTTAAGTATCTTGTCCGTTCTCTGCGTCAGCTCTTTGCTCATATCGATACTGGTTCCGTAAGGGGTGACGGGCATATACATAAAGGTCTCTTCATTGAGTGTGGGCATAAACTCCCATTTTAGAGATCTGTAAAGAGGGTACATATATGCCAATGATGCAAAAAGCAGGATCAGGACTATATATTTGAACCTGAGTCCATATATCAGAAGCGGTCGGTAAACAAATGTGAAAAACCTGCTTAAAAGATTTTTCTCTTCCGAAGGTATCTTGCCTCCTAGAAAATAGATCATCAATACGGGTACAAGAGTGATGGAGAGTATCGCTCCCGCACTCATGGCAAAGGTCTTGGTAAACGCCAAAGGCGAGAAGAGCATCCCCTCTTGCCCGCTCAAAGAAAAGATAGGGAGAAAAGAGACGACGACTAAGACGAGTGCAAAAAAGATGGGGCGTCCGACGAGCTGAGAGGAGCTGATGATGGCATCGATCCTCACTTTTTTTGTGATCTCGCCCTTTTCTTGTAACTTGTGAAGTGTCTGGTGCGCGTTTTCTATCATGATAATGGACGCATCGACCATCGCTCCGATGGCTATGGCGATACCTCCTAGACTCATGATGTTTGAACCTATGCCAAAAAGTTTCATCAGTAAAAAGGTCATACCGATAGTGATAGGCAGGATGATAAGTACGATAAGCGAACTTCTTAGATGCATTAAAAAGAGTGCGATAACGATGATGACTATAACTG
This sequence comes from Sulfurimonas sp. HSL3-2, assembly GCF_039645965.1. Classification (GTDB taxonomy): domain Bacteria; phylum Campylobacterota; class Campylobacteria; order Campylobacterales; family Sulfurimonadaceae; genus Hydrocurvibacter; species Hydrocurvibacter mobilis. The sequence continues at coordinate 1,937,770 of NZ_CP147917.1, read as the reverse complement.
ACTCTTCAAAAAGCGTGTCTTTGAGTGTGTCTACGGCTTTGTCTATCAGGCTTGATCTGTCATAGGTAGTCGTTATGTTTACATCAGCAACTTTGAGCTGTGAGAGTCTTTTCTTTACGTTTTGTATGGTCTTGTAGACATCTGCACCGTATCTGACTATCACTATCCCGCCGACGACTTCGCCATCACCGTTAAGGTCAGCCATACCGCGTCTGCCTGCTGGAACTTTCTCAACTCTGGCTATATCGCCGAGAGTCAGCGGCGTACCGTTTTTAGTCGTGATGACGAGATCTCTTATCTCATCGAGATTATGGACATACCCTTTTGCTTGCACCATCCATTCATAGCCGTTTTTGACGACGATGCGTCCGCCCGTGTTGTCGTTGTTCTGTCTGAGTGTCTTTGCGATATCTTGTATGCCGAGGTCATAGCGTACGAGCATATCGTTCTTTATGCTTACCTGATATGTAGGTACAAATCCGCCGATGGTCGCGACTTCACTCACGCCGTCTACGCCTAAAAGAGCATTTTTGTAGTAGTAATCCTGCAGAGTACGGAGCTCTGAAAGATTTTTTGTCTTGGAGGAGAGCGCGTACTCATACACCCAGCCCACACCGCTTGCATCTGGTCCTAGAGAGACGTGCATCTCTTTTGGCAGAGTCGAGCCTATGGATGAGAGCTGTTCGAGGACTCTGCTTCTGGCTTCATAGATGTCGCTTCCCTCTTTAAAGATGATGTAGATAAGGGCATTTTCATAGCTTGAAAAACCTCTTACGGTCTTGACGTTCGGAGTCGAGAGAAGTGCGGTGATAAGAGGATACGTTCCCTGCTGGTCTATGATATCGGGTGACTGTCCCGCCCATTTTACCTGCAGGATCACCTGTGGAGGTGAGATGTCGGGAAGTGCGTCAAGTGAAGTGTTTCTCATTGACCAGATAGAACCTCCTATGAGCACGAGCGTAAAGACAAGGAGCAGAAATCTGTTTTTTACACTTAGTTCTATCAGCTTTTCTATCATCATAGACTCCTAATACAGCCCGTTTATCTGTGCGTCGCTGTCCATCATAAAGAGTGCGTTGTTTACGACTTCATCGCCTTCGTTCAGACCTTGGACTCTGTATGTATGCGCATCGAGTTCTTTTGCATCCACCGCTTTTGGTTCATACTCTCCCTCATACTCCCCTTTTATAAACACGTAATGTTTTGCGTTTTTAAAGATGACGGCAGTAGAGGGAAGCGTGAGATAGCTCTCTTTTGTCATCTTTGCCGTAACGCTCACATACATATTTGGAAGCAGGGCATCTGCTTTGTTTTTGACATCGAGTCGCAAGGTCAAGAGGGCGTCTTTTTGGCTCAGCTTTGGATACAACTGCTCTTTTTTGGCTTCAAAATCTCCTACGGGAGAGCTTATGCGAAAATCCGTAAACTTGGAGATAAGAGCGATATCCTGAGGCATGATCGAAGTCTCTATCCAGACATCATCCAGATCTACGATAGTAAACAGTTTTTGTTTCATAGAAAAGGCTGAGCCGTTTGCGACGTTTTTTAGAAAGATGTAGCCGCTTGCGGGAGCGTAGATATTTGTGTAGCGTAATACTTTGCAATCGACTTTTATCTCGTCTACTTCCTGAGCCGAAAGGCCTAAAAGTAGAAGTTTCTCTCTTGCACTCTCAAGCATAGCTTTATTCGGGATCTTTTGCGTGTATTTTAAAGTGTTTAGGTACTCCTCTTTTGCACGCAGGACCTCGGGTGAGTAGACGGTTGCCAAAAGAGCGCCTTTTTTGACATACATGTAGAGTTTGTCTGCTTTAAGTTCTTCGATGTAGCCACCGAATCTCGGAGATACGTCGTAGACATTTGCTTCATTTGCTTTGACATAGCCGTAGTATTTTTTGCTCTGTGAACTCTCTACTTTCTTTACCTTTACGGTTTGCACGTTAAAGAGCTGTTCTACCGTTGCGTCTTTAGAAAACAAGATTACATGTAAAAGCAGTAAAATCGTTAAAAGTTTCATAGTTTTTCTCCTGTAAGTGCATCAAGCGATGCTTTTGTTTTGTTATACTCGGCTGTCACTTGGATAAGTTGCTCTTCGAGTTTGAGCTTTTTGTTAAGCATATCGATGTATTCAAAAAGCGTGTCTCCGCTTTTGACGGAACTATCGACCAGCTCAAAAAGATGTTCGATCTGCGGCATGGACTCCTCTGTTATGATCCTATACACCTTGTAATCGTTTTGCATATTTTCATAAAGCTGTGCGATGTTGGAGCTCAACTTCGCTTTTAGATCGTTCTGTTCTAAACTCTTTGCAAGAAGTAGTTTTCTTGCCTCCTCTTGGCTCTCTTTTTCGCTTCCGTAAAGCGGCAGAGATGCACCGATGGTCACGGTCGCATAGTCGGGATGGTTTTCTCTGTAGTAGTATCCCGCTTGGATGTATGGGTCTATCTTACCGGAGAGCTCTTGTATATGAAGATCCGCTTTTTGCATCTGCACTTCAGCCTCTTTTACATGTAAAGCGCTAGAAGCTGTGACTTTGTCCTCGTAAAATGCCAGACTCTGCGGTTCATCCACACTTAAAGAGAGTTCGAGTGTCTCGATCTTTTTGCCTGCAAGATATGAAAGCTTTTCATAAAGAGAGTTTCTAAGAGTCTGCAGGGAACTTTTTTTGATCTTCAACTCGCTCAGGGTGAGTTTCGCCGACATCAGGGCTAGATGCGTGTTGCTTGAAGTGATGTTATACGCTTCGTTAAGCGAGATGTTCTGGTTGGTTATGTCTATGTATGAATCCAAGACACTAAGCCGTTTTTGAACATCCCAGAGCGAGTAGGCCGTTATCTTGATCTCTTTTGCAAGCTCAGACTTGAGGTCCTGCAGACTCATATCTAAAAATCTTTTTTTAGACTCGACCTTCTGCGTCAGTGCATCGCGTTTTCCGAAGTAGGGGATCTTCTGCTTGATATTGACGGCACTGAACTGCATGGGTTCGAGTGTGCGGTCAGAAGGGTTGTCAAACTGTATATCGCTAACGGTAAAGGAGATATCGGGATTTGAAAAGTTCCTTGAGCGGCTCTTTTCATTTTCTATCGCAGAGAGCCTCTCCTGTATACTTTTTAGTGAGCCGTGATTATTCAGGCTGTACTCTAGGATATTATCAAGAGTATCGCCTGACAGTAGTACTGCAAGAAAAAGTAAAGACAGAAACGCTCTCATAGTATGTTCTTTATATATTCAAAGATGTTTTAATACGTACTTTTTTGCCATCAGTTGGAGCGATGTAGACCCACACCTGCCAAGTCCCGCTCATAGAGAAGTTCAGATCCGCATCATACATGCCGTCTCCCATCGCTGTAGCATCGGCTTCTGCTTCCATACGCGGCATTCCCGGCATCTCGGGCATAAACACTTTTACACTTACTTTTGCATCTTTGTATTTTGTATCCTTGATGGTTATAAGCAGCTTGTTGTTACCGGGTGTAAGTGGTTTGTCAGAACTGATCATGATCTCTGTCCCGCCCCCTTTTGCCGTTTTTTCAAAAGCTGCTGCTTGCAGAAGTGTCACTCCAAGTACAAGAGCCGTAAATATTTTTAGTAGTTTTTTCATAATCTGTCCTTTTAAGTTTTTACAATTATATTTAGAGTTTGTGAGGAGTTTGTGAGTTATAATACCTGATGATGAAAATTTTACTGCTTGAAGACGATACGGTCTTATCGGATATTTTGTTGGATTATCTGCGGGAGTATTACGATGTAACTCATACCTACAGTATGAAAGAAGCGTTAAGTCTCAGTGAAGAGAACTCCTATGATCTGTATATCTTCGATATTAATGTCCCTGACGGTGACGGTTTGACACTTTTACGGGAGCTTCGCAGTTTTTATGATGAGACTCCGACCATATTTATAACGGCTTTTCATGATACGAAGTATCTGACAAAAGCATTCGCATCGGGAGCCAATGACTTTATACGAAAGCCATTTGAACTTGAGGAACTCTCTGTACGCATAGAGAACATCAAAAAGCATTTTGGGCTGAACCTTGTTGTCCCACTGGGCGATGATATGGAGCTAAACACTCAGACTCACGTGCTTAAAACCCCAAAACATCTTTTTCATCTAACCGCAAAAGAGAGTGAACTTCTGCTCTATCTCTACAGGCATAAAAACCGTGTTATTAGTCAGGACGAGATGCTGCAAAACCTTTGGAAGTATGATGACCTGCCCTCATCCGATGCTATTCGAACACTTATAAAAGAGCTTCGAAAATATGTGGGCAAAGAACATATCATCAATATAAGAGGCGAAGGGTACAGGTTTGAATAGTCTAGAGAAGAGATCGTTCTATTCATTTTTGGCACTCTACATCGGTTCGTCGTTTCTCTTTTTGACGATGTCGGGTTTTTGGTACTATAAAGCACAAAAAAATGCAGTTGAGAGCACGGCGTATTATAAACTGCAGCACTACAGCGATACCATCGGCGGACTTATCATAAATGCACAGATGCACAGTACGGTCTTAAAACTTCCTAGACTAGAAGAGGGGTATGAGTATTTTCTGGTCAGGACTGATGAAAAGAGGGAGTTCCCGAGTAACTACTACCAGGAAAACGGGTACACGGTCTTGGTATCGACCTCTCCGCAGGAACACTTAGATATCAAGTATGTGGTGGTTAAAACAGATGAAGTTCATAAAAAAGTAGAATCTCTGAAAAAAGAGGTCATATCCGTTATGAGCGTCATCTTTTTACTGATAGTCCTTATCTCGTTTTTACTGGCAAGACTTTTTATGCGTCCTATCCATCAAAAAGTGCAGCAGATAGAGCAGTTCATACAAGATGTCTCGCATGAACTCAACACTCCTGTGACCGCACTGCAGATGAGTTCAAAAAGAGCGATGCAAAAGGGTGTGTACGATGAGAAGATACTAAAGAATATCTCGATCAGCACCAAACAGCTTTACTCCATCTATCAGTCTCTTTGCTATCTTAGTTTCTCCACAAGAGCAAAAGAGGTACAGAGCATCAATCTAAAAGAGATAGTCGTGGAGGTTGTGGAGTTTTACGCTGAACTTTGTCTTGCAAAAGAGATCATGGTCAACTTACATGTAGAGGATGCATTTATAAAGATAGATGAAGAAAGGGCAAGACTTCTTTTTTCCAACCTTCTCTCAAATGCCGTAAAATACTCTATGCCGCATAAGAGTATAACTTTGACTCTGAAGAAAAACAGCTTTGTCATCAAAGACGAGGGAGCAGGAATTGCAAAAGAGAAACTGGATAAGATATTCGATCTTTATGAAAGAGGTTCTGATCTTGCGGGCGGGTTTGGTGTGGGTCTTAGCATCGTAAAACAGATCTGTGATGAGGCGGGGATAAAAATAGAGGTAGAATCCCAGCTAGACCAAGGCACTGTCTTTAGTCTTAGCTGGTAATTTTTTTAAAGCAGACCGAGTTCTGCCAGGATCGGTTTGATCCCTTGTGTGATCTCAAAAAGTTCTTCATATAAAAGCCCTTCAGCTTTATCTTCAGCGACCCATTCCTCAAGACGTTTGATAGTGTCTGATTTTTCCTGTTCGCTTAGATGAGGTGCTTTTTGTACTTCCTCTTTTATCTTTTGTATATGTTCGTGGTGTTTGTGTGAACTCATGATATCTTCCTTAGTAGTTTTTGAATTTACCGGATTTTACATCTTCTCTGATTGTATCGAGTTTTTCCTGCAGTATTGCCAGAAGGATAGTAGCAGCTTCAGTATCGTCAGCTTCGGGGATATCCCAGTCGCTTATCTTCATATTGACCTTAAATAAAAGCTCCAATGCTTTTTCTATCTCACCGCGTCTGCTTTCAAACTCTTTGATCATCGCTTTCATAAGTAAATCCTTTTTAATTGGTAGTCAATTCTACAGGAGGGAGGCTTAAAGTTCCTTATATGTATCTCTACATATAAGGAATATTATGTGGATTAGAATTTAACTGTTAAGTTTGTATATACGTAACGGCCAGGCTCGTTTAAAAGCATTCTTGAACCGTCTGTTCCGTCAAGAAGTGTAAGATCGGCATATGTATTACTGATCGCATAGACTGTGTTAAATACGTTATCTATACCAAGGTCGAACTGTACATGAGGATTGATCTCATGTGAAGCTTTTAAGTTCAACACTGACCAGCCGTCTATCGCTTGCTCTTTATCATCGCTGTCATACTTGCTCCATGCATCAGTCGCAACGACTTCCGCTTTTAGGTAAGAGTTTTTCTTATAATCATAAGTCAGAGCAAGATTTCCTTTTAAAGGTGTGATGTTTGGAAGGTCTCTGTCAGTTTGGTTTGTAGCCAAAGTATCTTTACGACCTACTTGATAGTTTGCTCCGGCATCTAATGTAAGAGAGTCAGAGATAAAGTAAGAACCGTTTACAGAAAGACCGTAGATAGAAGCATCGATATTTTCATATTTTGTTGCTGTAGAACTTTGGTAATTGTAGATGATATAATCTTTTAGTTTTGAGTAAAATGCTTTCGTTTTTAATATAAAGTTTTCATAGTTGTTCTCAAGTCCAAGATCAGCTTCATAGTTTTTTACTTGGTCAAGACCTTGATTACCTGCTACTGCACCTGAACTAGATTTGAAGAAAAGTTCTTTCGCATCAGGAACACGAGATGATTTTCCTATGCCGAAGATCAGTTTATTGTTGGCATTTAGTTTATAGTTTGTCAAGATATTTGCACTGAAAGCATCATAGTTATTAGTATCATAATCAGTAGTTTTTATATTAGTAGAGTCGTAACGTACACCCATTTTGAATGAGAAGTCGCCAAAATCACGACTTAACTCTGAAAACAGAGCTGCATTGTTCGTATATGCATCAGGAATACTTTTAAACATGTATGTCGTAGAATGGTTATAGTATCTTCCGTCCCAGTTACGTTTACTACCGTCAACTCCCACAAGAAGTTCATAATTTCCCAGATCAAGTGTATTTTTGATCTTTGCACCTTGTGTATTGGTCGTTAGATGACTTACCATCTCTCCCATCATACCGCCGGAAGCATTTCTGTATTTTGTAGACATCGGATGGTCGACATCTGTCGCATAGTATTGCAGGACAAGTTTTTTAGAGAAATCACCAAGTTTTTTGATCTCATATTGCACATCATAGATGTTTGAGTTGTCGTAAAGTGCATCCATTCCTGATGATGGATAGAGAACATCATCACTTCTGTTTGCAGTATAGCTAAGACGAAGTTCTTGGTTTTCAGTCGGGTTAATAAACGCTTTTGCCATTAACGTCTTTTTTTCGTAAGCTTGAAGATCAGTATATGCTGTCTTATAGTATTTTGACATATCTGTTATCTTGTTATGCATCTGGTCATTGAAAGTATCGCCGTTACCGTCTTTATATTGATCACTTGTCTCAGCAGAAGCACTTACCATCATACGGATAAAATCATTTCCTCCGCTGATAGTCGTAGCAGCTTTCTTATAACTGAAACTACCAAATCCCAGATTTACTTCAGCATTAAAATCTTTACTTGGCGCTTTTGATTCCATTTTGACTGCACCGCTTAGAGTACCGAAGTTTTCAACGTCATATGGTCCCTCGATGATACGGATGCTTTCGATATTGTTAGCAAGTACGTGTGAGATAGGCGGGTCCATTCTGTTTGGACATGCACCGTAAGTCTTTGTCCCGTCGACTAAAACGTTGATATCGTCTTTTTTCATTCCTCTTAGAATGATGTCGTTCGCTATACCGCTACGACGGCTTATAGAGATAGACGGTACCGCTTTTTGCAGTGCATCCGCTAAGTCAGCAGATTTTATCTGCTCGTGGCTGACGTCACTCAGTGTTGTCGCATCGACATTAATAGTATCAAGTTGTACAGCCTCTGCTGCCAACAATGTAGTAGCACATGCAAAAGAAAGTACTATAAATTTGTTTAGTTTCATTCATCTCTCCCAATTTTTCTATAGACAATAATAGGAAAAGAGTGTTACAAAAGTGTTAAGGATGGGCATTTACAGGCAGATTCCGCGTCAAAGCGTTTACAATCTGCCTATAGATTATAGTGTTGGAGAGGATTATAAAAACTGCATAGTCACGCAGTGAAGTGAGCCGTGTTGACGGATCAGGACTGAACAATCGACTGCGACAACGTCTCTGTCTTTAAAGAAATCCCTAAATACCGATAACGCTTCTTCATCCTGTCTGACACCGTAAGTCGGTACAATGACCGCGCCGTTGATGATCAGAAAGTTGGCATAGGTCGCAGGAAGTCTTTCGTCGTCATAATAGATCGCATCTGTAAACGGAAGCGCTATAAGATCCAAGTCGTACTGTTTTGCCAGCTCTTTTAACTGCTCCTGCATCTTAAAAAGCTGTTCGTAATGCTCATCATCCTGATCGTCACATTTAAGGTACATGATCGTCTTTTCATCGACAAATCTTGCCAATGTATCAATATGAGAGTCCGTATCGTCTCCTGCAAGATAGCCGTAGTCAAGGTAGAGTATCTCATTGACTCCGAGTTCCTCTTTTAAAAGCTGTGTCGTCTCCTCTTTGGAGTAAGAGGCGTTTCTGTTTTTATTGAGTACGCAGATAGAAGTAGTAAGCAAAAGCCCTTTAGAGTTGCTCTCGATCGCACCGCCTTCTAAAATAAAATCGATCGTCTTCATCGGTGTTTTATAATGAGCTGCCAAAGCGCGGCTCATCTCATTGTCTTTGCTCGCGTCAAACTTTGAACCCCATCCCGTGAAGGTGAAGTCCAAAAGCTTCTTTTCGCCGTTTTCTATGATGGAGATAGCGCTGCAGTCTCTCGCCCATGTATCGTTTGTTTCAAACTGGACATACTCTATGTTCTCATTCTCGCTAAAGTAGCTTTTGACTAGCTCGATGTCATCACAGACTACCAGACATCTCTCATATTTTGCTATGGCATTTACTATGTTTACAAAGTTTTTTCTTGCTTCTTCAAGGTAATCTATCCAGTCGCTTTTTTCGTGCGGGAAGATAACTTGGACAAAACTTTGTTTCTCAAATTCACCGGGAAAGCATCTTTTTTGTCCACATTGGGATATAATTTCAGTATGGCGCATATAAACCTCAATAAAAAATCGTTTTTTAATAACCTTGACATTATCGCACAATTAACATCATCAAAAGATAAAATTGCGGTGGTACTTAAAGATAATGCATATGGTCACGGACTCTCACTTATGGCTCCGCTTTGTCATGAATACGGCATAAAAAAAGCTGTCGTTAGAAATCAGGATGAAGCATTAAAAGCAAGAGATTTTTTTGAGTACATCTTAGTCCTTGCGGATATCCCCGACGTTCCTCTTCAAAATGCCGTATATACAGTAAACAGCATAGAAGCAATAGAGAAGTTCCCAAAAAACACAAGAGTGGAGATCAAGACTGACAGCGGGATGCATCGTAACGGTGTAAGTATCTATGAACTGGACAAAGCCTTCTTTTTATGTATCGAAAGAGGCTTACATGTAGAGGGCGTATTTACTCACCACAGAAGTGCGGACGAACTTTCAAGCGAATGGTTTACTCAGGAAAAAAACTTTAAACAGTTAAAAGAGCATGCTCTTGGTCTTGCAAAGAAATACAATATCCCAAGACTGAATTTCCATTCTCAAAACTCTGCAGCGCTTTTCCGTGCTAAAGAGTGTATGCACGATATGGTAAGAGTCGGGATCGCTGCATACGGATGTCTGAGTCCGGATGACAACCTCTATAAAGAGGTAGGTGTAGAAGCACTGCAGCCGGTACTTTCCCTTTATGCTTCGAAGCTTTCAAGCAGATTGTTTAAAACTGGCGAACGCATCGGCTACGGCGGGATCTTCGAAGCAGACAAAGATATGGTAGTAAGTACGTATGATGTAGGATATGCAGACGGACTTCTCCGTAATGCTTCCAATAACTTTACTACGCCGGACGGCTCTAAGATACTCGGCCGTATCTCAATGGATAACGTAAGCATAAACAGCGACAAAGAGGATATATGTATCTTTGACAATGCAAACAGTTATGCAGCATCTTGCGATACGATCGGCTATGAGATACTAGTGGGGATGAGATACTATATCAAAAGGAGTGTAATATGAAAAAATGGAGCATTAACTTTAGAATATGGCACTGGGCTAATGCAATTGTCGTAATGGGACTTATAGGTACTGTCTTACTGAGAAAAGGGTTTCTAAGCTACAGAGAAAATGCACAGGTCATCCTCGATAAACTTTCAGCTATCGATGTAAGCATCACTCTGGATCAGGCAAAGACGATAGCACGTGCTATCCGTGAACCTATGTGGGAGTGGCATATCATCTTAGGGTATGCACTGGCATTTCTAGTCATTTACCGCATTGTCCTGTTTTTTACACAGAGCGGCAAGAAAAGCTTCCAGTTTAAAGAGTTGAATACTCATCATAAACTTGTAAGTGCTGGGTACGTAGTGATCTATGCGACACTTTTCTTTATGACGGTAAGCGGTCTTGTGATTCATTTTTATCAGGATCTTGGTTTGCTTAAAGAGACTGCGGGGAAGATAAAAGATCTTCACGAAGCTGTTTATCAGATAGTCTTATATTTTGTTCCGTTACATATTATCGGAGTCGTTGCAGCTGATATAAGAGATGAAAAAGGGATCACCTCAGATATGATAAACGGCGGTAAAAACTAGAGAGGATCTCTCTAGTTCATATCCGGTTTCGGAGTAGTTGCAGTTACTGCAGGAAGCATTGGATAGACGATAGTAGGTTTTTTACCTTCAAGTGATCCAAAGAATGCTTCGATATCAGCAGCTTCTTTATCTGTGATCTTGACACCAAGCTGGATACGTCCCATCTCCTGAATAGCCTCTTTTAAAGTCCCGATCGCACCATTATGGAAATATGGAGCAGTCTCAGTGATGTTTCTTAACGTAGGAACTTTTACAAGTCCATTTTTGTTTCCTTTAAAATCACCGATATGCGCATATTTGTATGGAGCGACTACGCCAAACGGCTGCATCTCACCACCTAAAGCTATACCTGTATGACAAGTCGTACAGCCTTTGTCTATAAAAGTCTTCAGACCTCTTTTTTGTGTAGCAGTCAATGCCTTATCATCGCCTTGTAAAAACTTATCGTAAGGCGCTGGCGTTACTAAAGTACGCTCGAACGTTGCGATAGTATCAGCTACAAGTTCAAAAGTGATAGGTTTTTTTCCGTATGCTTTTTTAAACTCTTTTACATACTCAGGCATTGAAGTCACGACATCGACTATATGTTTAGGAGTCGCTGCCATCTCAGGAGCTGCCTGGATAGGTCCCTGAGCTTGATCTTCGACATCAGGTGAACGTCCGTCCCAAAATTGAGAACTGAAAAATACCGCATTATAAACAGTCGGAGAGTTTAAATGGTGTGGATTTGGTGTCCATTTATGTCCGATTGCCGCAGGTACACCGTCAACACCGCCTGTTGCGAGGTTGTGACAAGTGTTACAGCTGATAAGTCCGCTTTTTGAAAGTCTTGTATCGAAGAAAAGTTTTTTTCCAAGTTCGACTTTCGCTTTAGAGATAGGGTTTTTTGGATTATCTGTAAGTTTATATAACTCTTTTTGTTTTGCCGGAATAGGCACTAATCCGGCATTTTTAGCATCTTTCATAAGTGGAGTAGCCATTAAAGCTACAGCAGTCACGGTACTTAATAGTACGGCAATTTTCATATTTTCTCCTTGAATTTAATGGATAATTTTTATCGTTTGGGATTATAGTGGTAACAAACTTAAACAAAAGTTATCTGTTTGGACCTTGACCCATTCCTTGACCTGTGCATTTACCCATTCCTTGATTCATACCCTGACCTGTACATTTACCCATGGTGTTTTTATTCATATTCATATTTTTATTTTGCATCTGCATCTTTTGATGGTTTCTGAACTCATTCCTATTGATGATGCCGTCACCGTTTGTGTCTATATCTGCAAAGTCGGGAGCATTTTGTGCATTACGCATCATCCTGCCTTCCTCCGCTCTTTCTTGCATTCTGTGTTGGTGTTCATAATTGAACTCTTGTTGGGTTATCTTACCGTCGTTGTTCGTGTCGTAGTCTTTAAATGAAGGCATATTATTGCCCATTGCAGCCATAAGGGAACTAGTGATTAACAATGTAGCGATTGTAAAACGTTTCATATTGAACTCCTTTAGCGTTTTAAACATTATTACAGATTACTGTTAATTTAATGTTAATACAAATACTATCAAATTATTTTTTGATTTTATTTTAATAATTGTTATCTCATTAATACATTTATAGTTTTAGTTTAATATAAATGATAATCATTTTCTTTTAACAAATTATTTAAAAATTAAAAGTTATAATCGCGATATGAATTATGAAAACTTATTAAGAGAACATGGATTAAAAGTAACCCCTCAACGATTAGGGATACTTTCACTGATGGATTTATATGGTCATATCAATGTTGACGAGATGTATCGTGAGATAAAAAAACAGTTCTCGTCAATATCGTTAGCGACTATGTATAAAAATATAATCGCGATGAGTGAAGCTTCACTTATAAAAGAGGTCAAAGTCCCACAGCAAAAATCTAAATTTGAGATAGTAAAATCTCCTCACGGGCACCTCTTATGTAATAGCTGCGGCAACTTCGTAGATATTGAGATGGATATAGAAAAAATTGTCGAAGATGTGACAAAAAAAAGTCACTATAAAATGCTTGAGACAAGTCTAGTATTTTGCGGTGTATGTCCTAGCTGTGCTTAGGACACGCCTGCACATCCAGTACTTTTCCCTCCAATAGGGGTTATTTATACTCGATATGATCACCCCGTACTTTTTAGAGGTATGTAAAAAGGTGTTATCTCCAAAGTAGATGCCTACATGCCTTTTGTTATATCCCGTCCTGAAAAATATCAGATCGCCCGGTCTTATCTGAGCATACTTTATCTTTTTACCTATTTTTACCTGATCTTTCGTCGTTCGCGGGATATCCACGCCAAAAGCATTTTTATAGATCACTTTTACAAGTCCAGAACAATCCACTCCGTCCAGACATACTCCGCCGTATTTATAGGGGGTATGATGCCATTTTTTATATTCTGCATGCAGGCTGTTGATGACAGGGTCTTTTGAAACGGGTTTTGAAGATTTGGAAGTTTGTTGCGGTTTTACATAGTGTGATGGGTAGGTGGGGGCTTTTGAACAGCCGGTTAAGATAAGTAATAGCGTGACTATTATCGATAGCTTTATCATGAGCTTATCTTGATTATCGCCTTTAAAAAGATAGCACCGTCTATCCCTTGATATGCCAGCTCTTCTATATCGTCTTCACTCTCTATATGCGCTAATATCTTCGCATCGAACAGATAGTCGTTTGCTATCTTTTGAGCATCTTTAGCAAGAGAGTGCTCGAGTACTATGTAAGATGCACCGAGGTTTTCGGCATAGATAACCTCTTTTATCGATTTTACATAAAGAGCAAACCGTATGTCGTTTTGGACTAGATGGTCGATGATATCCAGATTCTCTTCACTAAAATCAAGATAGATAAGCGAGTTTGATGGAGTTTTTTTAATAGACGAGATATCATCTATATGATAAAAACTTTCGCTCTCTATAAATCTGTGTCCGAAAAGTATCATTTTGAATCTTCCAGACAATCTTTTGAGCAGTAATATTTCCCGTTAGAGACGATCGCATCGTTTACTTCGGTATATATCCCGCACTGGGCACATTGGACCATGTCATTGTCTTGCAGCTTTTCAGATTTATCGGATTTGTTCGATGAAGTGACAGCTGGTTTTTTCTTTATAAAAAAATAATAAACTGCGGCTATCACACCGATGACTACTAGATACTTTAACATTTTATTTCCTGACTATTTTATATTTTTTATGATGAGGTAATGACGGTTATGGGTCTTGATGACCTCATGGTCATACCCTTCGTCCACTTCATCATACACTTTTTCACCCTTGTAAAAAAGAAGCATGGTAGCTTCGGTTCTAAAAGGACGGCTGAGTTCAAGTAACATCTTCGTCTCAGTCACTGCGCGTGATGTTATTATATCAAATGTTCTGTTTTCCAGTTCTTCAACCCTGCATTTTTTGACCTCGACATTGTCAAGTTTCAGATCAGCTTTTATAAACTGTAAAAAACTCGCACGCTTTGCAAGAGGCTCTACAAGGGTCACTTTGGTATCAGGCAGGGCAAAAGCAAGTATCATCCCCGGAAATCCTGCACCTGTCCCTATATCCATTAATGTATCGACATGTGGTAGAAATTTGACCGGGAACACGGCATCATAGATGAAATCATCCAGTGTCTTTTCATCTTTAGCGCCTGTAAGGTTATGGATCTTGTTCCATTTTAAGAGATGTTCTTTGTACTTTTGTACGTTATAAAAAAAGTTATCGGGAACATCGATGCCGTCTTTAAGTATTTGAGCTTTTAAATCCAAACTATCATCCTTTACATGTAAACATATTTTAGCATAAGGTAGCTTTTGAAACATCCAAAACGGTTTCTAATAAGATGGAATTGTTTTTGCTAAGCATCCATATCTATTCAAGCTAGGTAAGATCGAAGAAAGGAGATAACTATGATAGTAAATAGTAGTATGGTGTCAAAAAACTATGCATCTATGCTAAATACACAAAGTCAAAGCGGAGTAAACGCACTAGCAAAAAATGATTTTAGTTCTAAGATGAAGGAGATCAGCAATCAGCTCCTAAGTACTTTAGATACTAACAAAAACGGCTCTATCGATAAAATTGAGTTCAGCAGTGCTGCTATGCAGTTATCGCAGGATATGGCCGAGTCAGACAAGCTCTTTAGCAGACTGGATCAAAATTCAGACGGCATGATAGACGGCAATGAACTTTTAAGTGCACTTGGGCAGTGCAGCCCGCAGGCACCTAAAGCTAACTGTAAAACAAACAGCCATGCGCAAAACGGTCTGCAATCGATACTGATGAAAAATATACTGTCGGCATATAATACCAGCCAGTCACAGACAAACGGCGGAAGTTTAAGTATATCGGTTTAGAGTAATAAAGTAGATTTTATAAAGAGAAGAGTTTACATGTAAGGAAGATACCCTTACATGTAAAAGAGAAAAATTAGTTCGAGTTACCGCATTTTTTTGCAGGCATATCAGCTTTTTTACCGTTACATTTTTTGATAGGTTTCATAGGGCAGTCACAAGCTTTTGTCGGATCTAGTTTTGCCGCACAGTTTGGATGGTTGCAGTCTTTACATTTACAACCTTTTACTTTCATATCTTTTGACATAGCAGCGCCACATTTCATTGCAGTACCACATTTTCCTGCACCACATTTCATATCACTAGCATTTAGTGAAGATGCACCTATAAACATCATTGCAGCCAATAATAAAGCCGATAGTGTAAATTTTTTCATATTTTTCCTTTTTGAAGTATTTAAAAACTGCGTCATTATATATTAATTTTTTTAATATCCCTATATTTTCTGAGAAATTTTATTTGATAAAGAGTAATAAATGTAGAATACCTATATATAAGGGTAAAACAGAAGAGCTAGAGACTACGGACTAGCTCTTTGAATCTGTCCCCGCGGTGAGCATAGGAAGTAAACTGATCTAAACTTGCGGCCGCAGGCGAGAGCAGTGCGACTTCATCAGCTTTTAGAACTTTGGCTATTTCGCTTACGGCATTGTCTAAGATACCGTACCCTTTACATTGCAGGCCATACTCATTTGAAAGTTTTAAAAGTTTCTCTTGGTTTGAGCCTATCGCATAGATGCTTACACCTGCAGGGCGCTTTACATGTAACTCTTTTAGGTATTCAAAAAGCTGTGTCAGATCGACACCTTTGTCGTCTCCGCCGAGTATTAGATGGATATTTTTCTCTTTATATCTTTTAAGTGCACCGATGGTCGCATCAAGATTGGTTGCTTTTGTATCGTTTACCCAAAGTCTGCCTTTTGAGTCCTGCAGTTCCTCCTGGCGGTGAGGATCAATGACAAATGCATTGATCGCTTCATAGTCCGCTATGTTATAAAGTATCTTTTTGATACAAAGTGCTAAAAGTGCATCAAGTAAAAACACCCCTTGAAAATTGATCTTTTCAAGTTCGATCTCAAAGATGTCTGCCAGCTCGTTTTCATCTTCATAAAAGATGATGTTTGCTTTGCTTTTTAAAGAGTCTTTATGCTCTTTTGGGATTATAGCTATCTCCCCGTCCTTCATCATTTGAACAGGTTTTAGTTTATCTTCTATATATGAAGACATATCACCGTGCCATGAAAGATGGTCGGGAGAAAGAGGAAGCAAGACATAGATATTCGGTTTTGCTTTGTTTGTATAGTGAAGGGTAAAACTGCTGGTCTCAAGAACCCATATCGGAGCTTCGGTTGCAAGATCTGCAAGAGCCGTCCCGATGTTTCCGCCCTCAAGGCTTCCATACTCGCGAAGCAGATGATGTGTCATCTGTGTAGTCGTCGTCTTACCGTTTGTCCCGCTGATCCAGATAGAAAAAGGCATCTTATCTGCAAAATAGTCATATTCGCTGATAAGGTTTGCAGCTTTTTGTATCAGTGGATTGTGCGGCGGGATACCCGGAGAAGTGATCTCCAAAGAGGAATATTTAGGATCGAAGTCGCTTGAAGGTTTTACTTTAAAACCATTTTCATCAGTAAAGGGTTTTGTGACTTTATCATCGTAAAAGACGACGTTTTTGATCTTCTTTGCAAGAGCTTTTGTAGTTCCGCCATATCCAAAAAGAGATACTACACCCATCTTAGCGTATCTTTAGAGTTATGATAGCGATCAGGTTTGAGATGATCGCGATGATCCAGAATCTGACGATGATCTTGTTCTCAGACCAGTTCTTCATCTCGAAATGGTGGTGGATCGGAGCCATTAAAAAGATGCGTTTTTTACGCAGTTTAAAGCTTCCGACTTGAAGTATCACGGAAAGAGTCTCGATCACGAAGATAAGACCGATCAACACTAGAAGTATCTCGACTTTACTTATGACCGCCATGTAAGCTATAAACGCTCCAAGAGTCAGTGAACCGCTGTCACCCATAAATACCTCTGCCGGATGACAGTTAAACCATAAAAATCCTGCAAGCGAACCGATGAGTGCCGCTGCGATGATGACCACCTCGCCGACATTGAAATGCGGGATCAACAGGTAGTCGCTAAACACGCTGTTCCCCGTTGCATACACGATAAGGCTGAGTGATGACAAAGATGCGATGGAAGGAACGGTAGCAAGACCGTCAAGACCGTCTGTCAGGTTTACGGCATTTGAAGCAGAGACCATGACGATGATCCAAAAAATGATGGCGAAGATCCCCATATCAAAGATCGGGTTCTTCATAAACGGTATGTACAGATCGGTATCGAACTCTGCGAAAATATATAAAAACAGTGCAATACCGCCTGCACTGAGTATCTGAGCAAAAAGTTTTGCACGTGCAGAGAGTCCGGCAGTATTGAGTTTATTTTTTATCTTTGCCATATCGTCTTGAAGACCGATAAGTGCAAAAGTGATGATGGTGGTAAGTGCGCCGATAACATAGATATTTGTCAGTTTTACCGTTAAAAGTGAAGCGATGATGGTGGATGTTATAAAAACGATCCCGCCCATTGTAGGAGTCTTTGATTTGAGCTGGTGAGCTTCAGGTGCCCAGTTGTTTATTGGTTGTACACTCGAGCTATTCTTCGCCCATTTTATAAATTT